>NZ_JBEOPV010000005.1:0-325029 GCF_040310425.1 Pseudomonas sp. 65/3-MNA-CIBAN-0223
ACACATCTTTGTATGTCAGCACCAACGAGCTTAGACCTCTCTCGCTGGGTGCTGGGTCAACATACAAGGAGCTGCCGCAGGCTGCGATCTTTTGATCTAAAAACAAGTCAAAAGATCGCAGCCTGCGGCAGCTCCTACGGGGGATCGCGTTTATTCCACGTATTTAGAGCTGACGTACGCCGAATAATCCGGCAGCACCGTCTCGACTTTGCCCTGTTCCTTCAGGAACTTCGCGGTCTCGCCAATCGCCTTGGCCGTGCCGCCCTCCAGCAGCGCGGTGGTCTGCTGTGCCTTGGCGTCCGGGAAAGCCGAGCCGGCCAGCAGTTCAGGCACATCGGCGGCATTGGCCCCGGTCAATTTAGCGATTTTCTGCACCGGCACCGAATCGGCAGTCCAGGTGTCTTTATGCGCGGCGTAGTCAGCGAATGAGTCCAGGGTGACCTTGGCGAACCTGGCAATCACTTCCGGGTGCTTCTCTGCGTAATCCTTGCGCGCCACCCACACTTCGAAAGTCGGAGCGCCCCATTGGCCAACCTCGGCCGCATCGGTCAGGGTCTTGCCGGTCTTGCGGATTTCGCCCAGGGCAGGCGACCATACGAAGGCCCCGTCAATATCACCACGCTTCCAGGCAGCAGCAATTTCCGCCGGCTGCAGGTTCACCACCTTCACTTGCGAAGTACTCAGGCCCCAATGCTTCAGTGCGCCGAGCAGGCTGTAATGAGAGGTGGAAACGAAGGGCGTGGCGATGGTCTTGCCGATCAGATCTTCCGGTTTATTGATCCCGCTCCCGTTACGGACCACCAGCGCCTCGGCGGCATTGATCTGCGCCGAAACGATGAAGGCAACGATTGGCAGGTTCCGCGAAGCCGCGGCGGCCAGCGGGCTGGAGCCCAGATTCCCGATCTGCACATCCCCGGAAGCAATGGCCGTGACCACCTCCGGCCCGCTGTTGAAGCGGCGCCAATCGATTTTCTGGCCAATGGTTTTCTCATACAGGCCGTCGGCCTGCGGCACCTTGCTGGGATCAATCCCGGTCTGATATCCCACGGTCAGGTTGGCGGCGACGGCGTTAAAAGAAATTAAAGCCGATACACAAACTGTAACAATTGGATTGGATAGTGCGCGCTTGATTGTCATGGCCTGGTCTTCGATGAGAGGAAATACGGATTTCCGTTAAATCTAATCGATCTAAAAAACGGCCAATAAATATCTTTTAGGTATTAGCTTATAGGCTCGCGTTCACCGGACCGCGCGCTGTGGTCAGTTCCTAAAGGCTATTAAAAAACATCGGATGCTTCGTATTGGATTTATGCAAAGCGCATTTATCTGCCGACGCTGGATTCACGGGGATTAGACCATGGTCGTAGTCACATACGGTTACGATTGACTTGCAGGTCACGGTCTGGCGCTAATCGCAAATCCTAGGATCCCGGGCATTTGACCCAGGGCCAGGAATACAAAAATTAGAAACGAGAGGAGCTTAAAAAATGAACAAGTCCACCTTGGCCTTGGCCGTGGCCGTAGGGGTAATGGCGCAGCAGGCAGGCGCCGCCGGATTCATTGAAGACAGCAAGGCTTCCGTCAGTTCTCGCACCATGTATTACAACGCCGACACTCGCGAAGGCGCCGCCAATGATCAGCGCGAAGCTGCTCAGGGTCTCAAGTTCGACTACCTGTCGGGCTTCACCCAAGGCACGGTCGGCTTCGGCTTTGACGCCCAGGCGCTGGTCGGCATTCATCTGGACGGTGGTCGCGGTCATCACCCGGACAACAACTCATTCTTCCCAAGTGACACTGACGGCTCGGCATCCGACCCGTGGAGCCGGGTAGCCGGTAACGTCAAGGCACGTATCTCGAAAACCGAAGCCCACCTCGGTGGTGCCTTGCAACCGAGCATGCCGGTACTGATCGCGAACGACAGCCGCCTGCTGCCACAGACCTTCGAAGGCGGCACCATCACCTCGAAGGAAATCGACAACGTCACGTTCAACGCCGGCCAGCTCGAGCACGCCGCGGGTCGAGCGTCGTCGAACACCACCGGTCTGGCAGTCGCTGGCGGCACTGAAGAAAGCAACAAATTCCGTTACGGTGGTGCTGACTGGAAGGTCACCAAAGACCTGATGCTGCAGTACTACTACGCCAATCTGGAAGACTACTACAAGCAGCATTTCCTGGGCCTGGTACACGTCTACCCGATCAGCGCCACCCAGTCGTTCAAGACTGACCTGCGCTATTTCGACAGCAGCTCCGACGGCAAGAACGGTGATGCGGGTTACCGCTTCAACAACAACGGCGGTTATGCGAAGAACCCGGGCGAGGTGGATAACCAGACCTGGAGCGCCATGTTCACCTACACCCTGGGTCCGAACGCATTCTTGCTGGGCCATCAGCGAGTCAGCGATGACGGTGGTTTCGTCTACCTGAACCAGGGCAGCGTGGTCGACGGCAATGGTCGCAACGAAGGAGCCGGCGGTTCGAGCTTCTACTCGTTCACCGACGCCATGATCAACGGCTTCGTGCGTGCAGGTGAGAACACCACATTCGGTCAGTACACCTTCGACTTCGCATCCCTGGGCGTTCCAGGCCTGAAGGCCTCGGCCGCTTATCTGCGCGGCGAGGACATCAAGGCCACCAACGGCGTTGGCAAAGACCAGACCGAGTGGGAGCGCGACCTGCGCGTGGACTACGTGATTCAAACCGGCGCGCTCAAGGGGTTCGGCACGACCCTGCGTCACGGCACCTACCGCGGCGACACCAACATCTCCGCGCAAGACCAGACCCGCGTGATTTTCAACTACACCTATAGCTTCCTGTAACACCCAACACGGAAAAAGCCCTGCCAGCTGGCGGGGCTTTTTTTCGGATTTTTTCTTATATTCAAATTGGGTCTTACGATGTAATTTATTATTCCTTTTAGCTTTTAATGCGAAGCCCTAAAGTGCGTCCCGCTGGGGCCGATACCGGTGGCCTGACACGATTAAATGCCATCCGTTATTCCTGAATGGCATTAAAAGAATGAAATTATTTTTTATCCGTTTACCATGCGGGCCCCATTTCCCTTGGTCAGACGCCCGGGGTAGACGCATCACGCGATGACCCGTGGTTTGCGGTCACCGCGCATTTCAGGATCCAGAGCATTCGACTCTGGACCGAAAAAAAATTAGAGACGATAGGAGCGAAACAATGAACAAGTCCACTTTGGCCCTGGCTGTGGCCGTAGGGGTTTTGGCGCAGCAGGCAGGCGCCGCCGGTTTCATCGAAGACAGCAAAGCCACCCTGGGCCTGCGCAACTTCTACATCAACACCGATAACCGTGACGGTACCGGCGCCAATAAAAACGAAGAATGGGGCCAAGGCTTCGACCTGCGTTTCATCTCGGGCTACACCCAAGGAACTGTTGGCTTCGGTATCGATGCCATTGGCCTGCTGGGCGTACGCCTCGATTCCGGTGGCGGTACTAACGGTGCGACGGCCACTTCCTATGGCGGCACCGTGTTCCCTAGCAAATCCAACGGTGAAGCGGTCGATAACTTCTCCAGCCTGGGCCTGACGGCCAAGGCCAAGATCTCCCAAACTGAATTGAAGCTGGGTACCTTGCAGCCGAAGAACCCGGTCATTGTCACTAACGACGGTCGCCTGCTGCCACAAACCTGGCAGGGTGGCCAGATCACTTCTGGCGAGATCAAGGACCTGACCTTGGTCGGTGGCCAGATCGAGCACGTCAAAGGTCGTAACTCCAGCAACAATGAACAACTGTCGATCGGCGGTGCCAACGCTCGTGTCGCCAACAGCAACAAGTTCATCTATGCCGGCGGTGACTACAAGATCACCAAAGACCTGACTGCCCAGTACTACTACGGCAACCTGGAAGATTTCTACAAGCAACACTTCCTGGGTCTGGTGCACAACTGGGCAATCGGCCCGGGGGTTCTGAAATCTGACCTGCGTTATTTCAATAGCTCGGATGACGGTGCCAACTCCAATACCGCTGCTTACTTCAGCAACGGTAACTACAACGGCGTGCCAAGCGGTAAAGGCCCGGTCGATAACAACCTGTACAGCGGCCTGTTCCTGTACACCGTTGCCGGTCACACCTTCGGTGGCGGTTACCAGGTCAGCAACGGCAGTAGCGATTTCCCTTGGTTGAACCAGGGCGACGGTTCGTCGAACTACACCATCACTGACATGCAGATCCAGAAATTCGGCCGTGCTGGCGAGAAAACCTGGCAAGTACGCTACTCCTATGACTTCGCTAAAGTCGGCGTGCCTGGTCTGACTGCTGGTGCTGTGTACCTCAAGGGTGACGATATCGACACCGTTGGTGCAAACCGTCAGCAGGCCGCTTCGGGTGCCTCCGAGTGGGAACGCGACTTCACCCTGGCTTACGTGGTACCAGAAGGCCCGCTGAAAAACGTAGGCTTCATGTGGAAAAATGCTACCTGGCGCACCGACCTGCCGAACACCCGTTCGCAGGACGAAAACCGCCTGATCCTCAGCTATTCGATCCCGCTATTGTAATAGCGCTCGCGTTACTGAAGTAAAAAAAGCCCTGCCCGGCACACTGTCGGGCGGGGTTTTTTGTGTTTTGTAACTGGCTTTTATATGCATTTTAATTCTAAACAAATCGATATTTATTCTTTTTAATAGATAAAAAACGCAGGCACAGTTGAGCTCATCAAGCACTCACCAGGAGCAGCACCATGAGCCTCAGACTTGGCGACATCGCCCCCGACTTCGAACAGGATTCCAGTGCCGGCACCATTCGGTTTCATGAATGGCTGGGCGATAGCTGGGGCGTGCTGTTCTCCCACCCGGCAGACTTCACGCCGGTATGCACCACCGAGCTGGGCTTTACCGCCAAGTTGAGAGACCAGTTCGCCGAGCGCGGCGTCAAGGCGATTGCCCTGTCCGTGGACCCGGTGGATTCGCATCACAAATGGATCGAAGACATCAACGAAACCCAGGACACCCAGGTCAATTTCCCGATTCTGGCTGACGCCGATCGCAAGGTGTCGGACCTTTATGATCTGATTCATCCCAATGCCAACGACACCCTGACCGTGCGATCGCTGTTCGTCATCGACCCGAACAAGAAGGTGCGGCTCACCATCACTTACCCAGCGAGCACTGGCCGTAACTTCCATGAAATCCTGCGGGTAATCGACTCGCTGCAACTCACCGACAACTACAAGGTGGCGACCCCGGCCAACTGGCAGGACGGTGATGAAGTAGTGATCGTGCCATCGCTCAAGGACGAGGAAGAAATCCAGAAGCGCTTTCCCAAAGGTTATCGCGCGGTGAAGCCGTACCTGCGCCTGACGCCGCAACCCAATCGTTGAAGATCAAAAGATCGCAGCCTCCGGCAGCTCCTACACGGATAGGCGGGCCCTGTAGGAGCTGCCGAAGGCTGCGATCTTTTTGAACCCACACCACAAAGCAGGGAATTTCAGGCCGTTTCGACGGCCTTTTTTTTTGCTTGGACATCCACTCTTTCCATATCTCTTATTAGAATAACCAAATGAATAAATATGATTTATGGATATAACAATCAGCTGTTAAGGTCACTCCATCCAAGCGAGATCGCACACTGCGAATTGCCAAAATAGCTAAAGGAATTCCTGAATGCTGGTTGTCTCAATCGGTGGCAGTCCTAGCCAACGCTCCCGTTCCGGAGTGCTGCTGGACCACTCTCAGCGCTGGTTGCGCGAGCAAGGTGTGGAAGTGGTGAGTTACCAGGTACGGGACTTCCCGGCCGAGGACTTGCTGCATGCACGCTTCGATAGCCCCAAGGTGATCGACCTGCTGCAACAGATTGAAAACGCTGACGGCCTGCTGATCGCTACGCCGGTTTACAAGGCCTCGTTCTCCGGTGCACTAAAAACCGTGCTGGACCTGCTGCCCGAGCGCGCGTTGGACCACAAAGTGGTTTTACCCATGGCTACCGGCGGCAGTATCGCGCACATGCTGGCGGTGGATTACGCGCTCAAACCGGTGCTGTCGGCGCTCAAAGCCCAGGAAATGTTGCACGGGATTTTCGCCGTGGACAGTCAGATCGCTTACGGCGAGGGCAGCGCCCAGGCGCAGTTGGCGCCTGAGCTGGAACAACGACTCGGTGAGTCACTGGAGCTGTTTCTTATCGCCATGGCGCGACGGCCGAAACCGATCGATCCGAACCTGTTGAATGAACGTTTGCTGAGTGCTCGCTGGAGCATTTGAGCCCGCACTCAATCCACCCCTGAATTTGCTTCACTCCACCTTACTCAGCCGCTAACGGCCAAGCAGGTGCAGCCAAAACCCAACTGCAAAAAGGAGAGCGCTATGCGCACTGTCATTTTGCGTCGTGGTCTGGTCGCTCTGTTTGCTGCGGCTGTCACCTTCGGCGCCATTACTCAAGCTCAGGCCGAGACACTTCGAATCGGTTATCAGAAGTACGGCACCCTGGTGCTGCTCAAGGCCAAGGGTACTCTGGAGAAACGCCTCGCCGCCCAAGGCGTGGACGTGCAATGGACTGAATTCCCCGGTGGCCCGCAGTTGCTGGAAGGCCTGAACGTCGGCTCCATCGACTTCGGCGTTACCGGCGAAACCCCGCCGGTGTTTGCCCAGGCGGCCGGTGCTGATCTGCTCTATGTCGCCTATGAACCACCAGCGCCTCACAGCGAGGCGATCCTGGTGCCCAAAGACTCGCCGATCAAATCGGTGCAGGAACTCAAGGGCAAGAAAATCGCCCTGAACAAAGGCTCCAACGTTCACTACCTGCTGGTGCGGGCTCTGGAAGACGCCGGCCTCAAATACAGCGATATCCAGACCGTGTTCCTGCCGCCAGCCGATGCCCGCGCCGCGTTCGAGCGTGGCAGTGTCGACGCCTGGGTCATCTGGGACCCGTACCAGGCTGCGGCCGAACAGCAACTGCAGGCCCGCACCCTGCGTGACGGCAAAGGCATCGTCGACAACCATCAGTTCTACCTGGCGACCAAACCCTACGCGCAGAAAAATCCCGAGGTGATCAAGACTTTGGTGGAGCAAGTGCGCGCAGTCGGCGAATGGTCCAAGGCCAACCCTGAAGACGTGACCCAACAGGTTTCGCCACTGCTTGGCCTGCCGGCAGACATCACCCTGACGTCGGTGAAACGCCAGGGCTATGGCGCGCTATTCCTGACCCCGGAAGTGGTGGCCGCGCAACAGAAAATCGCCGACAGCTTCTACCAGCTCAAGCTGATTCCGAAGCCGCTGAGCATCAAGGACGTGATCTGGACGCCACCGGCGGCCGTTGCCAAAGCACCGTAATTCGACTTCCTAAGGAGACCACTCCATGAGCCTCAACATCTTCTGGTTCCTGCCTACCCACGGCGACGGCCATTACCTTGGCACCGCCGAAGGCGCTCGCGCCGTCGACCACGGTTACCTGCAACAGATCGCGCAAGCAGCCGACCGCCTGGGGTTTGGCGGGGTGCTGATCCCCACCGGACGCTCCTGCGAAGATTCGTGGCTGGTGGCCGCGTCGTTGATCCCGGTAACCCAGCGCCTGAAGTTTCTGGTCGCCCTGCGCCCCGGGATTATTTCCCCGACGGTGGCCGCGCGCCAGGCGGCGACGCTGGATCGGTTGTCCGGCGGGCGTGCGCTGTTCAACCTGGTGACCGGCGGGGATCCGGAAGAGTTGGCCGGCGATGGCCTGTTCCTGAGCCACGAAGAACGCTATCAGGCTTCGGTGGAATTCACTCGCATCTGGCGTCGGGTGCTGGAAGGTGAAACCGTTGACTACGACGGTCAGCACATCAGCGTGAAGGGCGCCAAGCTGCTCTACCCACCGATCCAGCAACCGCGTCCACCGCTGTACTTCGGTGGTTCGTCGGAAGCGGCGCAGGACCTTGCCGCGGAGCAGGTCGAGATGGTTCTGACCTGGGGTGAGCCGCCGGCCGCTGTTGCCGAGAAGATCGAACAGGTACGGGCCAAGGCCGCCAAGTTGGGGCGTACCGTGCGGTTCGGGATTCGCTTGCACGTGATCGTTCGGGAAACCAATGCTGAAGCCTGGCAAGCGGCGGACCGGCTGATCTCCCACGTGGATGATGAAACCATCGCCCGCGCCCAGGCGTCGCTGTCGCGCTTCGATTCGGTTGGCCAGCAACGCATGGCCGCGCTGCACGGTGGCAGTCGCGACAACCTGGAAGTCAGCCCCAACCTCTGGGCCGGTGTCGGCCTGGTGCGTGGTGGTGCCGGCACGGCACTGGTGGGTGACGGTCCGACAGTGGCCGCCCGTGTGAAGGAATACGCGGACCTGGGCATCGATACGTTCATCTTCTCCGGCTATCCACACCTGGAAGAGTCCTATCGTGTTGCGGAGCTGTTGTTCCCGCACCTGGATATCGAGCGTGCGCAGCTGCCCCAGGGTGCCAACTACGTCAGCCCGTTCGGCGAGATGGTCGCCAACGATATCCTTCCCAAAGCCGCGTCGCAGAGCTGAGGCGCGCCATGAAGAAAGTTATCCACAACCTGGCACCCTGGGCGTTGCCGGTGCTGTTGCTGGCGGTGTGGCAGTTGTCGGTATCGGCGGGTTGGTTGTCGACACGGATTCTGCCGGCGCCGATAGCCGTCATTGAAGCCGGCGTGAGCCTGGTGCGCAGCGGTGAAATCTGGACCCATCTGGCAATCAGCGGCTGGCGTGCTGCCTTGGGCTTTGCCATCGGCGGCAGCATCGGCCTGGTGCTGGGTTTCATCACCGGCCTGTCGAAATGGGGCGAGCGCCTGCTCGACAGTTCGGTGCAGATGGTGCGCAACGTACCGCACCTGGCGCTGATCCCCCTGGTCATCCTGTGGTTTGGCATCGATGAGTCGGCGAAGATTTTCCTGGTGGCCCTGGGCACATTGTTCCCGATCTACCTCAACACCTATCACGGCATTCGCAACGTCGATCCGGCGTTGGTGGAGATGGCGCGCAGTTACGGTTTGTCCGGTTTCAGCCTGTTCCGCCAAGTGATTCTGCCGGGCGCACTGCCTTCGATCCTGGTCGGTGTGCGCTTCGCGTTGGGCTTCATGTGGCTGACGCTGATCGTTGCGGAAACCATTTCTGCCAGCTCCGGCATCGGTTACCTGGCAATGAATGCCCGGGAATTCCTGCAGACCGACGTGGTGGTGCTGGCGATCCTGTTGTACGCGGTGCTCGGCAAACTGGCCGACCTCGCTGCGCGCGGACTTGAACGAGTATGGCTGCGCTGGCATCCGGCCTATCAGGCTGCCAAGGGAGGTGCCGCATGACGGCTCAACAACCTCCACGCCTGCTGCGCGGAATTCCGCTGGCGGTGCGCAAGCTGCAAAAGACCTTTGGTACGCGGCAAGTGCTGCGCGAGATCGACCTGCACATTCCGGCCGGGCAGTTCGTGGCCGTGGTCGGGCGCAGCGGTTGCGGCAAAAGTACCTTGTTGCGCTTGCTCGCCGGCCTCGACAAACCTACTGGCGGTGAACTGTTGGCGGGTTCGGCGCCGCTGAGCGCAGCGCTGGAAGACACCCGCTTGATGTTCCAGGAAGCGCGTCTGCTGCCGTGGAAAAAAGTTATCGACAACGTCGGCCTCGGGCTCAACGGCAACTGGCGGCCACAAGCACTGGACGCGTTGGAGTCGGTAGGCCTGGCAGACCGCGCCAATGAGTGGCCGGCGGCCTTGTCCGGTGGCCAGAAGCAACGTGTGGCCCTGGCCCGCGCGCTGATCCACCAACCGCGCTTGCTGTTGCTGGACGAGCCCCTGGGCGCCCTGGATGCCCTGACGCGCATCGAGATGCAGCAACTGATTGAACGACTCTGGCAAAAGCATGGCTTCACGGTGTTGCTGGTCACCCACGACGTCAGTGAGGCGGTCGCGATTGCCGATCGGGTGATCCTGATCGAAGAGGGTGAAGTCGGCCTCGACCTCCACGTGGAACTACCGCGCCCTCGGGTTCGCGGTTCCCACCGGCTGGCGGCGCTGGAAACCGAAGTCCTCAACCGCGTGCTGTCACTGCCCGGCGAGCCGCCGGAACCGGAACCTGTTTCACCATTGCCCACGCAATTGCGTTGGGCGCAGTAACCCACCTTATCCAACGACAGGAAACAACCTCATGACTATCAAGGCCATCAACGTTCGTAACCAGTTCAAAGGCTCGATCAAGGAAATCGTGCTGGGCGACGTGCTGTCGGAAATCGACGTGCAGACCGCTTCGGGCATCGTCACTTCAGTGATCACCACTCGTTCTGTCAAAGAGCTTGAGTTGGTGGTCGGCAGTGAAGTGATCGCGTTCGTAAAATCCACCGAGGTGTCGATCGCCAAGTTGTAAAGGGCGCGTGGAAGCAACAACCCGGAGGGTGGGAGCCCTGCGGGTTTTTATGCTCTGCTTTTTAGGGGCCGCTAAGGCATCTGTAAGCACAGACCTTCTTGCTGAGCTTTGGATATAGCATGCTTGGCATTGGCTACATCAAGCTTTTCTACGATATTGCGCATGTGAAATTTTACTGTGCGTACGCTAATGCTGGTGATTAGTGATATCTCGGAGTAGGTCTTCCCGATGCACGCCCATTTCAAGATTTCATGCTCTTGTTGAGTCAGGGGTTTGGTTGAGTTTTCTGGGAATATTAAATCAAGTACTCGTGGGTTGAAGATCATGAGTTGATGAGCTCGAATTAGTAACATTTGAAGTTCCGCTCTAAATAAGGTTTTGTCGATTTTCTATAATGGATTTCATGGCTTCGCCATGCATCGATTTGGATACGACGACCAGATCTGATATGTTTCCTGATTTTGGTGAGGCATATACAGGATGGATATGACTACAGAGCAGGATGCAATAGTGCTTTCGCAAGCCAATCTCGGGTACCGGGAGTTTAGTCGCGAGCGGTGGTCAACCTTTCGGGCCGAGGTGGCGATGAGCCTCTCGTCTTCGGAAATGGAAGCACTGATAAGTTCTACCCAGCCCATGACGCCGGAAGAGGTAATGAATATATTGCTTCCTCTATCACGCCTGCTGAATCTTAACTTTGCTGCAACGCGGACGGTTAGTCAGGTACAAGCTGATTTTCTCGGGGTGCCATTATTAAGGTCGCCCTATATAGTCGGTATATCCGGTAGTGTTGCGGTAGGTAAAAGTAGCTTTGCCAGAGTATTGTCGGCACTATTATCATCTTGGCCTGGTTCGCCCCATGTACAGTTGGTGACAACGGACTCATTCCTTTTTCCTTTGGCGACGCTCGCGGAGAAAAATCTGCTGCATAGAAAAGGTTTTCCAGAGTCGTACGATAAATCACTGTTTCTGGGTTTTTTGCACTCAGTGTGCAACAAGGGGGAAGCGGTTCAGATCCCAACATACTCACATGTTCGATATGACATAGTTCCTAACGAAATGCAGCGGGTACAGTCCCCCGATATCATTGTCTTGGAAGGATTAAATGTGCTGCAGGAGGACAAGTGCTCGGGTTTAAATGTTTTGGATTTTATAGATTTTTCGATCTATATTGACGCTTCACCAGACGATATTAAAAAGTGGTATCTCGAACGATTTGTTTATTTAAAGAACACAGCTTTCCAGTCAGCGGAGTCTTACTTCAACAAATTTAAAAATCTGTCGGATCTTGAGGCTTTATCAATGGCGTCCGATACCTGGGATCGGGTCAACTTGACGAACCTCGTCGAGCACATTTTGCCAACGCGTGAAAGGGCCAGTCTGATCATCAATAAATCATCTAATCATTCTATCGATAGATTACTGCTCCGGGCTATTTGAAACGACTGTCAACGCTCGGAACGATTTCGTCAGGCTTATCTCTGAAAAGTCAGGATGAGGCAAGTCGCTTGGGCAGATAAGGCGGCAGATAAAGCCCCAGATACGCATCAAACACCCGCATCCCTTCCTCGGCCATACGCGGTGTGATCTGCCCATGTTGCTGCACCGAACGCGCATACACCCGATCCCCCAGCTCCATCGCCAGCGCAAACACATCGACATCACTCGGCAACTTCGGCAGTTCGAAGTGATGATCGAAGAGCTTGTGCATCAGTTCGCCCAGCTCGATGTCGTGCTGGCGGTCGGCCTGGGTGACTTCGGTCAGGCCGTGCTGGGCAAGAATCAATTGTCGGGCGGCGGCGTCGTCGCTGTAGATGTCGAGCATGCGCTGCTCCACCAGGCGTGACAGGTCGCGCCAGCCGCTGAGGGCGTTGTGGTCTATGGGGGCTTGCAGGCATGCCCGGAAAGCGGCGTGGACGTCGGCCGTCAGCGCTTCGAGCAGGGACGGCACGCTGGCGAAAAAGTGATACACCGAGGACGGCGGGATTTCCGCGCGCTCGGCCACGCTGTAGATCGACAGGCTGCCCACGCCTTCGGCGGCCAGCAGCGTACGGGCGGCGTCGAGTATGGAATCGATCCGCGCCTGGCTGCGGGCGCGAGGTTTGCGAACGGTGGCGGTGCGCGTCATTGGAGACTCCTGCGGGGCAGGGGGCATTGTACGAGCCGGGTGATGTGTTGTCTTGTCGGCCGCCATCGCTGGCAAGCCAGCTCCCAAGGATTTCCAGCGAAACACAAATGGTGTGTGCGGCAAGTGACTTGTGGGAGCTGGCTTGCCAGCGATCCGCCGCAGGCGGCCATAAAAAAACGCCGCCAGCTTTACCAGCCGACGGCGTTTGTTTTACTGCAACCGCTTAAACGGTATGCAGGTACCAGTTGTACTCAAGATCGGAAATGGAGTGTTCAAACTCCTCCAGCTCGCTCTCTTTACACGCGACAAAAATGTCGATGTATTTTGGATCGATGTACTTGGCCATCACTTCGCTGTCGTCCAGCTCGCGCAGTGCATCACGCAGGTTGTTCGGCAGGCTCTGCTCGTTCTGCTCGTAGGAGTTGCCTTCCACGGGCGCGCCCGGTTCGATCTTGTTGACCAGGCCATGGTGCACGCCAGCCAGGACCGAAGCCATCAGCAGGTACGGGTTGGCGTCGGCGCCGGCAACACGGTGCTCCAGGCGGACCGCGTCGGCGGAACCGGTCGGTACACGTACCGCTACAGTCCGGTTATCCAGACCCCAGCACGGCGCGTTGGGCACGTAGAACTGTGCGCCGAAGCGACGGTAGGAGTTGACGTTCGGGCACAGGAAAGCCATCTGTGCCGGTAGGGTCTCGAGCACACCGCCGATCGCGTGACGCAATGCGGCGTTCTGCTCGGGATCCTCACTGGCAAAAATATTCTTGCCGTCTTTATCAAGGATCGAGATATGGACGTGCAGTCCATTACCTGCCTGGCCCGGGTAAGGCTTGGCCATGAAGGTGGTGTCCATCTCATGATCGTAGGCGATGTTCTTGATCAGGCGCTTGAGCAGTACCGCGTAGTCACACGCCTTGATGGCGTCGGCCACGTGGTGCAGGTTCACTTCGAACTGCGCCGGGGCACTTTCCTTGACGATCGCGTCGGCAGGAATGCCTTGCTCCTTCGCACCTTCCAGAATGTCCTGGAGGCAGTCGACGTATTCGTCGAGGTCGTCGATCAGGTAAACCTGTGTCGAGTGCGGGCGTTTGCCGGAGATCGGCGAGCGCGGAGGTTGCGGGCGACCGTTCACGTTCTCCTGGTCGATCAGGTAGAACTCCAGTTCGAAAGCGGCACAGATCGTAAGACCCATTTCGTCGAACTTGGCGACGACCTGACGCAGGACTTCCCGGGGGTCGGCGAAGAAGGGTTCACCTTCGAGTTCGTGCATGGTCATCAACAGTTGCGCAGTAGGGCGCTTCTGCCAAGGCTCGTTGCACAGGGTGTCAGGGATTGGATAACAGATTCGGTCAGCATCGCCGATGTCCAGGCCCAGGCCGGTGCTTTCCACCGTCGAGCCGTTGATATCCAGGGCAAAGAGGGAGGCCGGCAGGTTGATGCCTTTCTCGTAAACCTTGTGGAGGCTGGTGCGTTCGATGCGCTTGCCGCGCACCACACCATTCATATCCGCAATCAGAAGGTCAACGTACAGAACCTCAGGATGTTCCTTAAGGAACGCGTTCGCTTCGTTAAGCTGAACGGCACGCGGGGGTACCGACATGATGCAACACCTTTGTTGTTAAAAATATCAATCATTGATCTCTTCGGGTTTCAGTCAACCCGAACGGCATGCCGAAGTCAAGCGAGGCCTTTTTTGCCCTAAAAAAGCGCCCATGAGGCTTTTTTGAGGCACTTTGGGGCGTTTTTAAGCCCTCGGGCTCTTTGCCGGCCGCAGGCTTGAGCGGGCCGTGTTGTATTTTTTACGGGGGTGTTGTGTAAAAAAATGAACAAGGCTAAGCTCGAATCAAACCCATAACAGCAATAATACCGGGGTGTTTCATGTCTCGCCTGCCGTTAATCGGCGTCACCGGCTGCTCAAGGCAGACCGATCACCTGGCAGCGTCCGATATTCTGGACGGTCTGGATGGCATTCTCTTTACCGGCTCTGCATCCAATATAGAACCGTTTTACTCCAGCGGCCCGTACTTCGTAGCGCAGACTGCCGTTAATTATGCACGCATCACCCATACACCTGTTGCCCCACGCTTCTTTCGAGGCGAGCATTCGTGTGCCCGGCAATTGCAAGGGCAATCTGTACCACACGACGCCGATGCGTCAAACAACGCCTGACTTACCAGAGTCCGGAAACCCAGCCTAAGAGGCATTTATGAGTCACAACCTCGACCAGCTCACCGATTGGTTGAAAGACCACAAGATCACAGAAGTCGAATGCATGATCGCCGATCTGACCGGTATCACCCGGGGCAAGATTTCGCCGACCAACAAATTCATTGCGGAAAAAGGCATGCGCCTGCCCGAAAGCGTTCTGTTACAGACCGTGACTGGCGACTATGTCGAAGACGACATCTATTACGAACTGCTCGACCCGGCCGACATCGACATGATCTGCCGCCCCGACCAGAACGCGGTGTACCTGGTGCCGTGGTCCGTGGAGCCCACCGCCCAGGTGATCCATGACACCTACGACAAGCAAGGCAATCCGATTGAGCTGTCGCCGCGCAACGTGCTCAAGAAAGTGCTGAAACTCTATGCCGACAAAGGCTGGCAGCCGATCGTGGCGCCGGAAATGGAGTTTTACCTGACCAAGCGCAGTGACGACCCGGACTACCCGTTGCAACCGCCAATTGGCCGTTCCGGTCGTCCGGAAATCGGTCGCCAGTCGTTTTCCATCGAGGCGGCGAACGAGTTCGACCCGCTGTTCGAAGACGTCTATGACTGGTGCGAACTGCAGGAGCTGGACCTCGACACGCTGATCCACGAAGACGGTACGGCGCAGATGGAAATCAACTTCCGTCACGGCGATGCCCTGTCCCTGGCCGACCAGATCCTGATCTTCAAGCGCACCATGCGCGAAGCGGCCCTCAAGCATGATGTGGCCGCCACCTTTATGGCCAAGCCCATGACCGGTGAGCCGGGCAGCGCGATGCACTTGCACCAGAGCATTATCGACATCGAGACCGGCAAGAATGTCTTCTCTAATGAAGACGGGACCATGAGCCAGCTGTTCCTGCACCACATCGGCGGGCTGCAGAAGCTGATCCCCGAGCTGCTGCCGCTGTTCGCACCGAACGTCAACTCGTTCCGCCGCTTCCTGCCGGATACCTCGGCGCCGGTAAACGTGGAGTGGGGCGAAGAAAACCGCACGGTGGGCCTGCGGGTGCCGGATGCCGGGCCACAGAACCGTCGAGTGGAAAACCGCCTGCCGGGTGCCGATGCCAACCCTTACCTGGCGATCGCCGCGAGCCTGCTCTGCGGCTACATCGGCATGGTCGAAGGCTTGAACCCAAGTGCGCCGGTGGTGGGACGTGGTTATGAACGCCGCAACCTGCGCCTGCCACTGACCATCGAGGACGCGTTGGAGCGCATGGAAAACAGCGCGACCGTCGAGAAGTACCTCGGCAAAAAATTCATCACTGGCTACGTCGCGGTCAAGCGGGCCGAGCATGAAAACTTCAAGCGCGTGATCAGTTCGTGGGAGCGGGAATTCCTGCTCTTCGCCGTCTGATGCGCTGCGGCGCGGTAGGAAATAACCGCGCCCTCACTGCAAACTTAGGAGAATTCGCATGACTAGTAACAATCCGCAAACCCGTGAGTGGCAAGCACTGAGCAACGACCATCACCTGGCACCGTTCAGTGACTTCAAGCAGTTGAAGGAAAAAGGCCCGCGCATCATCACCAGCGCCAAGGGCGTCTACCTGTGGGACAGCGAAGGCAACAAGATCCTCGACGGCATGGCCGGCCTGTGGTGTGTGGCTATCGGTTACGGTCGCGACGAACTGGCTGACGCAGCCAGCAAGCAGATGCGCGAGCTGCCGTACTACAACCTGTTCTTCCAGACTGCTCACCCTCCCGTACTGGAACTGGCCAAGGCCATTGCCGATATCGCGCCGCAAGGCATGAACCACGTGTTCTTCACCGGCTCCGGTTCCGAAGGCAATGACACCATGCTGCGGATGGTGCGCCACTACTGGGCGATCAAGGGCCAGCCGAACAAGAAAGTCATCATCAGCCGCAAGAACGGCTATCACGGTTCCACTGTGGCCGGCGCGAGCCTGGGTGGCATGACTTATATGCACGAACAGGGCGACCTGCCGATTCCAGGCATCGTTCACATTGCCCAGCCGTACTGGTTCGCCGAAGGCGGCGACATGACGCCTGAAGAGTTTGGCGTGTGGGCTGCCAACCAGCTGGAAGAGAAAATTCTGGAAATCGGCGTTGATAACGTCGGTGCCTTTATTGCCGAGCCGATCCAGGGTGCCGGTGGCGTGATCATTCCGCCTGAGACCTACTGGCCGCGCATCAAGGAAATCCTCGCCAAGTACGACATCCTGTTCGTGGCGGACGAAGTGATCTGCGGTTTCGGTCGCACCGGCGAGTGGTTTGGTTCCGATTTCTACGACCTCAAGCCCGACATGATGACCATCGCCAAAGGCCTCACCTCCGGCTACATCCCAATGGGCGGCCTGATCGTGCGCGACGAAGTGGTGGCAGTGCTCAACGAAGGCGGCGACTTCAACCACGGTTTCACCTATTCCGGTCACCCGGTGGCGGCTGCGGTGGCGCTGGAAAACATCCGCATCATACGTGATGAAAAAATCATCGAGCACGTCCACGCAGAAACGGCACCGTATTTGCAAAGTCGCCTGCGGGAACTGAACGATCACCCACTGGTGGGCGAAGTACGTGGGGTAGGGCTGCTGGGGGCGATCGAACTGGTCCAGGACAAGGCCACTCGCAAGCGTTACGAAGGTAAAGGCGTCGGCATGATTTGCCGCACCTTCTGCTTCGATAACGGCCTGATCATGCGCGCCGTCGGCGACACCATGATCATTGCTCCGCCACTGGTGATCACCAAGGCGGAAATCGATGAGCTGGTGACCAAGGCTCGCAAGTGCCTGGACCTGACACTGAGTGCGCTGCAAGCCTAAGTGCTAGGCTCTGAGCGGGGTGCAAGGTTTGCATTTCGCTCAGGGCAAACAAAGGATGGGTCTTTCCTTGAAAGGCAGCCTCGGATCTTGCCAGACTACCGGTTGTTTCAGATGCCCGGCAAAGGCCGCTGAGCACGTGGTTAAAAAGAAAAATTGGAGCATTACCCATGAAGGCATTAGGTATGAAGATAGCTGGCAAGACCCTCCTGGCCATGTCCCTGATGGGCATGATGGCAGGCGCAGTTCAGGCGGACGATAAGGTTCTGCACGTCTACAACTGGTCTGATTACATCGCACCGGACACCGTCAAGAAGTTCGAAGCCGAGTCGGGCATCAAGGTGGTCTACGACGTATTCGACAGCAACGAAACGCTGGAGGCGAAGTTGCTGGCAGGCAAGTCCGGCTACGACATCGTCGTGCCGTCGAACAACTTCCTGGCCAAGCAGATCAAGGCTGGCGTTTACCAGAAACTCGACAAGTCCAAACTGCCGTTGTGGAAAAATCTCAATACCGACCTGCTCAAAGCGGTATCGGTGAGCGATCCGGGTAACGAACATGCATTCCCGTACATGTGGGGTTCGATCGGTATCGGCTTCAACGACGAAAAGGTCAAGGCAGCACTGGGCGCCGATGCACCAACCAATTCCTGGGACCTGATCTTCAAGCCTGAAAATGCTGCCAAGCTGAAATCATGCGGCATCAGTGTCCTCGATTCGCCAACCGAGATGATTCCGGTGGCGCTGCACTACCTGGGCTATCCGACCGACAGCCAGGACAAGAAACAACTGGCTGAAGCTGAAGCACTGTTCCTGAAAGTCCGTCCTTCGATCGGCTACTTCCATTCGTCCAAGTACATCTCCGACCTCGCCAACGGCAACATCTGTGTGGCCATCGGTTACTCGGGCGACATCTACCAGGCCAAGTCCCGTGCGGCTGAAGCCGGTGACAAGGTGAAGGTCAGCTACAACATTCCGAAAGAAGGTGCTGGCAGCTTCTACGACATGGTCGCCATCCCGAAAGATGCCGAAAACGTCGAAGGCGCCTACAAGTTCATGACCTTCCTGATGAAGCCGGAAATCATGGCAGAGATTACCAACGCCGTGCGCTTCCCGAACGGTAACGCTGCGGCAACACCGCTGGTTGATAAAGACATCACCAGCGACCCGGGCGTTTATCCACCAGCCGACGTTCTGGCCAAGCTGTACGCGATTGCCGACTTGCCGGCCGCTACCCAGCGAATCCTGACCCGCAGCTGGACCAAGATCAAATCGGGTAAATAAATAAACCTGCAGGAGCGAGCTCGCTCGCGAAGAACGCTGGAGCACCGTTGGGTGCCAGGCATCCCGAGTTATCGTTGGCGACCATCGCGAGCGAGCTCGCTCCTACAGGGCTGTATGCATAAAAGTTTTGCTGGAACGGTTTTTCGAGGGTAAGTTGCGCGCCGGTTTGTTGTCGGGCAGTCGAGGGCTGTCATGCAGCGCGGGGCAACTTGGGCCCAACTAATTTCAGAGGACCTCCACTTGCCTATTTCTTCTTTGTTTCGCAATGCCCTGTTGATGGCTGCCGGACTGACAGTTGCTGTCGGTGCCCAGGCCGCCGGTACGGTGCATATTTATAACTGGTCGGACTACATCGGTCAGACCACCCTGGAAGACTTCCAGAAAGAGACCGGCATCAAGCCGGTGTATGACGTCTTTGACTCCAACGAAACCCTGGAAGGCAAGTTGCTGGCCGGGCGCACCGGTTACGACGTCGTCGTGCCGTCCAACCACTTCCTGGGCAAGCAGATCAAGGCGGGCGCATTCCAGAAACTCGACAAGTCGAAGCTGCCCAACTATTCAAACCTCGACCCGGTGCTGCTCAAGCGCCTGGAGCAGAACGATCCGGGCAACCTCTATGCCGTGCCGTACCTGTGGGGCACTAACGGCATCGGTTACAACGTCGATAAGGTCAAGGCGGTACTGGGTGTCGACAAGATCGATTCCTGGGCAGTGCTGTTCGAGCCGGAGAACATCAAGAAGCTTCACAGCTGTGGTGTCGCCTTCCTCGATTCGGCTGACGAAATGATGCCGACAGTGCTCAACTACATGGGCCTGGATGCCAACAGTACCAACCCGCAGGACTACAAAAAGGCTGAGGCCAAGTTGCTGGCGGTGCGGCCTTACGTGACTTACTTCCACTCCTCCAAGTACATCTCGGACCTGGCCAACGGCGACATCTGCGTGGCTATCGGTTTCTCCGGCGACATGTTCCAGGCGAAAAACCGCGCTGAAGAAGCGAAGAAGGGCGTGAACATCGCCTACTCGATTCCCAAGGAAGGTGGCGCGCTGTGGTTTGACATGCTGGCGATTCCGAAGGACTCGAGCAACGTCAAGGAAGCCCACGCCTTCATTAACTATTTGCTGAAACCTGAGGTCATCGCCCAGGTCAGTGATTATGTCGGCTACGCCAACCCTAACCCTGGGTCGGACAAACTGATGGAGCAGTCCATTCGCACCGACGAAGCGGTTTATCCACCGCAGGCAGTCCTCGACAAGACCTACGTGTCCATCGAGCTGCCACCCAATATTCAACGTTTGATGACCCGCAGCTGGACCAAGGTCAAGTCGGGTAAATAGCTTCAAAACTATCCAAGGTTGGCTCACCTTGAGCGAACTGCACTCTGTTTTTTTGGGAGTTTCGTAAATGGCAGTTGCCTCCGGCGCCTACAAGAAAGCCCTCGAGGGCGACCAGACACCTAAACAGGTGCTGGTCAAAATCGACCGGGTCACGAAGAAGTTCGACGAGACGATTGCCGTGGACGATGTGTCCCTGGAAATCAAGAAAGGCGAGATTTTCGCCCTGCTCGGCGGTTCGGGATCGGGCAAGTCCACGTTGCTGCGCATGCTTGCGGGTTTCGAACGGCCTACGGAGGGGCGCATTTTCCTCGACGGTGTGGACATTACCGATATGCCGCCGTACGAGCGGCCGATCAACATGATGTTCCAGTCCTACGCCTTGTTCCCGCACATGACCGTGGCGCAGAACATTGCCTTCGGCCTCAAGCAGGACAAGATTCCCGCGGCTGAAGTCGACGCCCGCGTAGCCGAAATGCTCAAGCTGGTGCAGATGAGCCAGTACGCCAAGCGCAAGCCGCATCAACTGTCTGGCGGCCAGCGTCAGCGTGTGGCACTGGCGCGCTCCCTGGCCAAGCGGCCAAAGCTGTTGTTGCTCGATGAGCCAATGGGCGCACTGGACAAGAAACTGCGCTCGCAGATGCAGCTGGAGCTGGTCGAGATCATCGAACGAGTCGGTGTAACCTGCGTCATGGTGACCCACGACCAGGAAGAGGCCATGACCATGGCCGAGCGCATCGCGATCATGCACCTGGGCTGGATCGCCCAGATCGGCAGCCCGATCGACATCTACGAAACCCCGACCAGCCGCCTGGTCTGTGAATTCATCGGTAACGTGAACATCTTCGAAGGCGAAGTCATCGACGACGCCGAAGGCCACGCGATCATTACCTGCAAGGACCTGGACCGCAAAATCTACGTGGGCCACGGCATCAGCACCTCGGTGCAGGACAAGTCGGTCACCTACGCGATCCGTCCGGAAAAACTGCTGGTTACCGCCGACATGCCGACGTGCGAATACAACTGGTCCAGCGGCAAGGTCCACGACATCGCCTACCTGGGCGGCCATTCGGTGTTCTACGTCGAGCTGCCAAGCGGCAAGCTGGTGCAGTCATTCGTGGCCAACGCCGAACGTCGTGGCCAGCGTCCGACCTGGGGCGACCAGGTCTATGTGTGGTGGGAAGACGATAGCGGCGTGGTACTCCGCTCATGAACATGCGCAAATTCAAACGCCGCCTCAATCGAATAATTCCCGGTGGCCGCCAGCTGGTCATCGGGGTTCCGTTCATCTGGCTGTTCCTGTTCTTCATGTTGCCGTTCTTCATCGTATTGAAGATCAGCTTCGCCGAAGCCGACGTGGCCATTCCGCCGTACACCGAGATCTACAGCTTCATCGACCAGAAGCTCCAGGTGCTGTTGAACCTGGGCAACTACGCGATGCTGGGCGACGACGAGCTGTACATCGCCGCGTATCTTGGCTCGTTGAAGATGGCGCTGATCAGCACGGTCCTCTGCCTGCTGATCGGCTATCCGATGGCCTACGCCATCGCCAGTGCCCGCAAAGAGATGCAGACGGTGCTGGTGCTGCTGATCATGATGCCGACCTGGACCGCGATCCTGATCCGCGTTTATGCGTGGATGGGCATCCTCAGCAACAACGGCCTGCTCAACGGCTTCCTGATGAGCATGGGCTGGATCAACGAGCCGCTGCAGATCCTCAACACCAACCTGGCGGTGTATATCGGCGTGGTTTATTCCTACCTGCCGTTCATGATCCTGCCGCTCTACGCCAACCTGGTGAAGCACGATAACAGCCTGCTGGAGGCGGCCTCCGACCTGGGCTCGAGCACGTTCAACAGCTTCTGGAAAATCACCATTCCATTGTCCAAGAACGGCATCGTCGCTGGCTGCATGTTGGTGTTCATCCCGGTCGTGGGTGAGTTCGTCATCCCGGAACTGCTCGGCGGTCCGGAAACCCTGATGATCGGTAAAGTGCTGTGGCAGGAATTCTTCAACAACCGTGACTGGCCGGTGGCGTCTGCCCTGGCGGTGGTGATGCTGGCGATCCTGATCGTGCCGATCATCCTGTTCAACCGTAGCCAGGCCAAAGAGATGGAGGGCAAGGAATGAAGCGCTTCCGTTTCTCGAGTTTCATGCTGGTAGTGGGGCTGCTGTTCATCTACGCGCCGATGCTGATCCTGGTGATCTATTCGTTCAACGCCTCCAAACTGGTGACGGTATGGGGCGGCTGGTCGATCAAGTGGTACGTGGGTCTGATGGACAACAGCCAACTGATGGGCTCGGTGCTGCGCTCGCTTGAGATCGCCTGCTACACGGCGGTTGCGGCGGTAGCGCTGGGTACATTGGCGGCCTTCGTGTTGACCCGGATCACCCACTTCAAGGGGCGTACGTTGTTCGGTGGCCTGGTCACCGCACCGTTGGTGATGCCCGAGGTGATTACCGGTCTGTCGTTGTTGCTGCTGTTCGTGGCAATGGCGCAGATGATCGGCTGGCCCCAGGAGCGTGGCATCGTCACCATCTGGATTGCTCACACGACGTTCTGTGCGGCGTATGTGGCGGTGGTGGTGTCGGCGCGCTTGCGTGAGCTGGACCTGTCCATCGAAGAGGCCGCCATGGACCTGGGCGCCCGACCGTGGAAGGTGTTCTTCCTGATCACCATCCCGATGATCGCGCCGTCGCTGGCAGCGGGGGGCATGATGTCCTTCGCGTTGTCGCTGGATGACCTGGTGTTGGCGAGTTTCGTTTCCGGGCCGGGGTCGACGACCTTGCCGATGGAAGTGTTCTCGGCCGTGCGCCTGGGCGTGAAGCCTGAGATCAACGCCGTGGCCAGTTTGATTCTGCTGGCGGTGTCGCTGGTGACCTTCCTGGTGTGGTTCTTCAGCCGTCGTGCGGAAGAGTCGCGCAAGAAAGCGATCCAGCAGGCCATTGAGGAAAGCGCTGCCGACTCATGGAAGCAACCGGACGTGCGTCGTGCGCAGGCACCGCAAGCCGTTTGAGTCTGTAGGCTCGAACACCTGTGGGAGCGAGCCTGCTCGCGATGAGGGTTTAACGTTCAACGAAGATGTTGAATGTCAGTCCGCAATCGCGAGCAGGCTCACGCCCGCAAGGGCTGTTCGCCGGGTGCGGAGTCCAGGTGCCGCAGCCCAGCAGCATGAAGTCTTCCACAGGTTTTTCAGCGGTCAGGAAATCCACGGGGACTTGCGGATGATCTCGACAAAGTTCATCGGCTTGAAACCTGGCTCATTGTCCACCAGTACATCCGCATTCACTGTGCCAAAGGTGGTGCCTGGCTTGTCCTTGAAGCCATTGGCAAAGGCACACAGGATGCACTCCTTGAACCCGTCACCCCGTGGATGGGCATGTACCACCGCCTCGCGCTGCACGGTGGAAAACGCCGCGTAATCGATGCCCAGCACATCCATCTCGACCCCTGCTGTTACCAGGGCCACGTTGGGGCGAAGGTGTTGCGGCACTCCTGGCGTGGTGTGCAAGGCAATCGATAACCACACCTGTTCGATGTCGTCGTCGCTTAAGCCATAGGGCTTGAGGAAGGCTTTGGCGGCGTTCGCACTGTCGACCTCGAAACGCTCATCGGCAGAGCGGTGGCCTTCCACCAGGCCCAGGTCATGAAACATCGCGCCGACGTAAAGCAGTTCGGGGTCGTAGGCCAACTGCTGGCGTTCGCCGCTAAGAGCGCCGAACAGGAACACCCGGCGAGAGTGGTGATAAAGCAGGTCTGACTCGACGTCGCGAATGTATTCGGTAGTGGCCCTGGCCAGGGCGCTGTCGGGGATCTGGATGCCGGCGATGTGGCTGCTCATGAGTGCTTTCCTCGTGGGGAACGCCTTGGTGGCGCTGATGGAACAAGTCTGTTCCTGCACCACACAGCGGGCAATCGAGCCATGGCTGCGATCCTTGCCAATGAACATGCATATCGCGCCAGCCTCGCTTGTTGCGCCGCGATTGGCTAAGTTCCAGTAGGCGCGAGCTTGCTCGCGATGGAGCTGAACGATGGAGAGGGCTGCCTGGACGAAATGGCGCCGTTAAGTCCATTGCGAGCAAGCTCACTCCTGCAGGGGGCATTGAATGGGGGCAAGTCTGTCATGAGTAAAACCGTTGCCATCGTGGTCTTTGCCGGCGTTCAGTCCCTGGACGTCACCGGGCCCATGGATGTGTTTTCCGAGGCCAATCGTTTCCTGGCACCGGCCGACCACTATCACCTTGAAGTAATTGGTGTCGAGCATGGGGTGATGGCCTGTTCCAACGGTTTGGCACTCAATGCCCATCGGCATTACTGCGACGCGTTGGAGGACTATGACTTGCTTCTGGTGGCCGGCGGCCCGCAGTTGCCGTACATGAATTTCGGCGCAACTTTTGATGCCTGGCTGCGCGACGCCAGCGCTCGGGCGCAACGGTTCGGCTCGATCTGCAATGGCGCATTCATGCTTGCCCGAGCCGGGTTGCTGGAAGGCAAAACGGTGACCACCCACTGGGGCGATGCGGCGGCGCTGGCCGCTTTATGTCCTGGTACGCGTGTCGAAGCCGACCGGCTGTACGTGCAGGATGGCGCGCTATACACCTCGGCGGGGGTGACTGCAGGGATTGATCTGTCGCTGTTCCTGCTGGCCCAGGATCACGGCCCGGAAGTCGCCTTGAGCGTGGCGAAGCGCCTGGTGGTGTTCACCCAGCGCTCGGGCGGGCAGTCGCAGTTCAGTCCATTCCTCACGCCCCATGCCGAACCGACCTCGGCGGTGGCGCTGGTGCAGCTCCATGTGCTGGCCAACCTCACCGGGGACCTGACCATCGCCGACCTGGCCAACGCCGCCAACATGAGCGCCCGTAATTTTTCCCGGGTGTTCGCCCGGGAAGCGAAGACCACCCCGGCGGAGTTCGTCGAAAGGGCTAGGGTGGATGCGGCGCGGGTGTTGCTGGAGAGCACCCGTGCACCACTGAAGACAGTGGCGTATCAGTGTGGTTTTCGCGATGCACAGCACATGCGCAGTGTGTTCAACCGGCGGCTGGGGGTGACGCCCCAGCAGTTCAGGCTGAATTTTGCGGTGGTGGTGTGAGGCGCAGGTCTGGGGTTGTCCATGCGGGCCCCATCGCGGGCAAGCCCGCTCCCACAATGGTCGCGCCGATCACAAATCATGTGTACGGCGCAGATCCTGTGGGAGCGGGCTTGCCCGCGAAGGCGTCAGCCCAGGCAACACAAATCTACTGAGCCACTGGCACCAACTTCAAAGTACTGCGCGTATTCGCCGCCACTTCCTCCTCATTGAGGTAAGCCTGGAAATAGACCCCTTCGATATACGCCTCGGCCTGGTCTTCATAGTGGCTGTTAAAGGGCACGCCGCTCTGACCGACCGGGTTGACGGTCAGGCTGTGGGCCGGGTCGGCGAAGTCGATCAGGCGCCGGGTCGACGGGCCATAGGTGACAGGCCAGGGCGCCGGGCCGATCTTCGCCGACAGGTTGTTGGGGACTTCATGAGTGCCCGGCGCGGGGAACGGGCCGACGTTGAAGACCTGGTCCAGCGGTTTTTGCTGCCCTACCGGATGACCATGGGTCAGGGTATGCGCCTTGCCCCACTGCCACTGCGCGAAGTCTGCGCCAAGCGTGTTCCGAAGGTGCACCAGGCTCGCTTGCCATGCCACCTTGACCGTGTCGGCGCGGGTTTCCTTCACCAGGGTGTCGCGGTTGTCCCACCACGGTGAATCAGCGCTGGCGGCCAGGCGCGGCAGTGCGGCATCGATCACCCGGGTCGACAATAGGGTGTCGAAAAACCCATCGCCCAGCTCGTCATGCATGGTCGCGTCAGTCAGGTTGAACAGGAACTGGTTGAACAGCGTGGCATTGGTGGAGTCCAGCGGGTAATCACCTTGCCACTGGGCCAATTGCTCCACCAACCGCAGTTCGGCAGGATCGCTCACCACTTCGCGTAACACCGGCAACAACGGGGCGAGCAAGCGTGGCCCGTAGCCGGTGGTGGTGCCCAGTTGCAGCTTCTGGCTGGCTTCCAGGTCCCACTTGACGGCTTTGTCGCCGAGCTGGCGATTGAGCTGCTGGCCACGATCCGCCAGGTTGTAGTACCCGGGGATGTCCATGCCGGTTGGCGATACCGGCTGGAAGTTGGCCGACACGATATAGCCCCGCGGCGGATTTTCTTCCTGAGGGTTGGCGCTGAACGGGTAGAAGCCGTCCTTCTCCGCCTCGGCAGTGCTGCCATCGAGAATAAAGCCACCCCGCACGCCCGCGGGGCGCCTGGGTAGCTGCGCTGCCGCCCACCAGCCAATGTCGCCCTTGGCATTGGCCCAGACGATGTTCAGGCCGGGCGCCTGGACCTTGGCTGCGGCACTGCGCGCCTTGGCCAGGGTGTCGGCGCGGTTGAGCTGGTAGAAGCCTTCGAGAATCGGGTTCGGGCTTTCGAGGAAGCCCCACCACATGGCGATCGGGGTCTTGCCCACATTCGCGCCCAGCGCATCGTTGACGATCGGCCCATGGGGCGACTGGCGCAGTACCAGGGTCACTGGGGTCTGACCCTTAACCGCTATCTGCTGCTCGCTGGAAGTCATGTCCACCCACTTGCCGCGATACCAGACCTGGTTGGGGTTGTCCGGATTGACCTTCTCGGCGATCAGGTCCAGGTCATCGTTCTGGAACATGGTGATGCTCCAGCCGAAATCGTGATTCAGGCCGAGTGACGCAAACGGCATCAGCGCCTGATAGTGACCGTAAAGGTCAAAGCCGGGTGCCGAGAGCTGCGCCTCATACCATACCGACGGCGCCGAGAAGCGAATGTGCGGATCACCCGCCAGCAGCGGCTTGCCGCTCTTGGTGCGGCTGCCGGCGACGACCCAGGCGTTGCTGCCTTCGAACTGCGGCAGGCCGTGTTCCGCCAGGGCCTGTTCACTCAGGCGGGCGAGGGCGTTGAGGTCCTTCCAGTCGACACTGGCAAGGGGCCTGGCAGCGCCACCCTGGTGATTGGCCAGCACGCCTTTGGGCTGCCAGTCGAGATCGAACACATTGAGGTAGTTCGCACCGAGTTGATCACGCACGTAGGTCAGCAGGGGCTCGGTACGAAACGCTGCGGCGAAACTGTAGGCCATGTAGCCGGCGATACTGATGGTGTCCTGTGCGGTAAACGGGCGCTTGGGAATGCCCAGCACGTCGAACTCGACCGGTCGCGCATGGCTGTCCTGGTACTGATTGATGCCATCCAGATACGCCTGCATGGCGATAAACGCCGGCGACTGTTGATCCAGGTTGGCGAAGTAGGTCTCAGCGCGCTCCCGGATGCGCAGGCTACGCATCAGCTTGTCGGTATCGAGCAGTTTGGGCCCCAGCACTTCGGCCAGTTCACCCCGGGCGAGGCGACGCAGGACTTCCATCTGGAACAGCCGGTCCTGGGCGTGCACATAGCCCAGCGCGCGGTACAGGTCGGGTTCGTTTTCGGCGCGGATATGCGGGACCCCGCGTTCGTCGTAGCGCACCGTGACCGGACCCTGCAGGTGTTGCAGTTCAACCATGCCCTTGCGCGTCGGCTGTTTGCTGTAGACATACCAGCCAGCGCCGGCAGCGAGCACCACAACCAGCAGGACGAGAACGGTCAGGAGGCGTTTCATGGTGATTCCTTGTTCTTGTTATGAGTGACAGCAATTCCCTGGCGACACTGTTTAACACGACCTGCCGCGACGGCCCATCGCCCTTAGGAGGGATTCGTATTGCCGGATCTTCCCTACTTCGTTGCCGCGACAGGCCAGGGGCAGTAACACCCCACCGCCAGTGTGTGAGTGGCGCTCACCTCACGGCCTTCGTTCAGCGCCTGCAGGATCGGTTCGATGAAGCTGTTACTGGAATTGCACGTCAGGCCTTCGCTGTAGGGGCCAAAATAGGCCAGTTTGCCGGTTCGATCCCATATCGCCACGGCGGGGCTGGCGGGGATCTGCTCGGAGCCAGGCAACAAGTTGATGTTTTTCAGCCCGCCGAGGGTGCTCGGTAACTGCCCGTGACTACCGGGTTTTTGCACCGAGTAGAACTCGATGCCCTGTGGAACATAACGCTCGACCAGCTCACTGAGATGCTGCTGGTTGCCGACATTGCAGGGGCACGCAGGGTCCCAGAAGTGCACCAGGCGAATGGCCCCGGGGCCTGCAAGGTCGTCCGGCAGACGCAAGGGGTCGCCGGAGAATACTGCCGTATGTTCACTGAATGCGCGCAGGTAGCGACCTTGAAACCAGTCGTATGCCGCCCACAGTACGACGGCGCACACGAGGGTGAGCAGGCTGGCGAGCAGTGTGGTGCGGTAGGCCGGGCGCATGGAATGCTTTCCTTGGAGGTCGGTTAGCTTGCCATGCTTGCCGGGACAGATGAATATCGCAGGCCGATAAAGTCCGTTTCACTTGCTGGAAATTGCTCATGTCTGCCACTTTCGCCCCCGATCACTTGCGCGCCAGTCTGCGGCCATTGGCCGATGCCCAGCCATTGTCGGAGCAAGCGCGGGCGTATCGGCACTTTTATGGCCTGGATTTTCCCGGGCGCGAACTGCGCACTGGCCTGGGCCGATTCGAGGCGGGTGGTTATCAGCTGGTGAGTCAGTTCTGGTGGCCGGCGCGGGCGAAAGCGACGTTGTTCCTGTTTCACGGTTTCTACGATCACACCGGGTTGTATCGGCACGTGATCGACTGGGCGCTGGATCAGGGCTTCGCCGTCATTGCCTGCGACCTGCCGGGGCATGGCCTGTCCAGTGGCGAGCGGGCGAGCATTCGGGATTTCAGCGAGTACCAGGACACGCTGCAGGGCTTGTTCGCCGAAGCGAAGTCGATTGATCTGCCCCAGCCGTGGCACTTGTGCGGGCAAAGCACCGGGGGTGCGATTGTGATTGATCATGTGCTCAACGCGGGCGCGCAAAGCCCAGCCCAGGGCCAGGTGATTTTGCTGTCGCCACTGGTTCGACCACGGGCGTGGGGTTGGTCACAATTGAGTTATCACCTGCTCAGACCCTTCGTCAAAGGTATCGCCCGGCGCTTCAGCGAAAACTCCAATGATCCGCACTTCCTGCCCTTCCTGCAGGCCGACCCATTACAACCGCTGCGCCTGCCCACCGCCTGGGTAGGCGCGCTCGCCCGTTGGGTCAAGCGCATCGAGGCAGCACCGCACAGCTCGCGTCGGCCGCTGATCGTGCAGGGTCAGGCGGACATGACGGTGGACTGGCAGCATAACCTTGGTGTGTTGCGGACCAAATTCGACCGGCCGCAGGTGTTGATGCTGCCTGAGGCGCGGCATCATCTGGCGAATGAGACGCTGGCTTTGCGGGCGGAGTATTTCGGGTTCTTGACCAAGCGGATCAAGGGGCGGAATTTGTAGTGGCAGTGAAGGCCCCATCGCGGGCAAGCCTTGCTCCCACACAAATCTTGCTTTCACAGATCTGAGGTGGAGCCTTCATTTGTGGGTGATACAAAACCTGTGGGAGCAAGGCTTGCCCGCGATGGCGTCATGCCAGGCACTGAAAATTATTGGCCAAGGTTAGTCTGCCCCACCGCCAACCCTGCCCTAATAGCCGCCAGCGCCGCCTGGTAATAAGCCTTGCCTTCGGTCGATTCGGCAAAGGTCGCGAACTCTTCCAGCTCGGTATCCGACAGGTCGCGATAGACGTACAGCAAGGTGTTGTTCAGGTCGCTGCCGATCTGGTCCATCAGGCGCTGGCGCTGACCATTCAACATGCCCTGAGCCTGGCCGCCACCGAGCAGGCCGGGGATCATGGAGCTCAGACTGTCCGCCGCGACGCCGGCAATCGCCAGGCTGACCTCGGCGCCCGCTTCGCGCGCAGGCAGGGCCTGGGCCAGATGCCCGATGATCAACAGGCGCGTGTCACTGGCCTCGATTTTCGGCAAGCCCTTGGCATTCTTCGCCAACTGATCGCGGCGGGTTGCCAGCAACTCCGCCGCGACGATTTTTTTGCCCAGCGGTGACTGGAAAAAGGCCAATGCCGGCTTGGGATCGGCCAGGGTCTTGCGCAGTTGCGCCTCGGCCCGCTGATCGACCGCTTGAGGCGCAAAACGCTGGTTGCTGTTGTTCACCAATGCCTGGAACACAGCCGGTGGCAGGCTGTTCTGGTAACGCTGCTGGGCGGCCGACAAGGCATCGTTAAAATGCGCGCGTTGTTCCGGCCAACCGGCGACCTTGTACAACTGGTCGTGGTCGTCTGCCCAGGCGGGTATAACGCAGAACATCAACAGTGAGAAAAGCAAACGACGCATTAGGGACTCCTGTCAGCAGGCGACTATTCTCCGTGTGGCATTCGGACTTGTCGAGAATTCGTATCAAGCCGCTGCACGGCTCTGTCGGATTTGCAGGCACAGGAATACTATGCCCGCCATGCAAATACCCTCTGATCATCCGCTGCTGTTACGTATCGTCGACGACCTGGCCACACATGGCTGGTCGCAGCAGAATATTTTCCTGCCTCTGGGTCTGACCCGGGAACTGGCTGCTGAGTGCCATAAACGTTCAGCCGAAGGTGAATTGGCGCCTGCCGCCGTGGGTCGGGGGCCCACTTCGGAGATTCGCGAGGGCATTCGTGGTGACCGCATTCAGTGGATCGAGCCCGGCCAGGCGCTGGCGTGTGACAGTTATCTACAGCTGATGGACAGCCTGCGCGAGGCGATGAATCGGGGCCTGTTCCTCGGCCTGGAGGATTTCGAAAGCCATTTTGCGCTGTACCCGCCTGGCGCTTTTTACCTCAAGCACGTCGACCGCTTTCGCGACGACGACCGGCGCATGGTGTCGGCGGTGGTCTACCTGAATGATGCCTGGCTACCCGAGCACGGAGGCCAGTTGCGCATGTACCTGGACGAAGGCGTGCAGCATGACGTCGTGCCAACCGGCGGCTGCCTGGTGGTCTTCCTGTCCGGCGAGGTGCCCCACGAAGTCCTGCCCGCCAGCCGAAATCGCCTGTCGTTGACCGGCTGGTTCCGGCGTCGCGGCAACGAGCCCTTCTGACCATGCAGAAAATTCTGGTAAGCCGCTGCCTGCTGGGTCACCGCGTTCGCTACGACGGCGGTGCCAGTGGGCCTTTCGATCAGTTGCAGCAATGGGTCGGTGAGGGTCGGGTCGTGCCTTTGTGCCCCGAGGTGGCCGGCGGCTTGCCGACTCCCCGGGCTGCTGCGGAAATCCCCGGCGGGCAGGGCGGTGAAGTGCTGGATGGGCGGGCGGCGGTCATCACCACTGATGGTGCGGATGTCAGCGCCGAGTTCCTGTCGGGGGCTTGTCAGGCCCTGGAACTGGTGCAAAAGCACGGCATCCGGATTGCGGTGCTGAAGGCCAACAGCCCGTCGTGCGGGAATCTGTTGACTTATGACGGGACGTTCAGCGGTGTGAAGGTCAACGGTGAGGGCGTCACAGCGGCATTGCTGCGACGCCACGGGGTGCAAGTCTTCAGCGAGCTGCAACTGCCGGAAGCGGCCCGTGCTTTGACCGCACAAGACTAACCGCCCGAACACGTTTCCTTTGGGAGCGAGCCTTCTCGCGTTGGCGGCCTGTCACTCAACATTTTAGCTGGATATGCCGGCCTCATCGCGAGCAGCGCGCTCCCACAGGGTTATCCATCTGCCTCGGCTCAGGGTTTCGGCGCCACACTCGTATCCGCACCAAACCACTTCTGCGACAGTGCCTGCAGGCGTCCGTCCGCCTTGATCCGCCCCAGCGCATTCTCCAGGCTGGCATGAAACGCCGGGTTGCCCTTCTGGAACGGAATGGCCAGTTTCACCGGCACAGCCGCCTTGGGTTTGTCCTGCGCCAGGCTCTGCACTAGCAGTATGGAGCGCGGCTCCGCTTCTTTCTGCGCGATCAGATCCGCCTTGGCATAGCTGTAAGGTTCGGTGAAGTCGAAACGATCCTTCAGATCCGGGGTCAGTGCTATGTGGTTGATGGCGACGTCGTATTTGCCGCTTTCAACCCCAGGCAACAGCTCACTGGCATCGGCAACGACGAAGTCGGCCCGCACGTCCAGCTCTTGGGCCAGCAGCTGGCCCAGTTCGACTTCAAAGCCGGCGAGCTTGCCGTCGTCCTTGAAATTGAAGGGTGGTGTATTAGCCTCAAGAGCGATGCGTAGTTCGCCACGGTCGTTGATGTCGTCAATCAACTCGGCATGAGCCAGTGGGCTCAAAAGGGGTAGCAGGCAGATCAGGCCAGGCAAAAAACGCATGGTCACTCCTTTGAATTCATTATTGCGAGGCTCTGGATCGGCTCGCTTTGCTATGGTTGTCGAGTGCCTTCGACAACAAATGGTCATGAAGTTGTCATGACTGCGCAGATTTTACGTAAAAACTGGAGAAGAGAATGAAAACCTTTATGTCACGAGCAGCATTGGCTGGCCTGTTGATGGGGGCTTCGATGCTGGCAACGGCAGCCACTCCGGCTCCCAAGGGAGCAGAAGCGTTCATCGTGTCGCCCGAAGACGGCGCCAAGGTGGCACAGGAATTCAAGGTCAAGTTTGGCGTCAAGGACATCTCCCTGGCCCCGGCTGGCGATACGACCAAACACACCGGTCACCACCACCTGCTGATTGATGTCAAAGAGCTCCCAACCGCCGGTCAGCCGATTCCGACGGACGCCAACCACATGCATTTCGGCAAGGCGCAGACCGAAGCGACCATCAAGCTGCCGCCAGGCAAGCACACCTTGCAGCTTGAGCTGGGTGACAGCGGCCACATTCCGTTCGATCCGCCGATCGTGTCGAAAAAGATCACCGTGACTGTAGAGTAATTTTTCGCAGGCATGAAAAAGGGAGCCCGAAGGCTCCCTTTTTTGTCGCTCAACATCGCTGTCAGAACAATACGCGGCAACGAATGGTGCCGTTGATGTGCTGCAGCTTCTCCTGGGCGATCTCCGAGTAGTCGGCGTCGACGTCGATCACTACGTAGCCGACTTTCTCGTTGGTCTGCAGGAACTGACCGGAAATGTTGATGCCGTTTTCGGCGAAGACCTTGTTGATCTCGCTCATCACGCCCGGAATGTTCTCGTGGATGTGCAGCAGGCGATGCTTGCCAGGGTGAGCCGGCAGGGCCACTTCCGGGAAGTTCACCGACGATACCGAGGTACCGTTATCGCTGTACTTGACCAGCTTCTCAGCCACTTCCAGACCGATGTTGGCCTGCGCCTCGGCGGTGGAACCACCGATGTGCGGGGTCAGGATAACGTTGTCCAGGCCACGCAGCGGGCTTTCGAACTCTTCGTCGTTGGAGCGGGGTTCTACCGGGAACACGTCGATGGCTGCGCCGATCAGGTGTTTGTCCTTGATCGCGTCCGCCAGGGCGTCCAGCTCGACCACGGTGCCGCGCGCAGCGTTGATCAGGATGCCGCCCTTCTTGATGGCGCGGATTTCCTTCTCGCCGATCATCCACTGGGTCGCAGCGGTTTCCGGAACGTGCAGGGTGACGATGTCGGACATGCCCAGCAGGTCGTGCAGGTTGCCGACCTGGGTCGCGTTACCCAGTGGCAACTTGGTCACTGTGTCATAGAAGTACACTTGCATGCCCAGGCCTTCAGCCAGTACCGACAGTTGGGTACCGATCGAGCCGTAACCGACGATGCCCAGCTTCTTGCCGCGGATTTCGAAGGAATTGGCCGCGCTCTTGATCCAGCCGCCACGATGGCAGGAAGCGTTCTTCTCGGGGATGCCACGCAACAACAGAATCGCTTCGGCCAGCACCAGCTCGGCTACGGAGCGAGTGTTGGAGTACGGTGCGTTGAACACTGCGATCCCGCGTTCGCGAGCCGCGTTCAGGTCGACCTGGTTGGTGCCGATGCAGAAGCAACCGACAGCGACGAGCTTCTTCGCGTGATCGAAGATCTCTTCGGTCAGTTGCGTGCGGGAGCGGATGCCGATGAAGTGCGCATCAGCGATCTTTTCCTTCAGTTGGGCTTCCGGCAGAGAACCAGTGAGGTACTCGATGCTGGTGTAGCCCGCCGCCTTGAGGACGTCGACAGCCGATTGGTGGACGCCTTCGAGAAGAAGGAACTTGATCTTGCTCTTATCGAGAGAAGTCTTGCTCATCTGCGTAAACCTGTATCCCGGAGAAAAATGGCAGGAAATCAGCAGACGCTGACCCCGGACGGCAGGAACGCCGTCGCCGCAGAATCGCCTTTGGGCACTATGCTGCGGGGTCGGTATGCTAGCATAGGCGCCCCGCTAAACACTCATTCCTGCGACGTGAAGCGTTCTCAGGATGACCATGAATTGTTCGAGAGTTCTGTCGATGACCAATCCTGCCCTGATTGATGAGCTGAAGACCCTGGTTGAGCCTGGCAAGGTGCTGACCGATGCCGACTCCCTCAATGCTTATGGCAAGGATTGGACCAAGCATTTCGCCCCGGCGCCCACCGCGATCGTGTTTCCCAAGACCACCGAGCAGGTTCAGGCCATTGTCCGTTGGGCCAACGAACGCAAGGTGGCACTGGTGCCATCCGGCGGTCGTACCGGGCTTTCCGCCGCCGCCGTGGCAGCCAACGGCGAAGTGGTTGTGTCGTTCGACTACATGAACCAGATTCTTGAGGTAAACCTCACCGATCGCACCGCCGTGTGCCAGCCGGGGGTGGTCACCGAGCACCTGCAGAATGTCGCCGAAGAAAAGGGCCTGTACTACCCGGTAGATTTCGCCTCGGCCGGTTCCAGCCAGATTGGCGGTAATATCGGTACCAATGCCGGCGGAATCAAGGTGATTCGCTACGGGATGACCCGCAATTGGGTCGCCGGCATGAAGGTCGTCACCGGCAAGGGTGACCTGCTTGAGTTGAACCGCGACCTGATCAAGAACGCCACGGGCTACGACATGCGTCAGCTGTTCATCGGTGCCGAAGGGACCCTGGGTTTTGTGGTCGAAGCGACCATGCGCCTGGATCGCGCGCCGAAAAACCTGACTGCCATGGTGCTCGGTACCGCCGATTTCGATTCGATCATGCCGGTACTGCACGCTTTCCAGGGCAAACTCGACCTGACGGCCTTTGAGTTTTTCTCCGACAAGGCCCTGGCCAAAGTCATGGCGCGCGGTGATGTTCCGGCGCCTTTCGAAACCGATTGCCCGTTTTACGCGCTGCTGGAATTTGAAGCGACCACTGAAGAAGTGGCCAACCACGCCCTGGAAACCTTCGAACACTGCGTCGAGCAGGGCTGGGTGCTGGACGGTGTGATGAGCCAGAGCGAAACCCAGCTGCAGAACCTCTGGAAGCTGCGCGAATACATCTCCGAGACCATCTCCCACTGGACTCCGTACAAGAACGACATTTCGGTCACCGTGTCGAAAGTGCCGGCGTTCCTCAAGGAAATCGACGCGATCGTCGGCCAACACTATCCGGATTTCGAAATCGTCTGGTTTGGTCACATCGGCGACGGCAACCTGCACTTGAACATCCTCAAGCCGGATAACCTGAGCAAGGACGAGTTCTTCGCCAAGTGCGCCACGGTCAACAAGTGGGTGTTCGAAACCGTCCAGAAGTACAACGGTTCGATTTCCGCCGAACACGGCGTGGGCATGACCAAGCGTGACTACTTGACCTATAGCCGTTCAGAGGTTGAGATCGAGTACATGAAAGCCGTCAAGGCAGTGTTCGACCCGAACGGCATCATGAACCCGGGCAAGATTTTTGCTGTTTGACTTTCGAACTTAAGCGCTACGAACCAGGAGCCGGTCAATGAGCTATCAGCACCAGTATGTCGACGGTACGCGTATCCACTTTCCACTGGGCAAAGTGGTCTGCATCGGTCGTAACTACGCCGAACACGCCAAGGAACTGGACAACCCGGTGCCTACCGAACCGCTGCTGTTCATCAAGCCGGGCAGTTGCGTCGTGCCGCTCGAAGGCGGCTTCAGCATTCCGACCGAGCGTGGTTCGGTGCATTACGAAGCAGAAATCGCCGTATTGATCGGCAAGCCGCTGTCGACCAAGCCAAGCCGGGAAGAAGTGCTGGATGCGATCTCGGGTTTCGCACCGGCCCTGGACCTGACGCTGCGCGACAAGCAGGCTGAACTGAAATCCAAGGGCCTGCCCTGGGAAATCGCCAAGTCATTCGACGGCGCGGCGGTGATTGCGCCGTTCGTATCCGGCAGCACCTTCGCCGACCTGACCGACATCGGCATTCGCCTGACCATCAATGGTGAAGTTCGCCAGGACGGCAACAGCAGCGCCATGCTCAACCCTATCGTGCCGATGATCCAGCACATGGCCGGATGCTTCTCGCTGCAGGCCGGTGACGTGATCCTGACCGGCACGCCAGTGGGCGTTGGCCCGCTGAATGTCGGCGACGAACTGGTCATCGAATTGCCCGGCGCCAGCAGCTTTACCACCAGCGTCCGCTGACAGCACAGCCTCCCGTGGAAGCAAAGCTGCCTGTGGAGAGCTGCCTGTGGGAGCAACGCTTGCTCGCGATAGCGGTCCACCATTCAACTTCAATGTTGAATTCAAAGGCCTCATCGCGAGCAAGCGTTGCTCCCACAGGAATTGCATCCCAACCGGGATTGCTCCCATGACTCCCATTCATGACTATCCGGAATCCATCCGTTAATGGCCAACCCACCGCTGCCCACGCTGAAACCTGCCCGCCGCCCGCGCTTTTTCATGCGCTGGTATTACTGGCTATTGCTGGTTGCCGCCATAACCTATGGCCTGGCCATTGCCATGCATTGGGATGACCGCGGTGCGCTCTGGTTGCAGGAACGTTTCGAAAGCCCCGCCGAGCGCCAGGAAAGTATCTGGCTGCCGAATTACACCGCAGTCATCGACGCCAAATTGCTGCCAGGCATGGAGAAGGACGAAGCGTCCGACCTGGCGTACAACCCTCAGACCAAAACCCTGTTCTCGGTCATGGGCAAGAACCCGTTCCTCGTCGAACTGTCCTTGCAGGGCGACGTGCTGCGCAAGATGCCCCTGGCCGGCTGGAGCAATCCGGAAGGCCTGACGGTGATGGGCAATGGCCTGATGGCCATCGTCGACGAGCGCGAGCACCTGCTGTCCATCGTCAAGGTCGATGCCGATACCCGGGAGCTGAACATCGGCGACTTCCCCAAGTACGATCTTGGCCCTTCGAAAGATCAGAACAAGGCGTTCGAAGCCATCGTCTGGGACTCGCGCAATCAGCAGATGTTGTTAGGTGAAGAGCGTCCACCGGCGCTGTTCACCTGGAAAAGCAGCGACGGCGTCTCGCTGGCGGGCGACAAACAGAAGCTCGACAGTGACGAACTGGACCTGCGTAATCTGTCTGCCCTGGCCATCGACCCACGCACCGGCCATACCCTGGTGCTGTCAGCCGATTCCCACCTGCTGCTGGAGCTGGACGAGCAGGGCAAGCAGGTCAGCTTCATGACCTTGCTGGGGGGCTTCAACGGGTTGGAGAACACCATCCCCCGGGCCGAAGGCGTGACCATGGATGACGCTGGCAACCTGTACATGGTGAGCGAGCCGAACCTGTTCTACCGCTTCGAAAAACAACACTGATCCGAAAAACACGCTGAAAACCTGTAGGAGCTGCCGCAGGCTGCGATCTTTTGATTTTGCTGTTAGAAACAACATCAAAAGATCGCAGCCTGCGGCAGCTCCTACAGAAGAAATTTGGACGTTGTAGGCGCAGGCAAGTGGCCATTAAGCTTCAGTTCAGACAGGCGTGGTATTTCATCCGCCTGTTTTGAATCCGAGCACACCAGAATGCGTCGATTGGCCCGTCCCAAACCCCTGATCCTGATCTTCGCGATGATCGCGCTGCTGGCATTGATCGCCATGGGCCAATACCTGCGCCTGTTCGAGCGCGGCTGGTTCAATCTGCATGCGCTGTGGCAGGCCGAGAGCGCACTTTCCATTGGTCTTGATCGTTATCAGGTCACGGTCGAGGCGCGGGTGATCGATGGCCTGGATGACGACGTGTCGGCCCTGACATTCGATCCAGTGCGCAAAAGCCTGTTCACGGTCACCAACAAGAATTCCGAATTGATCGAGCTGTCTCTGGATGGCCAGATTATCCGGCGCATTTCGCTGGTGGGCTTTGGCGATCCGGAAGCGGTGGAGTACATCAGCGCCGACACCTACGTGATCACTGACGAGCGCGAGCAGCGATTGATCAAGATTCATCTGGAGGAAGACACCACCTTCCTCGACGCGGCGGACGCCGAGCAGATGACCCTTGGTGTGCATATGGCCAGTAACAAGGGCTTTGAGGGCCTGGCGTACGACTCGGTGGGCAAGCGCCTGTTTGTTGCCAAGGAGCGCGACCCGATGCTGATCTACGAAGTACAGGGTTTTCCGCACTACAATCCGGAAAAGTCCTACGCGGTACATGTGGTCAATAACCCCAAGCGCGATGCCGGGATGTTCGTGCGAGACCTGTCCAGTCTGCAGTACGACGAGCGCAGCGGCCATCTGCTGGCGCTGTCGGACGAGTCGCGGTTGATCCTGGAACTGGACGTGGACGGGCGCCCGCTCAGTACCATGTCACTGAGCAAGGGGCGCCAGGGCCTGCAAAAGACCGTGCCGCAGGCGGAGGGGATCGCCATGGATGACGAAGGCACAATGTACCTGGTGAGCGAGCCGAACCTGTTCTACGTGTTCAAGAAACCCGCACAAAACTAACCAATACCCCAAAACACTGTGGGAGCGGACTTGCTCGCGATGGCGGCCGGTCAGTCAACAGAATGTTGATTGTAATGGCCTCATCGCGGGCAAGCCCGCTCCCACAGGTTTATCGGTGTTTCTGGTTATTCTGCGCGCAGGGTTTTCACGCCTTCGCTGGTGCCCAGCAACAGCAAGTCCGCGGGGCGTGCAGCAAACAAACCATTGGTCACCACGCCGACGATCGCATTGATCTGCGTCTCCAGCTGCACCGGGTTGGTGATCTGCATGTTGTACACGTCGAGGATGATGTTGCCATTGTCGGTCAGCACACCTTCGCGGTAGACCGGGTCGCCGCCCAGCTTGACCAGTTCGCGGGCCACGTGGCTGCGGGCCATCGGGATCACTTCCACTGGCAGCGGGAACTCGCCCAGGACCGGCACCAGCTTGCTGGCGTCGGCAATGCAGATGAACGTCTTGGCCACGGCGGCAACGATCTTCTCGCGAGTCAGGGCGGCGCCACCGCCCTTGATCAGGTTCAGGTGCTCGTCGCTTTCATCGGCGCCGTCGACGTAGAACTCCAGGTCGCTGACGGTATTGAGTTCGTACACCGGAATCCCGTGGCCCTTGAGGCGCGCGGCAGTGGCTTCGGAGCTGGCGACGGCGCCATCAAATGCGCCTTTGTGTTGCGCCAGGGCGTCGATGAAGCAATTGGCGGTGGAGCCGGTGCCGACCCCGACGATGCTCTTGTCATCGAGTTTCGGGAGGATGAAGTCGACGGCGGCCTGGGCCACTGCCTGTTTGAGTTGATCCTGGGTCATGCGGGCTCCGAAGTGCCGAAGAGGGGGCTGAAGGCCGGCATTATAGGCTGCGGGGCAGGGAAGGTCATGCTCAAACCTGGGGCATACCCCTGTAGGGGCAAAGCTTTGGATTGGGGTGTGGTCGTGTGGCGCGAAGCCGGGTTAGACTCGTTGGTCCTGCCCAACCCGCTCAGTGATGCTTTCCGATGCTCGAACAGTACGTCAAGAAGATCCTCACCTCGCGCGTTTATGACGTTGCCGTAGAAACCCCATTGCAGACTGCTCGCCAGCTCTCCGAGCGGCTGGGCAACAGCATTTGGCTCAAGCGCGAAGACTTGCAACCGGTGTTCTCGTTCAAGATCCGCGGCGCCTACAACAAGCTCACCCAACTGAGCGAGGAAGAGCGGGCGCGCGGTGTCGTCACCGCTTCTGCCGGCAACCATGCCCAAGGGCTGGCCCTGGCGGCCAAGGTACTGGGCGTGAAAGCGACCATCGTGATGCCCAAGACCACCCCGGAAATCAAGGTCGAAGGCGTACGCTCGCGCGGCGGCAAGGTCGTGTTGCACGGGGATTCATTCCCGGAAGCCCTGGCCTACTCGCTGAAACTGGTTGACGAAAAAGGCTACGTCTACATTCATCCCTACGACGATCCTCATACCATCGCCGGGCAGGGCACGGTGGCCATGGAGATCCTGCGCCAGCACCCGGGGCGCCTGGATGCCATTTTTGTTCCGGTCGGCGGTGGCGGGCTGATCGCCGGTATTGCGGCGTACGTTAAATACCTTCGACCTGAAATCAAGGTCATCGGCGTCGAGCCGGACGATTCCAATTGCCTGCAAGCAGCCATGGCTGCCGGTGAACGCGTGGTCTTGCCGACCGTGGGCATCTTCGCCGACGGTGTGGCGGTGGCGCAGATCGGCCAGCACACATTCGACATCTGCAAAGACTACGTCGATGAAGTCATCACCGTCAGCACTGACGAAATCTGTGCGGCAATCAAGGACATTTACGACGACACCCGCTCCATCACCGAGCCCGCCGGCGCGCTGGGCGTGGCCGGGATCAAAAAGTACGTCGAACAGCATGGTGTCACCGGCCATACCTTCGTGGCCATCGACTCCGGCGCCAACGTCAACTTCGACCGCCTGCGCCACGTCGCCGAGCGAGCCGAGCTGGGCGAGGGTCGCGAAGCCATCATCGCCGTGACCATTCCCGAGAAGCCTGGCAGCTTCAAGGCGTTCTGCGAAGCCATCGGCAAGCGCCAGATCACCGAATTCAACTACCGCTACAACACCGGCAGCGAAGCGCATATTTTTGTCGGGGTGCAAACGCATCCGGACACCGATCCGCGCAGCGCGCTGATTGCCAGCCTGGGCGAGCAGGGCTTTCCGGTGCTCGACCTGACCGACAACGAACTGGCCAAGTTGCACATCCGTCACATGGTGGGCGGTCGTGCCGCGCATGTGGTCGATGAAGTGATTCTGCGGTTTGAATTCCCGGAGCGGCCGGGCGCGCTGTTCAACTTCCTCAACAAGCTGGGCGGGCGCTGGAACATATCGATGTTCCATTATCGCAACCACGGCGCTGCGGACGGCCGAGTGGTCGCGGGGCTGCAGGTACCGCATGACGAGCGTCACCTGGTGCCTGCGGCGCTGGAAGAAATCGGCTATCCGTATTGGGACGAAAGCGACAATCCGGCCTATCTGCTGTTTCTGGGCTGAGCGACTACGCTGTTGGGCAAGCCATAAGGAAATCGAACAATGGACACGTTAACCGCCCTGAAAATGGCCCACACTGCGGCGACCGCGATATTGCTGGGTTGTGCGCTGGGCCTGGGGATCTGGGTGTGGCAAGCGCGGCGCGGTGGCGACGCCACGGCGGGCAGCCGCACCTTGCAGCGGCCACGGGTGTTTGTCTGGCTGCTGATGGGCCTGGCCCTGCTGAGCATGCCATTCACCGGCTGGTGGATGGTGCACCTGGTGGGCTGGCCCTTGGGGCAGACCTGGCTGCTGGCCTCCAGTGTGCTTTATACCTTGGCGGCGTTGGGGTGGTTCTGGCTGCTGGTGCGGCTGAACAAATTGCGCAAGGCGCCGGGGGGTAATGGCAGATTTACCTTTGCCTTGGCGCTGTTCAGTTTTGTTTGCCTGGTCGCGATTGCGGGGTTAATGGGCGCTAAGCCGGTTTAGCCCGAGTAGATCGTCCGAACGCGGCCCGAGCCTTCGGACGATCTTTTGATCTTCAGTCGCGCAGGGTGATCACCGGCCAACCGCGCTTCTCGGCCTCAGCCCGCAAGTTAGGGTCCGGATCAACCGCCACCGGATTCGCCACCTGCTCCAGCAGCGGCAAATCATTCATCGAATCGCTATAGAAATAGCTGTCGTCCAACGAATGCCCGGTCTCTTGCAGCCAGCGATTCAATCGGGTGACCTTGCCTTCGCGGAAGCACGGCACGTCGGTGCTGCGCCCGGTGTAGCGGCCGTCGAGCATTTCGCACTCGGTAGCAATCAGGGTTTCAACGCCCAGGCGCTCGGCAATCGGCCCGGTTACGAAACGGTTGGTCGCGGTGATGATCACCAGCTTGTCACCTGCGTCGCGGTGCTTGGCCAGCAGTTCGATAGCCTTGGGCAACACGATCGGCTCAATGCAGTCGCGCATGTAGTCCTGGTGCCATTGCGCCAGCGTGGCCATTTCGGTGCGGCCCAGGACCTCCAGGCAAAAGTTCAGGTAAGCGGCGTTATCGAGCTTGCCGGCCAGGTAATCCTGATAGAACTCGTCGTTGCGTGTCTTGTAGGCAACCGCGTCGAGGAACCCGCGCTCGCACAGGTAATCGCCCCAGGCGTGGTCGCTGTCGCCGCCCAGAAGTGTGTTGTCCAAGTCGAATAAAGCCAGCCGCATTGCAGTTACTCGCTGAAAAGTCTGTAGAAAGGCGTCCAGAATACGGACTTTTCACAAGAGTGCACATAAGGTAGGCCGGCTCGTTGCTGCCTTCACAACCTTTGTGGAACAATGCGACGACATGCGTTTGCGAGGTTGTTGCCGTGATCGACCCCGATGGTTTCCGCCCCAATGTCGGGATCATTCTCACGAATGATGCCGGACAGGTGCTATGGGCTCGCCGTATCAATCAAGATGCCTGGCAGTTTCCCCAGGGTGGAATCAATCCCCAGGAGACGCCGGAAGACGCCTTGTACCGCGAGTTGAACGAAGAAGTGGGCCTGGAACGCGAAGATGTTGAAATTCTCGCCTGTACCCGGGGCTGGTTGCGCTATCGTTTGCCGCAACGTCTGGTCAGGACCCACAGCCAACCGCTGTGCATCGGCCAGAAACAGAAGTGGTTTCTCCTGCGCCTGATCTCCAACGAGCAGCGGGTGCGGATGGATTTGACCGGTAAACCGGAGTTCGATGGCTGGCGCTGGGTCAGCTATTGGTATCCGTTGGGCCAGGTGGTGACATTCAAGCGCGAGGTGTATCGACGCGCTCTCAAAGAGCTTGCCCCGCGCCTTTTAACGCGCGACTGACGACGGAGTTCGACCCCGAGCCATGCTCAATACGCTGCGCAAGATCGTCCAGGAAGTTAACTCCGCCAAGGATCTCAAGGCGGCGTTGGGGATTATTGTGTTGCGCGTCAAAGAGGCCATGGGCAGCCAGGTTTGCTCGGTCTACCTGCTCGACCCCGAGACCAACCGCTTCGTCCTGATGGCCACCGAAGGCCTCAACAAGCGCTCGATCGGCAAGGTCAGCATGGCGCCGAACGAAGGTCTGGTGGGCCTGGTCGGTACGCGTGAAGAACCCCTGAACCTGGAAAACGCTGCGGATCACCCGCGCTACCGTTACTTCGCCGAGACGGGGGAAGAGCGCTACGCCTCCTTCCTTGGGGCGCCGATCATTCACCACCGCCGCGTCGTCGGCGTGCTGGTCATTCAACAGAAAGAACGCCGCCAGTTCGATGAAGGTGAAGAAGCCTTCCTCGTGACCATGAGCGCGCAGCTCGCCGGCGTTATTGCCCACGCCGAGGCCACCGGCTCGATCCGAGGGCTGGGGCGCCAGGGCAAGGGCATCCAGGAGGCGAAGTTCGTCGGCGTTCCCGGTTCGCCGGGCGCGGCGGTCGGTACGGCGGTGGTCATGCTGCCGCCGGCGGATCTGGATGTGGTGCCGGACAAGACCATTACCGACATCGATGCCGAACTTGGGCTGTTCAAGACTGCCATCGAAGGTGTGCGTGCCGACATGCGTGCCTTGTCGGCCAAGCTTGCGACCCAGCTGCGCCCGGAAGAGCGCGCGTTGTTCGACGTCTATCTGATGATGCTCGACGATGCCGCGCTGGGCAACGAAGTCACCACCGTGATCAAGACCGGGCAGTGGGCCCAAGGCGCGTTGCGCCAGGTCGTCACCGATCACGTCAACCGCTTCGAACTGATGGACGACGCCTACCTGCGTGAGCGCGCATCGGACGTCAAGGACCTCGGCCGACGCCTGTTGGCTTACTTGCAGGAGGAGCGCCAGCAAAACCTGGTCTACCCGGAAAAAACCATTCTGGTCAGCGAAGAACTGACGCCGGCGATGCTCGGCGAGGTTCCGGAAGGCACACTGGTTGGCCTGGTCTCGGTGCTCGGCTCGGGTAACTCCCACGTTGCGATCCTGGCTCGGGCCATGGGTATCCCGACGGTTATGGGCCTGGTTGACCTGCCATACGCCAAGGTTGACGGCATCGAGCTGATCGTCGACGGCAATCGTGGCGAGGTCTACACCAACCCCAGTGACGTGCTGCGCAAGCAATTCGCCGAGGTGGTGGAAGAAGAGAAGCAACTGGCCCTGGGTCTCGACTCTTTGCGAGACCTGCCATGCGTGACCCTCGACGGCCACCGCATGCCGCTGTGGGTCAACACCGGCCTGCTGGCGGACGTGGCGCGGGCGCAGAAGCGTGGCGCCGAGGGCGTTGGCCTGTATCGCACCGAAGTGCCGTTCATGATCAACCAGCGCTTCCCGAGCGAGAAGGAGCAGCTGGCGATCTATCGCGAGCAGCTCGCCGCGTTCCACCCGCAGCCGGTCACCATGCGCAGCCTGGATATCGGCGGTGACAAGTCGCTGTCGTATTTCCCCATCAAGGAAGACAACCCGTTCCTGGGATGGCGCGGCATTCGCGTCACCCTCGACCACCCGGAAATCTTTCTGGTGCAGACCCGGGCCATGCTCAAGGCCAGTGAGGGCCTGAACAACCTGCGAATCCTGTTGCCGATGATCTCCGGCACCCACGAGCTCGAAGAAGCCCTGCACCTGATCCATCGGGCCTGGGGTGAAGTGCGCGACGAGGGCACGGATGTTCCGATGCCCCCGATTGGCGTGATGATCGAGATTCCGGCGGCGGTGTACCAGACCAAGGAGCTGGCGCGACAAGTCGATTTCCTTTCGGTCGGTTCGAACGACCTGACCCAGTACCTGCTGGCGGTGGATCGCAACAACCCGCGGGTGGCCGATCTCTACGATTACCTGCACCCGGCAGTGCTTCAAGCGCTGCAGAACGTGGTGCGTGATGCCCATGCCGAGGGTAAGCCGGTGAGTATCTGCGGCGAGATGGCCGGTGATCCTGCGGCGGCGGTGTTGTTGATGGCGATGGGTTTCGACAGCCTGTCGATGAACGCCACCAACCTGCCCAAGGTGAAATGGATGCTGCGCCAGATCAATCTGAGCAAGGCCAAGGAGTTGCTGGCAGAGCTGATGACCATCGACAACCCGCAAGTTATCCACAGCTCGTTGCAGTTGGCGCTGAAGAACCTTGGGTTGGCGCGGATCAATAATCCGGCGACTGCCAAGGTGCTCTAAACCGCTGATGGCCTCATCGCGGGCTTGCCCGCGATGAGGCCGGCACAGGCAAGACAAAATCAAACCCTGATTTCCACTTCCCCCAAATGCCCGCCATACGGCCCGAAGCTCCGCTCGACCATATGCCGCGTGCCATCCGCCTGCACAATCAGCGCCGTACTCGCCCGTGTCCCGTAAGTCGGGCTGGCAATGAACACACTCGACAGCAACGCCTCGGTTGCCAGCCCCACCCCGGTATCCGGCAGCTCGGCAAAGTCGGCTGTCTGCGGGTCGTTGAGCAGCGCGAGCAGAACATCAGGCTGTGGATCGTCCAGCGCTCTTTCCAGTGCCGAGCGGGCCTTGAGCAACTTGGGCCAGGGCGTGTCGAGCCCGGCATTGGATAAACCATAGACTCCCGGCTGCAGCATCACCGCCTCCGACTCCCGGGCGTTGAAGTGCCACAGCTCATGATTGTTGCCAACCAACAGGTTAAAGCCGGCATATTCAACCGAACGTCCGACAACGTCGGTTAAATAATCATCAATTGGTATGTCGCCACTGAGGAACCGTGCGACCAGCTCGCCCCGGGATTTGCGCGCTGGTGGCTGATGGGGATCGCGAATATTGGTCAGCGCGGCGAAGCGGCCATTGGCGCCGATACCGAGCCAGGTGCCGCCGGCTTCCAGGTCGCGACCGGCGTACACCTGGGGCGCTTGCGACCACTGCGCAAGGGGCAGGCTGGGACGCGCGTAGAACTCGTCGCGGTTGGCCGCCACGATCAGCGGCTGGGCATGCCCGGGTCGCCAGGCAAAAACAATCAGGCACATAATAAGGTCCCATGCATTTTTTTCCACTGTACGCAGTCATCGTCCGTCGATCCATCGCCTTGCACAGTGGAGCCTTGGCCCCCGCATCCGTTACCATGCCGCTCCTGATTTCACGATGCTAGGGATATGGCCATGGAAATTCTGCTCTATCTGGCGCTGGGCGCCTGTGCGGGCGTACTGGCCGGGCTGTTCGGGGTGGGGGGCGGCATCATTATCGTCCCGGTACTGGTGTTCAGTTTCACTTTGCAGGGTTTCGATGCGTCGATCCTGACTCACCTGGCGGTGGGTACATCCCTGGCGACGATCATTTTTACCTCGGTCAATGCGGTTCGCGAGCATCATCGCCGCGGGGCCGTGCGTTGGCCGATCTTCGCGTGGATGACCGTGGGTATCCTGATGGGCGCCGGCTTTGGTGCGCTGACGGCCGAAGCGATCTCCGGGCCGAACCTGCAGAAGATTATTGGCGTATTTGCGCTGGTCATCGCTGTGCAGCTGGCTCTGGACGTCAAGCCCAAGGCCAGCCGAACGGTGCCCGGCAAAGTCGGTCTGACCCTGGCCGGCAGCGTGATCGGTTGGGCCTCGGCGATTTTCGGGATCGGCGGTGGCTCGCTGACCGTGCCGTTCCTGACCTGGCGCAGCGTGCCAATGCAGCAGGCGGTGGCCACGTCATCGGCGTGCGGCCTGCCGATTGCGCTGGCCAGTGCTTTAAGTTTCATGATTCTGGGCTGGCACGATCCGTTGTTGCCGGCCCATAGTCTCGGTTTTATTTATTTACCGGCGCTGCTGGGCATTGCCCTGACCAGCATGTTCTTCGCCCGGGTGGGCGCGCGGCTGGCTCACCGACTGTCGCCGAAATTGCTGAAAAGACTGTTTGCCGCTTTGCTGTTCTGCGTCGGGCTCAGCTTCCTGCTTTGACGCGCTCCGCAATACTGGCTTAATCCTGGCGTGACAGCGTCGCCCGGGAATTTAGAAAGTTTCAACTCTAACGAGGAGTCGCAATGCTGCCTTACCCGCAGATCGACCCGGTGGCCTTGGCCATCGGTCCGCTGAAAATCCACTGGTACGGCCTGATGTACCTGATCGGCATCGGCGGCGCATGGTGGCTGGCGTCCCGCCGGCTGAACCGCTTCGACCCGACCTGGACCAAGGAGAAGCTCTCCGACATGGTGTTCTGGATGTCGATGGGCGTGATCGTCGGCGGCCGCCTGGGCTATGTGCTGTTCTACGATCTGAATGCCTATCTGGCCAACCCGACGCTGATTTTCGAAGTGTGGAAGGGCGGCATGTCGTTCCACGGCGGCTTTATTGGCGTGATGCTGGCGGCATTGTGGTTCGGCAAGAAGAACAACAAGTCGTTTTTCCAGCTGATGGATTTCATCGCACCGATGGTGCCGATCGGCCTGGGTGCCGGCCGTATCGGCAACTTCATCAACGCCGAACTGTGGGGCAAGGCAACGGACGTGCCGTGGGCGATGGTGTTCCCGACCGATCCTGCGCAACTGGCGCGTCACCCGTCGCAGCTGTACCAGTTCGCACTGGAAGGCGTGGCGCTGTTTGCGATCCTGTGGATTTTTTCCCGCAAGCCACGGCCGACCATGGCGGTGTCGGGGATGTTCGCGCTGTTCTACGGCATCTTCCGCTTCATCGTTGAATTCGTCCGCGTACCGGACGCGCAACTGGGCTATCTGGCCTGGAACTGGCTGACCATGGGTCAGGTGCTGTGCGTACCGATGATCGTTGGCGGGTTGTTCCTGATCTGGCTGGCGTATCACCGCGCCCCGGCTACTCCGGCAGCGGCAGTATAAAATTCGAACCCGGGGCTCGGGCCCCGGGCTCAAGGACACAGGTAACTCATGAAGCAATATCTCGAACTGGTCGCCCACGTCATCAAGAGCGGCACCAAGCAGGCCAACCGTACCGGCGTGAACACCATCAGTTTTCCCGGTGCGATGCTGCGTTATGACCTGCAAGAAGGTTTTCCGGCAATCACCACTCGCAAAATGGCCTTCAAATCGGCCATTGGCGAGATGTGCGGATTCTTGCGAGGGGTGAACAACGCCGCCGAATTCCGCGCCCTGGGCTGCAAGGTCTGGGACCAGAACGCCAACGAAAATGCGCAATGGCTGGCCAACCCGTTCCGCCAGGGTGAAGACGATCTCGGCGAGATCTACGGTGTGCAGTGGCGCAAATGGCCGGCATACAAGCAGATCCCGGTCAGCAACCAGGCGGCGATCGAGCAGACCCTGAGCCAGGGATATCGGCAGATCGCCGCGGGCGAAGAAGACGGCGAGGCTTATGTGGTGCTGTACAAGGCGATCGACCAGATCCGCCAGTGTATCGACACCATCATCAAGGACCCAGGTAGCCGGCGCATCCTGTTCCACGGCTGGAACGTCGCGCAGCTCGATGAAATGGCCCTGCCGCCTTGCCACCTGCTGTACCAGTTCCACCCGAATGTGGAAACCAGGGAGATTTCCCTGACCCTCTTCATCCGCTCCAATGACTTGGGCCTGGGCACGCCGTTCAACCTCACCGAAGGCGCCGCGCTGCTGAGCCTGATCGGCCGCCTGACCGGCTATACACCGCGCTGGTTCACCTACTTCATCGGTGATGCGCACGTGTACGAGAACCATCTGGACATGCTCAACGAGCAGCTCACGCGTGAGCCGTTCCCGATGCCCAAACTGGTGATCAGCGACCGGGTGCCGGAGTTTGCCAAGACCGGTGTTTATCAGCCTGAGTGGCTGGAGCTGATCGAGCCTGGCGATTTCTCGCTGGAAGGCTATCAGCACCACGCGCCAATGACCGCGCCTATGGCAGTCTAACGCCTCCGTTATCTCTCTGCGTAGGAGCTGCCGAAGGCTGCGATCTTTTGATCTTGATTCACAGCAAGATCAAAAGATCGCAGCCTTCGGCAGCTCCTACAGGGGATGGGTGGTGCTTTTAGTGGCCGTGGCTGCGGCCAACATGGGAGGGCTCGACTTCCGTCGCGACAACCCCGCCACTTACCTCCAGCCGCTGCAAAATCCCGCAATGCTCGCTCCCTGGTCCCTCGCCGCAACGTTGGCGCAGGTCGAGAAGCTGTGCCTGCAATGCCAGCAAGCCCTCGATCCGGGCCCTGACGTGATGGATGTGCTCATCCACCAGCGCATTCACGCTTTCACACTGATCCTGCGGACTGTCGCGCAATGCCAGCAGGCTGCGGATCTCTTCCAGGGTCATGTCGAGGGTGCGGCAGTTGCGGATAAACGTCAGGCGTTCGACGTGGGCCTGGGTGTATACGCGGTAGTTGCCGTCACTGCGCGCGGGCTCTGGCAGCAGGTTCTCACGCTCGTAATAGCGGATGGTCTCCACGGCGCAGTCGGTCAGTTTGGCCAGCTCTCCGATCTTCATGGCTGCAAATCTCCAAATGGGTGCTTGACCCTATAGTGGCTACAGGGTCTTTACTTGGCAACAGGCACCTACATGGACGCAAACCAATGAGCGACTCCCAGCACATCCACAAACCCGGCGCGGATCACGATCATGATCACGCCCCCAAGCTTCAGCCTGTACAACAGCATGACCATGGCAGCCATGGCGACTCGTGCTGTGCTTCCAAAGCCGCTGCGCCGTCGCTGATCAAGCTGAGCGAAACGCCGACCGACGGCGCGCGCCTGAGCAGTTTCCGCATCGATGCCATGGACTGCCCGACCGAGCAGACGCTGATCCAGAACAAGCTCGGTAAACTGGCAGGTGTGCAGCAACTGGAATTCAACCTGATCAATCGGGTCCTGGGCGTGACCCATGACCTGCCCAGTACGGCGCCGATCATCGAGGCGATCAAGTCGCTGGGCATGGTGGCCGAGCCGATGGAGCAGGGCGCCGAAACGCCTGCGCCGATTCCCGAGAAAAAGCATTGGTGGCCTCTGGCGCTGTCGGGTGTGGGTGCACTGACTGCAGAAGTGATCCACTTCACCAACGCCGCGCCGGACTGGGTGGTGGCGATCATCGCGCTGGTTTCGATCCTCAGTGGTGGCCTCACTACGTACAAAAAAGGCTGGATTGCGCTCAAGAACCTCAACCTGAACATCAACGCGTTGATGAGCATCGCGGTCACCGGCGCGGTCCTGATTGGCCAATGGCCGGAAGCGGCGATGGTGATGTTCCTGTTCACTGTGGCCGAGTTGATCGAAGCCAAGTCGCTGGATCGAGCGCGCAACGCCATTGGCGGCCTGATGCAGATGACCCCGGAACAGGCCACGGTGCAGCAAGCCGACGGCCGCTGGGTTGAGCAAGACGTCAAAACCATCGAGCTCGGCGCGCGAGTGCGGGTGCGTCCCGGCGAGCGGATTGGTCTGGACGGCGAAGTCGTGTCGGGCAGTTCCACCATCGATCAGGCGCCGATCACGGGCGAAAGCCTGCCGATCGAGAAGACCGTGGGTGATAAGGTGTTCGCCGGGACCATCAACCAGGCAGGGTCCCTGGAATATGCCGTCACTGCTGCGGCCAATAACTCTACGCTGGCGCGGATCATCCACGCCGTGGAACAGGCGCAGGGCGCACGGGCGCCGACCCAGCGTTTCGTCGATCAGTTCTCCAAAATCTATACCCCGGCAGTGTTCCTGCTGGCCTTGGCCGTTGCCGTGATTGCGCCGCTATTCATGGGCGGCGCCTGGTTCGACTGGATCTACCGGGCGTTGGTCTTGCTGGTGGTCGCTTGCCCATGCGCGTTGGTGATTTCCACCCCGGTGACCATCGTCAGCGGCCTCGCGGCGGCGGCGCGCAAAGGCATCCTGGTGAAGGGCGGGGTTTATCTGGAGGGCGGCTACAAGCTCGATTACCTGGCGTTGGACAAGACCGGCACCATCACCCATGGCAAACCGGTGCAGACCGATTATTTGTCGCTTGACCCAACCGCTGACGCAACCGCCCCAGCGATTGCGGCGGCGCTGGCCGGTCGCTCGGATCACCCGGTGTCGTTGGCCATCGCCAATGCGGCTGTGGATAAACAATCCGCGCCGCTGGTTGTGGATAACTTTGAAGCGCTGGCTGGTCGCGGTGTGCGCGGTGAAATCAACGGTCAGGTCTACCATTTGGGCAACCATCGGCTGGTGGAAGAGCTGAATCTTTGCTCGCCGGAACTGGAAGAGAAGCTGTTTGCACTGGAAAAACAGGGTAAATCGGTGGTCTTGTTGCTCGACAAGTCCGGCCCGCTGGCGCTATTCGCCGTGGCCGATACGGTCAAGGAGTCCAGCCGCGAGGCGATCCGGCAACTGCACGAACTGGGCATCAAAACCCTGATGCTTACCGGCGACAACGTCCACACCGCTCAGGCGATTGCCGCGCAAGTGGGTATCGACGAAGCCAAGGGCGACCTGCTGCCAACCGACAAGCTGCAAGCCATCGAAGCACTTTATGCACAGGGCCATCACGTCGGCATGGTCGGCGATGGCATCAACGATGCGCCGGCACTGGCTCGGGCAGAGATCGGTTTCGCAATGGCGGCTGCTGGTACCGATACCGCCATCGAGACCGCCGATGTCGCCCTGATGGACGACGATCTGCGCAAGATCCCCGCGTTTATCCGCCTGTCGCGGCAAACGTCGAGCATCCTCAAGCAGAACATTGCCCTTGCATTGGTAATCAAGGCGATCTTTCTTGGGGTAACCTTCGCCGGGGTCGCCACCATGTGGATGGCGGTGTTCGCCGACATGGGCGTGAGCCTGTTGGTGGTGTTCAATGGTTTGCGTTTGTTGCGCAAGTAAGCGATGAGGATCGGGTGTGCTGAGTGCGGAGCTGAAGGCGTTTTATATGGTGGCCCGCCTGGGCAGCATCACCCAGGCGGCGAAAAAGCTCGGGCTGAGCCAGCCTACGGTGACCACCCAGATTCGCAATCTGGAAAGCCAGTACTCGGTTGAACTGTTCTATCGCGGTGGCCGCCGCCTCACTGTCAGCGATGAAGGGGCGCGGCTGCTGCCCATGGTCAAGGCATTGATGCAGCAGGAGGCGGACATCGAGTTCTTCCTGCGCAACAGTGGTCAGGTTCAAGGCACTTTGCGCATCGCGGCTACTGCGCCTTATTACATTCTCGACCTGGTGAAGACCTTTCGCGAGCGCCTGCCCCAGGTGGAAGTGTCGGTGGAAATCGGCAACTCGCAGCAGGTGCTGGAGGCGCTGGAGGAGTACCGCGTCGACGTCGCTGCTTCCTCGCAGTTGCTGGATGATGCGCGATTGATCCGTCGAGTGCTGGGTACCGATCCACTGGTACTGGCGGTGCATCGCAATCATCCGCTGGCGGTGCATGATCATGTGCCGCTCAGCGCGTTGGCCGGGCATACCCTGTTGATGCGCGAATCCGGCTCCACCACCCGGCGCCTGACTGAAGAGCTGCTGGCCAGTGCCGGCGTGGGTTTCGGACCGCTGCTGGAAATTGGCAGTCGGGAGTCGATCCGCGAGGCAGTGCTGCGCAATATCGGTATCAGCATCATTGCCCGCCAGGAAGTGCCGCATGATCCGCAACTGCGGGTGTTGACCATCGAGAATGCGCCGCAGATCCCTGAATACCTGTACTGCCTCAAGGAGCGCAAGGGCGCGCGGTTGCCGGCGGCGTTTCTCGGGTTGGCGCAAGAGATGGCGCCGGCCTGAGATCTTTTGACTTCAACCCAAATCCCTGAATACCACTATCAGCCGTTTTTGCCTCACTGCCACATCACGTACGCATTACATCCCTAGGATGGCTCTCATCTGCTTTATGAGGTCTGTCCATGAACCACTCGATCGCAACTGCCCTGACCAACCCCGGCGCCCCGATGAAAGTGCGCGGCGTGCAGAAACGCTTTGGCGCGTTCACTGCGCTGGATAACGTTTCCCTCGACGTGGCAGCCGGCGAGCTGGTTTGCCTGCTCGGTCCGTCGGGCTGCGGCAAGACTACTTTGCTACGCTGCATCGCCGGCCTGGAGAAACAGGACAGCGGCGAGCTGTACCTGGGCGATCGCGACGTTTCCCACCTGGCGCCCCAGGCCAGGGACTACGGCATTCTGTTCCAGTCCTACGCCTTGTTCCCCAATCTCACCGTCGAGGCAAACATCGCCTATGGCCTAGCCGGCAGTGGTCGCGATGAAGTGCGTAAGCGTGTGGGGCAGATGCTGGAGTTGGTGGGCCTGATCGGCAGTGAAAAAAAGTACCCCGGGCAACTGTCCGGCGGCCAGCAGCAACGCGTCGCCCTGGCGCGGGCATTGGCGCCGGCACCGTCGCTGTTGCTGCTCGATGAGCCGATGTCGGCCCTCGACGCCCGGGTTCGCGAGCATCTGTGCACCGAGCTGCGCCAGCTGCAGCGCAACCTGGGCATTACCACCCTGATGGTCACGCACAACCAGGACGAGGCCATGCTGATGGCCGACCGCATCGCCGTGATGAACAACGGCAAGGTCGAGCAGTACGCTACCGCGCAGGAAATCTACGACCGTCCGGCGACTCCCTTTGTCGCCGAGTTCGTCGGCCAAGGCAACTGGCTGCCGTTCAGCCGCAGCAATGGCAGCCATGCCCAGGTGGGCGGGATGAACATGCGCCTGGCGGAGGGGGGCGCGAAAACCGCATCGGGGCGCTTGTTCTGCCGACCTGAAGCCATCTGCGTCAACCCGACGGTGCATGAGGAAAACCTGTTCCCGGCCAAGGTTCGCGAGATCACTTTCCTCGGCAACCGCTGCCGCATGAGTTTCGAACTCGACCAATTGCCTGGCCATGCGCTGCTCGCCGAGCTGGCGCCTGAAGCCATGCCGCGTCTTGGCGCGCAGCAGATCATGGTGGCTTTGCCACCGCGCAGCCTGCAGGTATTCGCCTGATGAGCGCGAACATCGCCCTGCCGATGCCGCACAAGCAGGTGCGGCAGACTTCCCGGGCCGAGATCGGCGATCGGCTGTTCGTGGTCGGCGGCAAAATGGTTTTGCTGGTATTGCTCGGCGTCGCGGTATTGCTGCCGTTGCTGGCGATCTTCTGGCGCGGGTTCAGCGCCGAGGCCGGGCAGGGCGGTGGCCTGGTCGCCGCCCGGGAGTTGGTAACCAGTGCGAACTTCCACTGGCTGTTGGGCAACAGCCTGAAAGTTTCCCTCAGCGTAGCGGCTATTGTCGTCCCGCTGGCCTACCTCTTTGCCTACGCGCTGCAACGAACGCTGATTCCAGGCAAAGGCGTCTGGCGCGGTATTTCCCTGTTGCCGCTGATGGCGCCCTCAATGCTGCCGGGAATCGCCCTGGTCTATCTGTTCGGCAACCAGGGCATGTTGCGCGGCCTGCTCTCGGACAACATCTACGGTTTCTGGGGCATTGTTCTGGGCGAGGTTATCTACACCTTCCCGCATGCCTTGATGATCCTGCTGTCAGCGCTGTCATTGGCAGATGCGCGCCTGTTCGACGCGGCTTCCAGCATGGGCGCCAGTCCGGCGAAAGCTTTTCGCAGCATCACCTGGCCGGCGACGCGTCAGGCCGTGTTCGCGGCGTTCTGCCTGGTGTTCACCCTGACCATTACCGACTTTGGCGTGCCCGTGGTGGTCGGCGGCGATTATCAAGTGCTGGCACTGGAAGCTTATAAGGCGGTGGTCGGCCAGCAACAGTTCGGCCGTGGCGCTCTGATCGGCATGGTCCTGCTGCTGCCGGCACTGCTCAGCTTCGGTGTCGACGCCTGGTTGCGTCGCCGTCACGGCGACTCCATGAGCGGTAGGGCGCAAGTGTTCAAACCGCTGCCATCGCCCCTGCGAGACAGGTGTTACCTGGCGATCGTGATGCTGATCTGCGCGGTGCTGTTGCTGGTATTTGGCATGGCGGTGTTCTCGTCGCTGGTGAAATTCTGGCCGTACAACCTGTCGCTGTCGCTCAATCACTACCAGTTCAACGACACGGCAGGTGGTGGCTGGCTGGCCTACGGCAACAGCGTGAAGATGGCCGTGTGCACAGCGCTGATCGGCAGCGTGCTGATCTTCACCGGCGCCTACCTGATGGAAAAAACCAAGGGCCAGCGCGGCCTGAACCTGACCTTGCGCATGCTCAGCTTTGTGCCGATGGCGGTGCCCGGCCTGGTGCTCGGCCTGGGTTATGTCTTCTTCTTCAATCTCACTGGCAACCCGCTGCATGTGCTGTACGGGTCCATGACGCTGCTGGTGGTGTGCACGATTGCTCATTATTTGACCACCGCCCAGATGACCGCCACCACAGCGCTGCGCCAACTCGATGGCGAGTTCGAAGCCGCTGCGTTGTCGCTCAAGGCACCGCTGTATCGGCACTACCTGCGTGTCACCGTGCCGATCTGCCTGCCCGCGCTGCTGGACATCGTGCGCTACCTGTTCGTCTCGGCGATGACCACCGTCTCGGCCGCGATCTTCCTGTACAGCCCCGACACCATCCTCGCGGCGGTGGCGGTGCTGAACATGGATGACGCCGGCAACGTTGGCGGTGCGGCCGCGATGTCGACCCTGATTCTGTTCACCTCGGCGGGCGTGTCCCTGCTGCTGGCCTGGGCCTCGCGCGGTTTGCTGCGTCGCTCCCAGGCCTGGCGGCAGACCGTGCCCGGAAAATAGATCTGTCCCCATAAAAGGAGCTGCATCATGTTCAAGCCTATGGCCCTGGCCGCTGCTGTCCTCACCGCTTTCAGCCTGAACGCCTTTGCGGCGAAAACCGAGTTGACGGTGTACACCGCGCTCGAAGCGGAACAGCTCAAGACTTACAAAGAGGCATTTGAGAAAGCCAACCCGGACATCGGGATCAAGTGGGTTCGCGACTCTACAGGCATCATCACTGCCAAGCTGCTGGCTGAGAAAGCCCGCCCGCAGGCTGATGCCGTGTGGGGCCTGGCGGCATCGAGCCTGGCGATTCTGGACCAGCAAGGCATGCTGCAGAGCTATGCACCCAAGGACCTGGACAAGATCGGTGGCAACTACCGTGACGCCGCCAATCCACCCGCCTGGGTCGGCATGGATGTCTGGGCCGCGACCATCTGCTTCAACACCGTCGAGGCCGAGAAACAGGGGCTGACCAAGCCGGTAAGCTGGCAGGACCTGACCAAGCCTGAGTACAAAGGCAAAATCGTGATGCCTAACCCGGCGTCGTCCGGCACTGGTTTCCTCGACGTCAGCGCCTGGCTGCAAACCTTCGGCGAGAAGCAGGGCTGGCAGTACATGGACGACCTGCACCAGAACATCGGGCAATACGTCCACTCCGGCTCCAAGCCCTGCAAGCTCGCCGCCTCCGGCGAATTCCCGATCGGCATTTCCTTTGAATACCCGGCCGTTCAACTCAAGCGCCAGGGCGCTCCGCTCGACATCATCCTGCCGAAGGAAGGCCTTGGCTGGGAGATCGAAGCCACCGCGCTGATCAAGGGCTCGCAGCACGAAGAAGCGGCGAAGAAGCTGGCTGATTTCTCTGCCAGTCCGGCGGCGATGGAGCTGTATAAAGAGAACTTTGCGGTGCTGGCTCAGCCGGGAATCGCCAAGCCACAGACCGAGCTGCCGGCGGATTACGAGCAGCGCTTGATCAAGAACGACTTTGCCTGGGCGTCGAAGAATCGCGACGAAATCCTGACCGAGTGGCGCAAGCGCTATGACGGCAAGTCCGAGAAAGTGGCTGCCAAGTAGGATCTTTATCGGCTGACAGGGCCACTTCGCGGGCAAGCCCGCTCCCACAGGTTTCGAGGTGTTCGCGAATTTGGCGTTCACTACAAACCCTGTGGGAGCTGCAGTGAACACAGATGCTGTGAACTCCACAGAGCCTGTGGGGCCTGGCAAGCCAGCTCCAATAGGGATTTGTAGTGAACACAGATGTTGTGAACACCAATGAACCTGTGGGAGCGGGTTTGCCCGCGAAGGCGGCTTCGAATTCAGGACAAAACCCATGACACAACACAGCGACATACTGATCGTCGGCGCCGGCATCCTGGGTCTGTCCCATGCCTACGCCGCCGCCAGGCGCGGGCTCAAGGTCAGCGTTTTCGAACGCAGCGAAACACCCCTGGGCGCCTCGGTGCGCAACTTCGGCCAGGCCCTGGTCACCGGCCAGCCACCCGGCCCGATGCTCGAACTGGCCAAGGCCAGCCGTGATATCTGGGGCCAATGGGCGCAACTTGCCGGGCTGCAGCTCAAGCGCAATGGCTCGTACCTGTTCGCCCGCACGGAAGCCGAAGAGGATTTGCTCGAAGCCTTTTGTGCCGGCCGCGCGGTGGAACACGATTACCGCGTCGACCTGCTGCGCGGCTCAGCGCTACGCGATTTGTATGGCGGTCAATTCCGCCATCACCGGGCCGCGCTGCATGGCCTGGAGGATCAGCAACTGTATTCCCGGGAAGCGATCCCGGCATTGATCGACTACCTGCGCCGCGAGCTGGGCGTCGAGTTTCATTTTTCGACGCTGGTGCGCGACATTGAACCGGGCCGCGTGCACAGCACTGCGGGGGTATTCAGTGCCGGGCAGATCATCGTTTGCTCCGGTCATGATTATCAGACCCTGCTGGCCGGCCCCATCGCCGAGCTCAACCCGCAAGTCTGTCGCCTGCAAATGCTGCGGGCGCGGCCGCAGGTCAACCTCAACCTGCAACATGCGCTGCTCACCGGCCTGAGCTGCGTGCACTACGGTGCTTTTGCCGATCTGCCCGAAGCTGCGGCAGTGCAGGCGCAGATTGTGCGAGAAACACCCTACTTGCACGAAAACGGCATTCACCTGCTGATTAGCCCGACGCCTTACGGCGAATTGATCATTGGCGACTCGCACCATTACGGCAACGATGCCTCACCCTTCAATGCCGAGCAGGTGGATGACTACATGATCGAACTGGCCGAGCAGACGCTTGGCTGCAAGATCAAAGTGGTGGAGCGCTGGCAGGGCGTCTACGGTTCACGGGGGCCGGCGCCCTTTTCGTTCCTGCGTCCTGCCGGCGGGTTGAGTGCAGCGCTGATGCACAGCGGGGTCGGCATGAGCGTCGGGCCGGCCATGGCTGAGCGCAACGTGGCGATCTTGCTGGGGGAATAATCATGGAGCGCAATGAGCAAGTGATTGGCGAGGTTTTCGCCCTGTACGAGCGTTACGGCGCCAGCGACTACATCGGCGAGCCGGTGTCGCAGATCGAGCATATGTCACAGGCCGCCGAACTGGCCATGGCCGAAGGTTTTGACGATGAGGTGGTGCTGGCGGCGTTCTTCCACGACATCGGGCATATCTGCGCTGCCGATGACGCCAGGAACATGGGCGGATTTGGCGTGGTCAGCCATGAGCAGTTGGGTGCCGATTATCTGCGGCGCGCAGGTTTCAGCGAGCGCCTGGCGCGGCTGGTCGAGTATCACGTTCAGGCCAAGCGTTATCTGACCCTCAGGGAGCCTGGGTACTACGAGCGATTGAGTGAAGCCAGTCGCCGGACCCTGGTGCATCAGGGTGGGGTGATGTCCATTGAGGAAGCTGAGGCATTCGAGCGTGATCCCTTGTGCGCCGTGAGCCTGCGCATGCGGCAGTGGGATGAGTTAGCCAAGGAGATGGATGTTCCGGTGATTGATCTGGCGGTGTTGAAGGCCAAGGCGTTGCGGCTATTGGTGATCTAGGGCAGACGGACCGCGTTGCTTTCTTCGTCGAACCGCCGCCCTGAGCAAGCCCGCTCCCACCTGGTTCAGGGTTGGTCACATAGTGTGTGTCCAACACCGATCCACTGTGGGAGCGGGCTTGCTCGCGAAAGGGGCTGTACAGTAACCAGAGGTCTAAAGCTGCTGCGCCAGCACCTCTATCTGCTCCTGCCGCTCCGCCTGATTCAACTTCGCATGGGGGTTGAGCGACGACCACTGGGGATAGGCCCGGGCCTTGTTCAGTGCTTCCGGCAACTTGCCTTCGCGCCAGGTCTTGTCCTGTGGCATGGCGACCTGGATGCTCTCCAGCGCTGCATGCCCGCGGGCATTCAGGGCCAGCAGCAGTTGGCGCTGGCGTAATGCCAACAGCCGCAGCACGCTGTCGTCGACAGTCAGTTCTCGCTGGCCCTTGATCTTGCCCAGCAGGCGGTTGCCGTAGCTGCGCGCGGTTTGCAGGGCGCCGCCGGCAATGGCGCCGGCCAGTGCCGCGGCGCCCAGCGTCAGACCACCGACCAGCAAATCCACACCGGCACCGGCGGCTGCGCCGGCGGCGATGCCACCGCCGACCCGAACGCCCAGTTGCTTGAGGGTCTCGGGATTGAACAGGTCATCGCCCCAGCGGCCATCAAGCAACGGCAAGTCGCTGGCGGCGGCATCTTGCGGGCGGAAAGCGTAGAGTTTGAGCAAGGCTTCGACGCACCGCTGTTCCCGCTGGCGCACGGCCTTGCGCAGTTCGCTGATCGCCTGCTGTTCCTGCTCGGCCTCGGCGGCGACGCTGCGTCGACACGCGGCGCAGTCGATCAACAATTCGGCTATCAACCGCGCGGCGCTCTGCTGGCGGGCCAGGCGCTGGGCTTGCTGATCGGCGATCAGGCGTTCCAGCTGCGGCCGGGCGTTCTCCAGCAGCAGTGCCAGGCTTTCATACAGTCGACGTTCGCCATCTTCCGGCGGGGCGACGCTGTCGAAGCGTACCAGGGCATGCAGACCCAGCCGCGCCAATGCTTCGCGCCAATCCGGTTCACGATGGTTGGCGCTGCTGACGAAGTTCAGCACCGGCAGCAGGGGTTTGCCGCAACTGGCCAGCACTTCGAGCTCGTCGCGGTATTTGGATAACACCGGTTCGCGGGCATCGATGACATAAAGGCCGGCATCACAGGTGAGCAACTGGCGCAGTACCTTGGCTTCCTGCTCGAAACGCTGCCGGGCCTCGCTGCCCTCAAGGAATCGGGCCAGGCGTGCCGGGCCGTCGAGGCGCTCGCCGGGGCGCTCCAGGCGCTCGAGATAATCGAGCAGGGCGATGGCATCTTCCAGGCCCGGAGTGTCGAACAGGTCAAGCAACGGCTCGCCGTCCACCGACAGGCGCGCACCTTCGACATGGCGGGTGGTGCTGGGCCGATGAGACACTTCGCCGAATCCGACATCCCGGGTCAGGGTTCGCAGCAACGAGGTTTTGCCGACGTTGGTGTGACCCACCACCGCGAGTTTCAGCGGGTTTTTTCGCGAATCAGTCATGACCGTTCTCCAGCCAGTTCAATGGCGCGCTGTCGGCGAACGGCAGTTCCAGCTGTTGCAGCGCCACATGCCAATCGCCCAGGCGCTCGGCATCCAGGGCCTCGTCGGGTGGGGCCTGCAGCAGCCAGACACGTGTGGCGCTGGCGTTGCGAGCCAGTTCGGCGATGAGCGCCAGGCTGCCGCGATCCGGCGAGCGGCGTGGATCGCAGGCGATGGCCAGGCGCGCGGGGGGAAACCGACTGAGCTGTTCGAGCAGTTTGTGGCGCGATTCACGACTGTCGAGAATCCCCGCGTTGCTGACATTCTTCGGCAACTGCGGAGGCCACGGGCGTTGATCGTCCAGCTCGATAGCGACCAGTAGCGCGCCCTCACTTTGCAAGTCGCTGGTGCTGCTTTGCACCCGATGCAACCGCTCGGGCGCAGCATCGCTGATGCCCAGTCGTTCGCTGCTGGGCATCAGCCTTTCGCGAAGTTGCGCATAGCCGGCCAGGTTGAGGTCCAAGTGCAATTTTGCCTGGCCGGTTTTCCAGCGCCATAGGCAGAACAACGTCAGGAGCAGGCGCGGAACGACCCCGTAGACCACCAGCACGCCCACCAACCAGGTGGCCCAGGCTTGCCGGGCGCTTTCGATGTTCAGCGCCGCATCGCCACTGGCGCGGATCATCTCGACCGTCGGTATGTTGAAGCCAAGCAAGGCGGGCAGGGCACCCAGGGTTTGAGTCATGGCGACGAAGGTGTCGGCGCCAAGCAGGGTGGTCTCCCAGACGAAGCCGTAACGCCGGGTGGCCATCAGGGTCAGCAGCATCACCAGTGCGCTAAGCATCGCCAGCAACCAGAGGCCGTTGACCAGCAAGCCGATCGCCCAGCGATTGAGCTTGTGTCGTTGCAGCAACAGCAGCAGCGCGGGCGGCAGTTGCGCGGCCTTGGCGTCCCGGGCGAGTTTTTCGCTGAGCCACAGCCACAAACGACCGAGACTGGCGCCGTGTTCGCCGGCGAACATCAGGCCCAGGGCCCAGCTCAGCAGCAAAATCAGATTGAGCCCGAGCAGGCTGCCCAAGGCCCAGAACACATTGACCGGCATCTGCCCGTCGCTCAGCGCGGCAAACGCCAGGCCGGCGCCGCTGATCACTGCCAGTGCCGCCAGGACAATCAGCGCCAGTCGCGCACCTTGCAGCCAATGGCTGAGGGCGCTGCTCAGCCCGTCACGTTCCGCCAGCCACAGGGCCCGGCGTTGAATCCGTGTCGGCAGGTCGCCGCCTTCGCTGCGGGCTATTCGATTGGCTTCAAGATCGTCCAGGGCCCCGGCATGTTCTTCGCGCAGGCGGATGGTTTCAGTCAGCCAGAGGTTAGTCAGTTCAGTCACGCGGCATCCCGTCGCTTAATTGAGCCGTGAGCATAACCGCTGCAGCGCTTGTCGGGGGCCTGCGTTGCGAGAAGTTGAGGCTCTGGTATCCTCGCCGACATGACTAAATCACTCCCCCTCAGCCTGATCGCAGCCCTCGGTGAAAACCGTGTGATCGGCATCGACAACAGCATGCCCTGGCACTTGCCGGGGGACTTCAAGTACTTCAAGGCCACCACCCTGGGCAAGCCGATCATCATGGGTCGCAAGACCTGGGATTCCCTGGGTCGCCCGCTGCCGGGACGATTGAATATCGTCGTCAGTCGCCAGGCCGGTCTGCAGCTGGACGGCGCCGAGGTTTATCCGTCGCTGGAGTCCGCAGTGGTTCGGGCGCAGGAATGGGCGAACCAGCAAGGCGTCGATGAGGTGATGTTGATTGGCGGGGCGCAGCTGTATGCCCAAGGCATGGCGCAGGCGGATCGCCTGTACCTGACCCGTGTGGCGCTGAGCCCCGAGGGGGATGCCTGGTTTCCGGAGTTTGATTTGATGCAGTGGACATTGGTGTCCAACACCTTGAATCCAGCTGAAGGCGACAAACCAGCGTACAACTTTGAAGTTTGGGAAAAGGCCTAAAAACATCGCCAGCAGGCTGGCTCCCACAGTGGGTTTGAGGTGAAACACAGATTGTGTGAACACCCAAAATCCCTGTGGGAGCCAGCCTGCTGGCGATGAGGCCAGATCAGACGCTAAAGAACTTAAGCGTGCGCCAACTCCGCATGCTCATCCGCGTCCAGCAACTGCTTATCCGTCTGCTGCATGATCTGGCTGGTCACCGCACCAGCTGCAATCGAACCGCTCACGTTCAACGCGGTGCGGCCCATGTCGATCAGCGGCTCAACCGAAATCAGCAAAGCCACCAGTGACACTGGCAAGCCCATTGCCGGCAACACGATCAGCGCGGCAAAGGTCGCGCCACCGCCGACGCCGGCCACCCCAGCCGAACTCAAGGTAACAATCGCCACCAACGTCGCGATCCATAGCGGGTCCAGCGGGTTGATGCCCACGGTCGGTGCAACCATCACCGCCAGCATTGCCGGGTACAGGCCGGCACAGCCATTCTGGCCGATGGTCGCGCCAAACGAGGCGGCGAAGCTGGCGATGGACTGTGGGATACCCAGGCGGCTGGTCTGGGCTTCGATGCTCAGCGGAATGGTCGCGGCGCTCGAGCGGCTTGTGAAGGCAAACGTCAGCACCGGCCAGATCTTGCGGAAGAAACGCAGCGGGTTGATCCCGGCCGCCGACACCAGCACGCCATGCACCACAAACATCAAGCCCAGGCCGATGTAGGACACCACCACAAAACTGCCCAGCTTGATGATGTCTTGCAGGTTGGAACCGGCGACCACCTTGGTCATCAGGGCCAACACGCCGTAGGGGGTCAACTTCATGACCAGACGCACCAGGCGCATTACCCAGGCTTGCAGGGTGTCGATAGCGTTGATCACTTTCTGACCTTTCTCGACGTCATCCTTGAGCAGTTGCAAGGCCGCAACCCCTAGGAAGGCCGCGAAGATCACCACGCTGATGATCGACGTCGGCTTGGCGCGCGCGAGGTCAGCGAACGGGTTTTGCGGGATGAACGACAGCAGCAACTGCGGCACATTCAGGTCGGCGACCTTACCGGCGTAGTCGGTCTGGATGGTCTGCAGGCGGGCCATTTCCTGGGTGCCTGCGACCAGGCCCTCAGCGGTCAGGCCGAACAGGTTGGTGAGGCCGATACCGACAAGCGCGGCGATGGCCGTGGTGAACAGCAGCGTACCAATGGTCAGGAAGCTTATTTTGCCCAGTGACGAGGCGTTATGCAGCCGCGCCACTGCGCTGAGGATGGAGGCGAACACCAGCGGGATCACGATCATCTGCAGCAGTTGTACGTAACCGTTACCCACCAGGTCGAACCAGCCGATCGACGCCTTCAGCACCGGGTTGCCCGCGCCATAAATGGTGTGCAGAGCTACGCCAAACGCCACGCCCAGTACCAGCGCAAGCAGGACCTTTTTCGCCAGGCTCCAGTTGGAGTGGCGGGTTTGTGCCAAGCCGAACAGCAAGGCCAGGAACACCAGCAGATTGAGGATCAGCGGCAGATTCATGAAAACTCCGAGAAAGACTTGTGCCCGCTGCCTTGCGGGGCAGCTGCGAACCGGCAAGCCTAACAGCTTGAAAACTAATGAATTAATATCAAAAACGCATGATAACTGTCGTTTTCGGAATAAGCGCATGTCGCTTCCGGGAATGCAGTTGGCGCAATGGAGACGTGAACGGTCGCAGGCGGGCGGGGAATGTCACACTTATTTGATAGCGTCGAGCTCTTTGAATCAGGGAGAACTACGATGAAGCTTGCTCCGAAATTTTTGCTCGCAGCACTCTGCCTGGGCCTTGCTGGCCAGGCCTTCGCCACGGATCTGAAACATTGGCCAGCCGATCAGGCCAAGGCGTTGGACGCGATGATCGCGGCCAACGCCAACAAGGGTAACTACGCGGTGTTTGACATGGACAACACCAGTTACCGCTATGACCTGGAAGAGTCGTTGCTGCCGTTCATGGAGAACAAAGGCCTGATCACCCGCGAGAAGCTTGATCCCTCCCTGAAGCTGATTCCGTTCAAAGACACCGCCGAGCACAAGGAAAGCCTCTTCAGTTATTACTATCGCCTTTGCGAACTCGACGACATGGTCTGCTATCCATGGGTCGCGCAGGTGTTTTCCGGGTTTACGCTCAAAGAGCTCAAGGGTTATGTCGATGAGTTGATGGCATCAGGCAAACCCGTGCCAGCCACTTACTACGAAGGCGACGTGGTGAAGAAACTCGACGTTAACCCGCCGAAAATCTTCACTGGGCAAAAAGAGCTCTATAACAAGCTGATGGAAAACGGCATCGAGGTCTACGTGATGACTGCCGCATCGGAAGAGCTGGTGCGCATGGTGGCGTCAGATCCGCAGTACGGCTACAACGTCAAGCCGCAGAACGTGATCGGCGTGAGCCTGCTGCTCAAGGACACCAAGACCGGCGAACTGACCACTGCACGCAAGCAGATTACTGCCGGCAAGTATGACGAGAAGGCCAACCTGGGCCTGGAGTTGACCCCGTACCTGTGGACCCCGGCGACTTGGATGGCGGGCAAGCAGGCGGCGATCCTGACCTACATTGACGAGTGGAAAAAACCGGTGCTGGTGGGTGGCGATACCCCGACCAGCGACGGCTACATGCTGTTCCACAGCGTTGACGTGGCCAAGGGTGGCATTCACCTGTGGATCAACCGCAAGGACAAATACATGACCCAGATAAACGGCATGATGGCCAAGCATGCAGCGGCCCAGGCCAAGGAAGGATTGCCGGTGACGGCAGACAAGAACTGGGTGATCGTGAAGCCTGAAGAAATCCAATAATCCCAGAGTTGTCGATCCCTGTAGGAGCTGCCGAAGGCTGCGATCTTTTGATCTTCAGAGGTCGCGTCCAAGAAAGATCAAAAGATCGCAGCCTCCGGCAGCTCCTACGGGGGATCTTCTGAAACAAAAATGCCCCGCGCTTGGCGGGGCATTGTTTTGTTCGACGGTTAAGCCTTACAGCCCGTCGAGCATCGCCTTGTTACGCACCGCGCCCTTGTCGGCGCTGGTTGCCAGCAGGGCATAGGCCTTCAGGGCAGTGGTCACCTTGCGTGGACGTTTTTCCACAGGCTTCCAGCCTTTCTGATCCTGCTCGGCACGCCGGCCGGCCATTTCTTCATCGCTGATCAACAGGTTGATCGAACGGTTCGGAATGTCGATCAGCACCTTGTCGCCGTCCTGCACCAGACCAATCGCACCACCGGCTGCCGCTTCCGGCGAAGCGTGGCCGATGGACAGGCCCGAGGTGCCGCCGGAGAAACGACCGTCGGTGAGCAGGGCACAGGCTTTGCCCAGGCCTTTGGATTTCAGGTACGACGTCGGGTAGAGCATTTCCTGCATGCCCGGGCCGCCTTTGGGGCCTTCGTAACGGATGATCACGATGTCGCCGGCCTTCACTTCGTCAGCGAGGATGCCGCGTACGGCGCTGTCCTGGCTCTCGAAGATCTTCGCATTGCCTTCAAACACGTGGATCGATTCATCGACGCCGGCGGTTTTCACCACGCAGCCGTCCAGCGCGATGTTGCCGTACAGAACGGCCAGGCCGCCTTCTTTCGAATACGCATGCTCAACACTGCGGATGCAGCCGTTTTCACGGTCGTCGTCCAGGGTTTCCCAACGGGTCGACTGGCTGAATGCGGTTTGCGTCGGGATGCCCGCCGGGCCGGCTTTGAAGAAGTGATGCACGGCTTCATCGTCGGTCTGGGTGATGTCCCACTTGGCGATGCCTTCGGCCAGGGTTTTGCTGTGCACGGTCGGCAGGTCGGTGTGCAACAGGCCGCCACGGGCCAGCGAGCCGAGGATGCTGAAGATCCCGCCGGCGCGGTGCACGTCTTCCATGTGGTACTTCTGGATGTTCGGTGCGACTTTGCACAGTTGCGGCACGAATCGGGACAGGCGGTCGATGTCGCGCAAGTCGAACTCCATCTCGGCTTCCTGGGCGGCGGCCAGCAAGTGCAGGATGGTGTTGGTGGAACCGCCCATGGCGATGTCCAGGGTCATGGCGTTTTCGAACGCCTTGAAGTTGGCGATGTTGCGCGGCAGTACCGACTCATCGTTCTCGCCGTAGTAACGCTTGCACAGCTCGACGATGGTGCGGCCGGCCTGCAGGAACAGCTGTTCGCGGTCGCTGTGGGTCGCCAGGGTCGAACCGTTACCCGGCAACGCCAGGCCGAGGGCTTCGACCAGGCAGTTCATCGAGTTGGCGGTGAACATGCCGGAGCACGAACCGCAGGTCGGGCAGGCGCTGCGCTCGTACTCAGCGACTTTCTCGTCAGAAGCGCTGGAGTCGGCGGCGATCACCATAGCATCGACCAGGTCGAGGCCATGGGAGGCGAGTTTGGTCTTGCCGGCTTCCATCGGGCCGCCAGAAACGAAAATCACCGGGATGTTCAGGCGCAGGGAGGCCATCAGCATGCCAGGGGTGATCTTGTCGCAGTTGGAAATGCAGACGATGGCATCGGCGCAGTGGGCGTTGACCATGTACTCGACGGAGTCGGCGATGATCTCGCGGCTCGGCAGCGAATACAGCATGCCGTCATGGCCCATGGCGATGCCGTCATCCACGGCGATGGTGTTGAATTCTTTTGCCACGCCGCCAGCGCGTTCGATTTCACGGGCGACCAGTTGGCCCAGGTCCTTGAGGTGGACGTGGCCCGGTACGAACTGGGTGAAGGAGTTGGCAATGGCGATGATCGGCTTTTTGAAGTCGTCATCTTTCATCCCCGTGGCGCGCCACAGTGCGCGGGCGCCGGCCATGTTGCGGCCGTGGGTGGATGTTTTCGAGCGGTAATCAGGCATGAAGCACTCCGGGCGGCTAATCAGGTATCAAAGGGGAAGTGAGCTTCTATTGACGTCTGGAACACTCAGAAATGGCCGTGTGTCCGGAAGTTGCCGATAACTTTGCGGGATCGCCGCGCGCTTCAGCTTGAGCTCATAAACCCGCCGGGGGATGACTGGCGATGAATGAGGCGATTCTACACGGCTGGCGGCGAGAGGGAATGCCAGAACGCGCACTGGCCGCGCTCACGAGACGTGCGGCCACCCTGTAGGAGCGAGCTCGCTCGCGAAAAACCAGAGGACGCCGCGGGGTGTCAGGCTGCCAGCGTCATCGTTGACGACCATCGTGAGCGAGCTCGCTCCTACAGTGGGCGGGGTTCAGATCCAGATGGCGTCCCAGAGAGGGTAGTCACCGATACGTGCGACTAACCCTGCTCGCAATGGATTGGCAACAATGTATCTGGCCATGGCTTTGAGATCTTCCTCTCGGCGAAGCGCCCGATCGAAGTAGCCCTTTTGCCATACGGTCGCAGAACCCCCTCGCGCCTGATTGATGGCTCTCGCGCTGCGCGATTTGGTCGTCTGCATCAGTTTTGGCAAATCACCGCTGTGCAGTTCGACCAGCCAGTGGAAGTGATCAGGCATGACAACCCAGGCCAAGGAAGTGGCCTTACTGTCTTCCTGGGCTCGTCTGAACTCGCTTACCAGCAAGCGACCCATACGCCAATCCTTGAAATCCGATTGTCGTCGATGAGTAACCGCAGTCAGCAGATAGATACGGCCGGGTTCAGAGTAGCGGCCGATTCTTAAACAATGGGCTTTTGGCGTGTTGGACATTCCGTTGTCCTCTTCCGGGATGGAAGGGAAACGGTAGATGCACGAGTGGCGGTTGTCGCCATGACAGTAGTTCTGGATATGTCACGGCCATTGTAGGAGCGAGCTCGCTCGCGAAAAACCAGAGGACGCCGCGGGGTGTCAGGCTGCCAGCGTCATCGTTGACGACCATCGCGAGCGAGCTCGCTCCTACAACAGCCGGGTATGTCGCGGCCGCACACCATGACGCAACTTCCTGTATGTCGCGGCCGCACACCATGACGCAACTTCCTGTATGTCGCGGCCGAAAACTCTGACGCAATTCCCTGTAGGAGCGAGCTCGCTCGCGAAAAACCAGAGGACGCCGCGGGGTGTCAGGCTGCCAGCGTCATCGTTGACGACCATCGCGAGCGAGCTCGCTCCTACAACAGCCGGGTATGTCGCGGCCGCACACCATGACGCAACTTCCTGTATGTCGCGGCCGCACACCATGACGCAACTTCCTGTATGTCGCGGCCGAAAACTCTGACGCAATTCCCTGTAGGAGCGAGCTCGCTCGCGAAAAACCAGAGGACGCCGCGGGGTGTCAGGCTGCCAGCGTCATCGTTGACGACCATCGTGAGCGAGCTCGCTCCTACAGATAGTGTTTAGCTGTTTGGCAGCAACCGGCAGGTGATGCTCTTGATGTAGCGCGTCTCGGCAATTGCCGGGTGCACCGGGTGATCCGGACCCTGGCCGCCGCGTTCCAGCAGCTGGATGTTACGGTCCAGGTGACGGGCGCTGGTCAGCAGGATGTTCTGCAGGTCGTCTTCCGGCAGGTGCATCGAGCACGAAGCGCTGACCAGGATGCCGTCCTTGGTCAACAGGCGCATGGCTTGTTCGTTCAGGCGGCGGTAGGCGCCTTCGCCATTTTTCATGTCTTTCTTGCGTTTGATGAACGCCGGCGGGTCGGCCACGATCACGTCGAAACGTTCTTCGCTGGCTTTGAGTTCTTTAAGGGCATCAAACACATCGCCTTCAAGGCAGGTCATCTTCTCGGCGACGCCGTTCAGCGCGGCGTTGCGCTCGACACCATCGAGGGCGAAGGCCGAAGCGTCGACGCAGAAGACTTCACTGGCGCCGAAGGCCGCTGCTTGCACGCCCCAGCCGCCAATGTAGCTATAGAGGTCGAGTACGCGTTTGCCCTTGGCATAAGGCGCCAGGCGAGCACGGTTCATGCGGTGGTCATAGAACCAGCCGGTTTTCTGGCCTTGAATGACCGGCGCTTCGAATTTCACGCCGTTCTCCTCCAGTGCAACCCACTCAGGCACCAGGCCAAACACGGTTTCAACGTAGCGGTTGAGGCCTTCGGCATCACGGGCGGCGGAGTCGTTCTTGAACAGAATGCCGCTTGGCTTGAGCACTTGGGTCAGTGCGGCGATCACGTCTTCCTTGTGCGCTTCCATGGTCGCCGAGGCGATCTGTACCACCAGGATGTCGCCGAAACGGTCGACGACCAGGCCTGGCAGCAGGTCGGAATCACCGTAGACCAGGCGATAGAACGGCTTGTCGAACAGGCGATCGCGCAGCGATAGGGCAACGTTGAGGCGGTGCACCAGCAACGACTTGTCCAGCGGCAACTTGATGTCGCGCGACAGCAGGCGGGCGCAGATGAGGTTGTTCGGGCTCATGGCAACGATGCCCAGCGTCTTGCCACCGGCGGCTTCGAGGATCGCCTGATCGCCGGCCTTGAAGCCGTGCAACGGTGTGGCGGCTACATCGATTTCGTTGCTGTAGACCCACAGGTGGCCGTTTCGCAGGCGACGGTCGGCGTTGGCTTTGAGGCGCAGGCTAGGCAGGGACATGACGTCGCTCCGGAAAAAAGAGCGGGAGTATAGCGTGTTGGGGGTGGTGGCGGGCTTGCAGGTGATGAAACGCCGGCTCCCACAGCGCTTTGGTGCCGAATGCAAATTATGCATGCACAGCAGATCCCTGTGGGAGCGGGCTTGCCCGCGAAGGCGGCCTCGAACTAATACTCGGAAAGCGCAGCAATCAACTCCCGATTGAACGCCGGAATATCATCCGGCTGCCGGCTGCTGATCAGGTTACCGTCCTTGACCACTTCCTTGTCGACCCAATTGGCCCCGGCATTCACCAGATCGTCCCTGAGCGTCTTGTAGCTGGTCATGGTCTTGCCGCTGACCAGTCCGGCAGACACCAGCAACCAGCCGCCATGGCAAATCACCGCGATAGGCTTGCCCGCCGAAGTGCCGGTCTTGACCAGATGCTGGGCGTCCTGGTCGATGCGGATGGTGTCGGAGTTCTGCACACCGCCCGGCAGCACAATGGCGTCGTAATGGTCGGCGCTGGCACCCTTGAACGTGCCGTCGACCTTGAAATCATCCGCGGGCTCGTCGTGATTCCAGCCTTTGACCTGGCCTTGCTCGGCCGACAGGATATCGACTTGAACGCCGGCGTCCTCCAGAGCCTGTTTCGGACCTGTGAGTTCAACCTGCTCGAAACCATCGGTTACCAGAATCGCGACACGCTTGCCGTTCAGGGAATGAGACATGATTACAGCTCCTGAGGTGAGTACATGTTTGCCCGTGGGCATTACTCAGTCCGAAGCCGGGACGTGGATGAAAGTTCCTCCGATGTGCCCGCTGGTGTGTCGGATCCAACTTCATAAAGGTTAGAATTGCCGCCTGTCCCAGAGCGCGTACTTATGTCCCAAGAGCTGACCACCGAACAGATTCAACAGACCCTGCAAGGCATTAGCGTGCCGGCCCAGCCGCAGATCATGGTGGATTTGCAAATGGAGCAGTACATGCCGGACCCGGACCTGGAGGTGATCGCCAAGCTGATCTCCCAAGACCCGGGCCTGTCCGGTTCACTGTTGAAGATCGTCAACTCGCCGTATTACGGCCTGAGCAACAAGATCGCCTCGATCCAGCGTGCGGTGAATCTGCTGGGTAGCCGTTCGGTCATCAACCTGATCAATGCGATGTCGATCAAGGGCGAGATGAACGACGACACCATCGTCACCTTGAACCGATTCTGGGACACCGCCCAGGACGTGGCGATGACGTGCCTGACCCTGGCCAAGCGCCTCGGCGGACAGGCGGGCGACGAAGCCTATGCCCTGGGTCTGTTTCACGATTGCGGTGTGCCGCTGATGCTGCAGCGTTTCCCCGACTACATGGGTGTGCTGGAGGAGGCCTACGCCAACGCCAGTGCGGAATGTCGGGTGGTCGATACGGAAAACAGCCGGTTCAACACCAACCATGCGGTGGTCGGCTACTACACGGCGAAGTCCTGGCGTCTGCCGGAGCATGTATCCCATGCGATCGCCAACCACCACAATGCCCTGGCGATCTTCAGCGATGACTCGTCACGCAACAGTCAGTTGAAGAACCTGCTGGCGATCCTCAAGATGGCCGAACACATCTGCGCGTCGTATCGGGTGCTGGGCAATCAGAAAATCGACCATGAGTGGAACAGCATCAGTCACCTGGTGCTCGATTATGTCGGCCTCTCGGACTACGACTTCGAGACCCTCAAGCAAACCATTCGCGACCTCGGCAATCATCGCTGAGTGCTGATCCCTCTCTGACCCAGTCCTGATTCGAGTGCGCCATGCCTGAACTGCCAGAAGTTGAAACAACTCGCCGCGGGATCGCGCCACACCTTGAAGGCCAGCGCGTCAGCCGGGTGATTGTGCGTGATCGACGCCTGCGCTGGCCGATACCCGAAGACCTCGACGTGCGCCTGTCCGGGCAGCGCATCGTGCTGGTGGAGCGGCGCGCCAAGTACCTGCTGATCAATGCCGAAGTAGGCACCTTGATCAGCCACCTGGGCATGTCCGGCAATTTGCGCCTGGTGGAGGCCGGCACCCCGGCGGCCAAGCATGAGCACGTGGACATCGAGCTGGAATCAGGCCTGGCCCTGCGCTACACCGATCCGCGTCGGTTCGGCGCCATGCTCTGGAGCCTTGACCCGCTCAATCACGAGCTGCTGGTACGCCTGGGGCCGGAACCGTTGACCGAGCTGTTCGACGGCGAGCGCCTGTTTCAACAGTCCCGTGGGCGATCCATGGCGGTCAAGCCGTTCATCATGGATAACGCAGTGGTGGTGGGGGTGGGCAATATCTATGCGACCGAGGCACTGTTCGCCGCCGGAATCGACCCGCGCCGCGAGGCCAAGAGCATTTCCCGGACGCGCTATCTGAAACTGGCCATCGAGATCAAGCGCATCCTGATCCACGCCATCGAGCGCGGCGGCACCACCTTGCGCGACTTTATCGGCGGTGACGGGCAGCCGGGTTATTTTCAGCAGGAATTGTTTGTCTACGGCCGTGGTGGCGAGCACTGCAAGGTCTGCGGAACCGGGTTGCGAGAAGTAAAGCTGGGGCAGCGTGCGAGTGTCTTTTGCCCTCGTTGTCAAAGTTGACTGGCCCTACGGGCTATAGTCTGTGTTCACTGCTCAGCCGAAGGACCGTGCCATGAATTCGTTTCGAACCCTAGTCGTCGTGTTGTTATTGAGCGTTGCAGCGCCGGTGCTGGCAGCCAGCAATGGCAGCGGCGACCCGCGCTACACCATCCAGAATCCCCCGGCCTACGCCATGATCGGCGACTTGCTGATCGCCCGACCCTTGCTGGTGGTGGCGACGGTGATCGGTGCAGGGGCGTTTGTGGTGTCGCTTCCCTTCACCGCGCTGGGCGGCGGCATTGGGGATGCGGGGCAGGCGCTGGTGGTGGACCCGGCGCGGGCAGCGTTTGTGCGGTGCCTGGGGTGCATTGGGGAGGGGTTTGAGCAGCGGGAGTGAGGCCAGTTGCAACACTCCAGAAATCAGACCTTACCGGTAATCACCCGATACTTCGCCATCAACTGCTCTTCAGTTTCCGGATGTGCCTCATCCAGCGGAATGCAATCCACCGGGCATACTTGCTGGCACTGTGGCTCGTCGTAGTGGCCGACGCACTGCGTGCACAGGTTGGGGTCGATCACATAGATCTCTTCGCCTTGGGAGATGGCGGCGTTCGGGCACTCGGGCTCGCAGACGTCGCAGTTGATGCAATCGTCGGTGATGATCAGGGACATGCTAACTCCAGCCAGGGTGGAAGACCCGGGCGCTATAAACCAATGCGCGCAATTGTGCCGTATTGGCGAGCGCAGTGCACGCGAACGCGACGTTCTGCAGGAGCCAGCTTGCTCGCGATGGACGGCAGAGCGCCCAATTTACCCAGGCAGCCCGCGTCTTCGTTAGCGTTCATCGCCAGCAAGCTGGCTCCTGCAGCCTGCGTTATTTCTTGAAGCGTTCGGTCAGGGCATCCGCCACCGCAGGGTGCACGAATTTGGTGATATCGCCGCCCAGGGCCGCAATTTCACGGACCAGCGTCGAGGAGATGAACGAGTATCGCTCGGATGGAGTGAGAAACAGGCTTTCCACATCCGGTGCAAGCTGACGGTTCATGTTGGCCAGCTGAAATTCGTATTCGAAGTCCGACACTGCGCGCAATCCACGGAGAAAGACGTTGGCGTTTTTCTCTTTGGCGAAATGCGCCAGCAGCGTCGAGAAACCGACCACTTCCACGTTCGGCAGATGCTTGGTGACCTCGCGAGCCAGCTCCACCCGTTGTTCCAGGGGAAACAAGGGGTTTTTCTTCGGGCTGGCGGCGACGGCAATGATCACGTGATCGAACAGGCGCGAGGCGCGTTCGACCAGATCGCCATGGCCCTTGGTAATAGGGTCGAAGGTACCTGGGTACAACACTCGGTTCATCGCGTCGTCCTGGCGGGAGTCCGTTGGGGAGTCGGATGGTATCGCAGCATTCCCGGTCGGCCAAGTCGCCTGTTGGGTAAGAAAGCACTATAGACGATGGGAATATTCCTCGTTTTCACGGATTTTTTAAACGGTCGGCGAGCGCGGTGGCCAGTTGCGCGGTCAGTCCGTACACCGATAATTGAGGGTTTGCACCAATGCTGGTGGGGAATAGCGAGCCATCATGGATCGACAGGTTGCTGATCTGGTGATGACGGCCGAGGCTGTCGGTCACGGCGTTTTTCGGCTCTTCGCCCATGGCGCAACCGCCCATCACATGGGCACTGCCCAGGCGGGTGCGGTAGAGCTCCAGGCTCAAACTGTCGATCAGCGTGCGCGCTTCGGCCAGGGTTTTGACGTGGCGAGCATCAGCATGCATCGGCATCACTGCATTGGCGCCACCGGCAAACTGGATTTCGGCCATGCTGTGGAACGCCCGGCGCAAGCCGTCCCAGGCATAGGCAGAAACCTGATAGTCGAGCACCGGGGTGTCGTCACCGCGCAATTCGACGCTGCCGCCGGGACTATCCGGGTGAAAGCCGTCACGTAGCAGCGCCAACATGGCGTGGGTGTGCGGCAAATTCTCCATGTGTCGGGAATTCTCTTCGCCGAAGCCGCCCAGCAGCGTGGTGGCGAGCGCCGGGTGCAGCGGTGGTACTTCCAGTTTGTAGGACATCTTGCCGCTGGTACCGTCCTGCCACTGGAAGTGATCGGAGTAGATCGACTGCGGAGCGCCGTAGAACGGGTTGATCACCTCATCGAACAGGGCGGCAGACATGTTCACCAAATGCAGGAACGTGCGTTTGCCCAGGCGCTTGTGCGGATCGGGGGCCGCGGAGCGCAGCAGTAGCGCCGGGCTGTTGATTGCGCCCCCGGCCAGTACGTAATGTCGCGCCTTGACCGTGATCGTCCTGCCCGTGGGCGCAACGCAGCGCTCATCCATCGCGACACAGCTCAGGCCGATGACCTTGTCGTCCTTGATCGAGAGCTTTTCAGCGCGAGCCAGATAGAGCAATTCACCGCCTTTTTCCAGGGTGGCGGGAATGGTCGTCACCAGCATTGACTGCTTGGCATTGGTCGGACAGCCCATGCCGCAGTAACCCAGGTTCCAGCAGCCACGAACGTTGCGCGGAATCACGTGCCAGCTGTAGCCCAGTTTTTCGCAGCCTTTGCGGATTACATCGTTATTGGCGTTGGGCGGTACCATCCAGGGGGCGACCCCGAGCCGCTGCTCCATTTTCTCGAACCACGGCGCCATGTCGGCAGGGCTGTGGCCTTTTACGTCATGTTCCCGGGCCCAGTGTTCGAGCGTCGGGGGCGGGGTGCGAAAGCTCGATGTCCAGTTGATCAGCGTGGTGCCGCCCACCGCGCGCCCTTGCAGTATGGTGATGGCGCCGTCCTTGCTCATGCGGCCGATGCCTTCCTGATAGAGGCTGGCGTAGGCCTGGTCTTCGAGCATCTTGAAGTCGCTGCTGGTCTTGAGGGGACCTTCTTCGATCAGCAACACCTTGAATCCGGCGGCGCTGAGGATTTCTGCCGTGGTGCCGCCGCCGGCGCCGCTGCCGATGATTGCCACGTCGGCTTCCAGGGTCAGGTCCTCGGTCAGTTGCGAGCCGTTGTAGGTTTTCCAGCCGCGGGCCAGGCCTTCACGGAACGGATCAGGTACGGGCATGTTCGGGTTCTCGTTATTGTTTTGATTTTGTGGTGAATCGGCTGACGCCATCGCGGGCAAGCCCGCTCCCACAGGATTGCGCGATACATGTAGGAGTGGGCCTGCTCGCGATGGGCTCGCCTCGGTCTCAGACAGCAGGCGGGCCCGGATACCCGCAATGTGCCCACGACTCTTGCCGGCTATACCAAGCCATCATCACCAGCTGCAGCAGTGAGCTATGGCCCATGCGCAGCAGGCTTAACGAACTGTTTTCCCAGCGATCAAGGAACTGCCGGACTTCATCGGCGCTGGCATTCTCCCAACTGCCCCAAACGCCGGTCAGCGGGCCGCGAGTGACGGTCAAGCCGAGCACGTCGAACAACTGCTGGGTCAGCTTGAGCATCTGCGGCGAGAGATGATTGAGGCCGTTGTCCAGATTTTTTAGGGTGCTATCGACGGCGTGCGGCATTTGCTCGGTAGCCACCGCGCCATCAAGCATCACTGGAATCAGTGCTCGCAAAAACAGCAGGTCCCCTCGGCGCAGTATTGCGAAACCGCTGGCCGGCGTACTTGAGGAGCAGCCGCTGAGGCTTGCGCCCAAACCGGCCGTGGCAAGGAAAGCCGTGGCGCCCAAGCTGAATTTCAGCAGGCCGCGACGTGACAGCGCGGGTGTATCGGACAGGCTGGGATTCATTATTGTTATTACCCGGCGATGATGTTTAGCGGATGAACAGCTTCTGGATGAGCTTCTGGATGGCTTTGCCATAAGGCGGATAGATCAGCTTCGCCGCATTGAAGCGCTGCTTGATCAAAACGCCCTTGGCTTTGCTGAACGTCAGAAAACCCTCGTGGCCGTGGTAATGGCCCATGCCGGATGCGCCGATGCCGCCAAACGGCATGTCGTCCTGTGCGACGTGCAGCAGGGTGTCATTGAGGCAGACACCGCCGGAGTGGGTTTCATGGAGAACGCGCTGCTGTTCGCCCTTGTTGTAGCCGAAGTAATACAGGGCGAGCGGACGGGGGCGCTGGTTGATGTAGGCAAATGCTTGCGCCAGGTCCGTATAGGGCACGATCGGCAGCAGCGGGCCGAAGATTTCGTCCTGCATCACGGTCATGTCATCGCTGACGTTGAGCAACAGGCTATGGCTCATGCGGCGTCCCTGACCCTGCTCGAACAGCGGTATCAGCAGCGCGCCCTTGCTGGTAGCGTCGCTGATGTAGCCGTTGAGGCGCGCCAGTTGGCGGTCATTGATGATGGCGGTGTAGTCCGGGTTGTCTGCCAGTGTCGGATAAAACCCGCGAACGGCCTGGCGATAGGCTTCAACGAAGCCACCGACACGGTCGTGCGGCACCAGCACGTAGTCGGGGGCCACGCAGGTTTGCCCGGCGTTTAGCGTCTTGCCAAAGGCGATGCGCTCGGCGGCGTCTTTGAGCGGCACATCGTGGGACACGATCGCGGGGGATTTTCCGCCCAGTTCCAGGGTGACTGGCGTCAGGTTCTCAGCTGCCGCGCGCATCACGTGCTTGCCGATACTGGTGGCGCCGGTGAACAGCAGATGGTCAAAACGCAGCCGGGAAAATGCTACGCCAATATCAGCTTCACCGAGCACGACGCAGACCAGATCCTGGGGGAAAATCCGTCCCAGCAGTTCCTTTAGCAGCAATCCGGTGGCTGGCGTGGATTCGCTGAGTTTGAGCATCACCCGGTTACCCGCCGACAACGCGCCAACCAGAGGCCCAATGGCCAGGTACAGCGGATAGTTCCACGGCACGATCACGCCGACCACGCCCAAAGGCTGGTACACGACTTTGGCTGAAGCAGGCTGGAACGCAACTCCGACTTTGCGTCGCGAGGGCTTCATCCAGCCTTTCAGGTGCTGGCTCGCGTAATGGATGCCATGCAGGCTGGGCATCAGTTCAGCGAGCAGGGTTTCATCGGCGCTGCGGTGGCTGAAATCCTGGCTGATAGCGTCGATCAGGGCCTGGCGCTCAGTGCTGAGCAAATCCCTTAACGCTTTGAGCCATTGCTGACGCTGAGCTGCAGGAGGCATCGGGTTGGCAGCGTACGCAGCGCGTTGAGCATCAAACAGGCTGCGTAGTTCTTCCAACGGCTGCTGCAGGTTTTGCAGGTAGGCGACGTCAGCGGTCATGGTCAGCTCCGGATTTTTATTTTACTGGATAACTTTCTAGAGTCTATGCTCTATAAAGTCAACTGACATCCTGGTGCAGCTTTGTTTTATCCGGTTGCGGATAGGCCGTAAGATGCTCTCCATCGCATTCCTGAATTAAAGCTCAAGCCATGGCCCCTCGAATAAAAACCAGCGAGCGCATCGTGCAGAACAGCCTCGAGCTGTTTAACCAGCAAGGCGAACGCAGCATTAGCACTAACCACATTGCTGCCCATATGGAGATTTCTCCGGGCAACCTCTACTACCACTTCCCTAACAAGCAGGCGATCATTGCCGTGCTCTTCAGTGAGTACGAAAGCCTGGTGGACAGCTTCCTGCGTCCACCCCAGGGCCGCGCCTCCACGGTGGAAGACAAGCGTTTCTACCTCAAGGAACTGCTGGCAGCCATGTGGCGGTATCGCTTCCTGCATCGTGACCTCGAGCACCTGCTCGACAGCGATCCGGAGCTGGCCGGGCGCTACCGACGCTTTTCCCAGCGCTGCCTGATCCATGGCACGCATATCTACGCCGGCTTCGTCGAGGCCGGGATCCTGCGCATGGACAAGGTGCAGATCGAGTCCCTGACCCTCAACGCCTGGATTATCCTGACCTCCTGGGTGCGTTTTCTCTGCACGACGCGGGAAAATTCCAATCACTTGAGTGAGCAAGCCGTCAAGCGTGGGGTGTATCAGGTGCTGGTGCTGGAGGCGGGCTTCGTCACGGATCAGGCGCGTGATGAGGTCAATGCGCTGTATGAAGAATTTTATGTGCCGCTGGGTCAGGCGCTTGAAGAAGCGCATGAGGAATCAGAACCGCTTTAATCACAGGAGCCCGTTATGCCTATTGCGCAGTTGATCAGCCCGCAAGCGTTGGACCTGAAGAAGGAGCAGCCGGGGCTGGTGATCCTGGATTGTCGTTTTGCCCTGGAAGATCCGGACTACGGACAGCGCAGTTACTCGGAGGGCCATATCGCCGGGTCGAGTTTTGCCGACCTGGAGCGGGATTTAAGCGGGACCGTCGTCAGGGGCGTGACCGGTCGACATCCATTGCCAAACCCCGACGACCTGATTGAACGCCTGCAGGCATGGGGCATCAATCCCGACAGTGAAGTGGTTCTGTATGACGACGGTCCTGGTGCGTTCGCGGCGCGGGCCTGGTGGTTGCTGGCCTGGCTGGGCAAGCGTGACGGCGTGTTCATCCTTGATGGCGGACTCAAGGCCTGGCATGCCGCCGGCTTGCCACTGAGCCTGGATGCGCCCGGCAAAGAGCGCAGCACCTTCACCGGTGAACCGGACGCCTCGTTGGTGCTGAGCAGCGAACAATTGCAGCAGCGTCTCGACCAGCCGGCCATGACCTTGCTCGATGCTCGTGCCCTGGTCCGTTTCAAGGGCGAAGTGGAGCCGATCGATCCGGTAGCGGGGCATATTCCCGGGGCGCAATGCGCAGCGTTCACCGATAACCTGGGCGGCGACGGGCGATTCTTGCCGGCTGATCAGTTAAAGCAGCGCTTTGCGGCGAAACTGGCAGACCGTTCGCCGACGGAACTGGTGGCCTATTGCGGCTCCGGGGTGACTGCGTGCCATAACCTGTTCGCCCTGTGCCTGGCGGGTTATCCGTTGGGGGCGTTGTATGCGGGGTCTTGGAGCGAGTGGATCAATGATCCTGCGCGAGGCGTCGCCAGGGGCGAATAATCCAGTACCTGCAGGAGCGAGCTTGCTCGCGATGGAGGTGAACGATAACGCTGGAAATCAGGCACCCCGCAGCGCTCTCGGGTTTTTCGCGAGCAAGCTCGCTCCTACAGGGGATTTGCCAGCCACGCTGGGATGCGCCGCTCCAGGTAGTATCCCGGCTGCCTCATCGAACCCTCGACAAACCCGACATGCCCACCTGCGGCGTGCAATTCGAACTGGATGCACGCCGATAACTCGTCGGCTCGGGGCAGACTGTGCGGGAATACGAATGGATCGTCAGCCGCCTGGATCATCAGCGTTGGCGTTTGGATCTGCCCAAGGAAATAACGGCTCGACGCTCGGCGATAATAATCTTCAGCATCGGCATAGCCGTGCAGTGGAGCGGTCACCCGGCCATCGAAGTCCCAGAAAGTGCGCATGTTCTCCAGAGAGCCCAAGGCCGCCAGGGACGCCAGCCCATCTTCGCGCCCGTCATGCTGGAACTGGCGTTGCTTGTTCTTGATGTAGGCCAGCATCTCGCGCATGAAATGCGCCTGATAGACCCTTGAAAAACCCTGGCCGATGCGATCTGCACATTGATCCAGGCGAAAGGGCACCGATACCGCCACCGCACCCTGCAAGCCACTGTCACGGCCACTTTCACCCAGGTATTTGAGCAACACATTACCGCCCAGGGAGTAACCAACTGCGTACAACGGAGCGAGTGGCCGCCTGGCGCGCAGGTGCTTGAGGGTTTCGGCCAGGTCTTCGCTGGCGCCGGAATGGTAACTGCGCGGCAACAGGTTCGGTTCCCCCGAGCAACCGCGCCAGTTCAGTGCGACGCTGGCCCAGCCCCGGGCCGCCAGCACCTTTTGCACGCCCGCGACATAAGGTGAATTCGAAGAGCCGGTCAGCCCGTGCAAAACCAGCACCAAGGGGGTGTCGGGGCCCTGCGGGCCATGCCAGTCGAGGTCAAGAAAGTCCCCATCCTCAAGCCACAGGCGCTCGCGCTCGCGTTCAATGTGGGTGGTTTTACGCCACAGCGGTCCCCACAATGTTTGCAAGTGCGGGTTGCCAAGGCCGAAGGCGGGGGTGAAGCGTTCTGACGGAGGGGACACGATTACTCTCGAGGCGGCGGCGCTTGCCTCTATTGAGGCAGGCACCTTTTCAGGCGGGTCGATTAACCCGCGATCTGTGCCATACGTTGCCACAACGCGTAGTACACCCGCCCGGATTTCTGCTCCCGATGCAGGCGCCAGTTGCCTGGCAAGCCAAGGCTCGATGGCGCGTTTTCGCTCTCGGTGTAGATCCAGGCCTCGTCGGCCAGCCACTGGCGCTCTTCAAGCAGGGTGCACACGGTTGGCAACAGGTTCTGGTTGAACGGCGGGTCGAGGAATACCAGGTCGTAGGCCACGGCGGCCTGGGTTTCCAGGTAACGCAAGGCGTCGGCCGTCTGGATTTGCCCGGTGGTGCAACGCAGCGTGCCCAGGTGCTCCTTGATGCTCGACACGGCAATGTTGCTGGCGTCGAGCGCCTGGCCCATGGCGGCGCCTCGGGACAATGCCTCGAGGAACAGCGCGCCGCTGCCGGCGAAGGGGTCGAACACTTTCGCCCCGGCGACGTAAGGCGCGAGCCAGTTGAACAGGGTTTCACGCACCCGGTCCGGCGTCGGGCGCAAGCCTGGTGCGTCGGGGAAGCTCAGCTTTCGGCTGCCCCATTCGCCGCCGATGATGCGCAATTGATTCACGCCGTTATGCACGTTGTGAACAGGTTTTTTAGGGCGAGAACTGGCCATTAATGCTCCGGAACCCCGAGCGGTTGCTCGGCAGGTTTATCAGTAGGGGCCGGTAACGGCTTTTGCGGCACGGTCGGGCCAGCGCTGACGATGACCATTTTGTCCGTGCTCAGGTGTTTGTTCAATGCAGCCTTGACCTGCTCGACGGTCAGGCTTTGCGACTGGCGCATGAAATCGTCCAGGTAACTCAGCGGCAGGTTGTAGAACCCCATGGCGCCCAGTTGGCCAACTATATCGGCATTACTGGCCGTCGACAGCGGGAAGCTTCCGGCCAGTTCGCGCTTGGCGTCGTCGAGTTCTTTCTGGGTCGGACCTGTCTTGAGGTAGTCGGCGAGGACATCCTGCACCAGTTTCAAGGTTCCTTCGCTCATTTCGGCGCGGGTCTGCAGGTTGATCATGAATGGGCCGCGCGCCTGCATGGGCGTGAAGCCGGAGTAGACGCCGTAAGCCAGGCCGCGTTTCTCCCGGACTTCGGTCATCAACCGAGTACCAAAACCGCCACCGCCGAGAATCTGGTTGCCCATGGACAATGCGGCATAGTCCGGATCTTCACGGTCGATGCCCAGCTGCGCGAGCATCAGGTTGGTCTGCTTGGATGGGAACTCGATGTGGCCGATGCTGGCCTGGGGCTCTACCGGTTGCGCGATTTTCGCCAGTGCCGGGCCTTTTGGCAGGGCGCTGGACACTTGCGCGGCAATGGCCTCGGCATCGGCGCGAGACAGGTCTCCGACCAGGGCAATGACCACGTTGCCAGCGGCATAGGCTTTCTCATGGAAGGCCTTGAGTTGCGCCAAGGTAATTGCAGGAACGGTTTTCGCCGTGCCGTCGCTCGAGTGGGCGTAGGGGTGGTCGCCGTAAAGACGGGTCATCAGCTCCAGGCCTGCAAGTTTGCCGGGGTTCTGCTTCTGGTATTCGAAGCCGGCGAGCATCTGGTTCTTGATGCGCGCAAAGGAGTCGGCGGGAAAGGTCGGTTTGCCCACCACTTCGGAAAACAGTTCCAGGGCCGGCGCGCGTTTATCCGCGGCGCTGAGGCTGCGCAGCGAGGCGAGCGCCATGTCCTTGAACGCACCATTGCCAAAGTCGGCGCCCAGGCCTTCAAAACCCTGGGCGATAGCGCCGACGTCCTTGCCTGCAACGCCTTCGTTGAGCATGGCATTGGTCAGCAGGGCGAGGCCGGGCGCGTCGCCGTCCTGACTGCTGCCGGCGGCGAAAATCAGGCGCAGGTCGAACATCGGCAGCTCGCGAGCTTCGACGAACAGCACTTTGGCGCCTTCGGCGGTGTTCCAGGTCTGCACATCCAGGGAGCGGTGGCTCGGCGCCTTGCCATCGAGCTCGGCCAGGGATTGCAGCTTCTGGCTGGACTTGGCCTTGTCGAGGGCCTCGCTGGCTGTCGAGTCGTCGGGCCGCAGCAGGTAGACGGTCGCGGAGCCGATCAGCGCGACAACGACGAGGCCGATCAGCGCCAGGCGCGGTTTTTTACGCTCACTCATGAGTCGTCTCCTGTGGCAGTACGTGGGCGACGCTGAGACGTTCGCGGGTGAAATACAGCTTGGCGGCCTTCTGGATGTCTTGCGGGGTCACGCTTTCCAGGTCGGCGAGTTCGGTGTCCATCAGTTTCCACGACAGGCCTACCGTTTCCAGCTGGCCAATGGAGGTGGCCTGGCTGGTTATCGAGTCGCGCTCGTAGACCAGGCCGGCGATGACCTGTGCGCGCACCCGCTCCAGCTCTTCAGTGGCAGGTGCGGTGGTTTTCAACTGGTCGAGCAGTTTCCACAAGCCGGCCTCGGCCTGGGCGATGGTTTTGTTTTTCTGGGTGTTGGGGGTCGCCGACAAGGTGAACAGGCTGTCGCCACGGGTGTAGGCGTCATAGCTCGACGAACCGCCGGACACCAGTTCTTCACCGCGTTCCAGTTGGGTCGGGATGCGGCCGCTGTAGCCGCCGTCCAGCAGGGCCGAGATGAGGCGCAGCGCGTTGACCGAGCGCTTGTCTTCAGCCGTGGCGATGCTCGGCACATTGAAGCCCAGCATCAGGCTCGGTAATTGGGTCTGCACGTGCAGGGTAATCTTCCGTTCACCGGGCTCGGCCAGTTCCAGAGGCTGCTTGGCTGAAGGCACGTCACGCTTGGGGATCGGGCCGAAATAGCGCTGGGCCAGGGTCTTGACCTCGTCTGGAGTGACGTCGCCGACCACCACCAGGGTGGCATTGTTCGGCACGTACCAGGATTGGTACCAATGGCGCAGCTCCTCGACCTTCATGCGGTCCAGGTCGGCCATCCAGCCGATGGTCGGCGTGTGGTAGCCGCTGGCCGGGTAGGCCATGGCTTTGAAGCGCTCATAGGCCTTGGACATGGGCTTGTCATCAGTGCGCAAGCGGCGCTCTTCCTTGATGACTTCGATTTCACGGGCGAACTCGTCGGGTGGCAGGCGCAGGCTGGCCATGCGGTCGGCTTCAAGCTCGAAGGCGACGCCGAGGCGATCACGGGCCAGCACCTGGTAATAGGCTGTGAAATCGTCGCTGGTGAATGCGTTCTCTTCAGCGCCCAGGTCGCGCAGGATCAACGAGGCTTCACCGGGGCCGATTTTTTCGCTGCCCTTGAACATCATGTGTTCCAGTGCATGGGACAAGCCAGTCTGGCCTGGGGTCTCGTAGCTGGAGCCGACCTTGTACCAGACCTGGGAAACGACCACCGGCGCTCGATGGTCTTCGCGCACTACGACCTTGAGGCCGTTGTCCAGGGTGAATTCGTGGGTGGGTTGGGGATCGGCAGCCAAGGCTGAGAGTGGCAGACAAACTGTGCTGAGCAGCAGGCCTGCAGCGCGGCGGGCAAGAGCATTCATTCGTTTTTAAACCTGTTGGGCGGCCCGCTTGGTCTTAGCGTCGGCGGGCGAGAGGGTGCTAGGATACTGATCCGTTTTAGCGGCGGCCACGCCTATCAGGCCTTGATGCTTGATCAGGTTGTATGGGTTCGCGACGGGAATTCGGCATTTACTGGCAGAGTTCTGCTTTTTCGCCGATTTTGCCGCATCAGTCCTGTGTTAAATCGTTTTCCTGAGGTGTCTCGTACACCTCTACAAAATGTTGCGCGTGAACAAGCTCGATCTATTGCAGTCTGTTCAGCATTGAATATTTATTTGCCGAGGCGCCTGTGGGCGCGTCGCTACCGTGAGATAGCCGTCCTCCATGTTTGGTTCCAACGACGACAAGAAGACCCCAGCTGCGGCTGGCGAGAAGAAAGGCCTGTTCGGATGGCTGCGCAAAAAGCCGCAGGAAACCGTCGTCGAACAGCCACAGCCACTTAATGAGCCGGCTCCAGCGCCGGTACTGGATGAGGAACCCTCGCCGATTGTCCTGCCGATCGCCGAGCCGGTGCTGCAGCCGATCGTCGAGCCTGAACCTGAAGTCGTGGCTGAGCAACCCTCGACTCCGGTTCCGGTCGCCGAACCCTGGTTAAAATTGCCCGTCGCGGAAGAACCGGTGGCGTTGGTCGAGGATGAACTGGCGCCGCACCTGCCGCCGCCAATCCCGGCACCGACGGTTGTCGCGCCGGAGCCCGCTCAGGCACTGTTTGTGGAGCCGCCTGTCGCCCCCGTGGTGCTGACTGAGCCTGAGCCTGAGCCTGAGCCTGTTGCAGTTGCAGTTGCAGTTGCAGTTGCAGTTCCAGTTCCAGTTCCAGTTCCAGTTCCAGCTGCGGTGCCAGCACCAGCGCCAGTGGTCGAGACGTCGGTTGCCGTCATTGAGCCTGTTGCAGAGCCTGTGCGTACCGAAGAATCCAAGGCGGGCTTCTTCGCCCGGCTCAAACAGGGCTTGTCCAAGACTAGCGCCAGCATTGGCGAGGGCATGGCCAGCCTGTTCCTGGGCAAGAAGTTCATCGATGACGAATTGCTCGAAGACATCGAAACCCGCCTGCTGACAGCCGATGTCGGCGTCGAAGCTACCTCGGTGATCATCCAGCGCCTGACCCAGAAGGTCGCGCGCAAGGAGCTGGCCGATGCGGCTGCGCTGTATAAATCGCTGCAGGCGGAGTTGGCCGCGATGCTCAAGCCGGTTGAGCAGCCGCTGAAAATCACCTCGCAGAGCAAACCGTTTGTCATTCTGGTCGTCGGCGTCAACGGAGCCGGCAAGACCACCACCATTGGCAAGCTGGCCAAAAAGCTGCAGCTCGAAGGCAAGAAAGTCATGCTGGCCGCCGGTGACACCTTCCGCGCCGCTGCGGTCGAGCAGTTGCAGGTCTGGGGCGAGCGCAACAAGATCCCGGTGATCGCCCAACACACTGGCGCCGACTCGGCATCGGTTATCTTTGACGCCGTGCAGGCCGCGAAGGCCCGGGGCATCGATGTATTGATAGCCGATACGGCCGGGCGCCTGCATACCAAAGACAACCTGATGGAAGAACTGAAGAAGGTTCGCCGGGTGATCAGCAAGCTCGATGCGGACGCGCCGCACGAAGTGTTGCTGGTGCTCGACGCGGGGACCGGCCAGAACGCCATCAACCAGGCCAAGCAATTCAACCAGACCGTTGAATTGACCGGGCTGGCGCTGACCAAGCTCGATGGCACGGCCAAGGGCGGGGTGATTTTCGCCCTGGCCAAGCAGTTCGGCTTGCCTATTCGCTACATTGGCGTCGGCGAAGGCATCGATGACTTGCGCACTTTTGAAGCAGAACCCTTTGTCCAGGCATTGTTTGCCGAGCGGGAGCGTTCATGATTCGTTTCGAACAGGTCGGTAAACGCTATCCGAACGGTCACGTCGGCTTGCACGAGCTGAGCTTTCGGGTCCGTCGGGGCGAGTTCCTGTTTGTGACCGGGCATTCCGGCGCCGGTAAAAGTACATTGCTGCGGCTGTTGTTGGCCATGGAGCGCCCGACTACCGGCAAGTTGCTGCTGGCCGGGCAGGACCTGGCCACCATCAGCAATGCGCAGATCCCCTTTCTGCGGCGTCAGATCGGGGTGGTGTTCCAGAATCACCAGCTGCTGTTCGATCGCACGGTGTTCAACAACATTGCCTTGCCGCTGCAGATCCTCGGCTTGTCGAAGGCCGAGATCGTCAAGCGCGTCGACTCCGCCCTTGAGCGTGTGGCGCTTTCCGACAAGACCGACCTGTACCCGGGCGACCTCTCTACCGGTCAACAACAGCGCGTCGGCATTGCCCGGGCCATCGTCCATCGCCCGGCTTTGCTGCTGGCGGATGAACCCACCGGTAACCTCGACCCGCGCCTGGCGGCAGAGATCATGGGGGTATTTGAAGACATCAATCGCCTCGGCACCAGCGTGCTGATCGCCAGTCACGACCTGGCATTGATCGCCCGCATGCGTCACCGCATGCTGACCCTGCAGCGCGGTCGATTGATCGGTGACGGGGAGGCCGGCGTATGAGTGCGACTCGCAGCCCCAAAGTTTCCGAGCGCGTTGCCCCGAAGGCCGCCGATCCGCAGCCGCAGAAGAAAAAACGCGACGACGATGACGGCCCCGATTTTGCCACGCTGTTCCATGCCTGGATTGAAAGCCATCGGGCCAGTCTGATGGACAGCCTGCGTCGTTTGGGCAAGCAGCCTATTGGCAGCTTCTTTACCTGCATGGTGATGGCGGTCGCCCTGAGCCTGCCCATGGGGCTGTCACTTCTGCTCGGTAACGTCGAGCGTCTAGGTGGTTCCTGGCAGCGTGCGGCGCAGATTTCCCTTTACCTGCAACTCGACGCCAGCCCCGAGCAGGGGGAAGCATTGCGTGAGCAGATAAAAGCTATCCCCGGCGTCGCCGATGCTGAATACGTAGGCCGCGACCAGGCGCTAGAAGAGTTCCAGCAGCAGTCCGGCTTGGGCGACGCGCTCAAGGAGCTGCCGGAAAACCCGCTGCCTGGCGTGGTACTGGTTACTCCGAATGAGGTCGACAAGCCCGCTCTTGAAGCATTGAGACAAAAACTTTCCGAGTTGCCCAAGGTACAGCAGGCGCAACTTGATCTAGTCTGGGTCGAGCGTTTGGCCGCGATCCTGAAGCTGGGCGACCGTTTTGTCTTCGGTCTGACCGTGCTGCTGGTTTCTGCATTACTTTTGGTGATAGGCAATACCATTCGTCTTCATATTGAAAACCGCCGCACAGAGATAGAAGTGATTAAACTCGTGGGCGGCACTGACAGTTATGTACGCAGGCCCTTTCTGTACATGGGCGCGCTGTATGGATTCGGTGCAGGGATATTTTCGTGGGGCTTGTTGGCGTTTGGCCTGGACTGGCTGAACGATGCGGTGGTCGGCCTGGCCGGTTTGTACGGGAGTGATTTTGCCTTGGCCGGGGTACCGGTTGCCGATGGTCTGTCACTCTTGCTTGGCGCGGTGCTGTTGGGGTATATCGGTGCATGGATTGCAGTCGCACGCCACCTGCGGGAGCTTGCGCCGAAGTAATATCATTTTGCTCGTATTGACCTTTCAGCGTTTATGGGAACTTATTCTTTGGTTTCCGGTCAATTTTCGCAGTGCTGAACTGCACGAGTTATGTAAGACGGAGGTTTTTTCGTATGACCAATTCTTTGCAACCTGCATATGCTCTGGTCCCGGGTGCGAACCTGGAGGCCTATGTGCACACGGTGAACAGCATTCCATTGCTGACGCCGGAGCAGGAGCGTGAACTGGCCGAGAGTCTCTATTATGAGCAGGATTTGGGGGCGGCTCGGCAGATGGTGCTCGCCCACCTGCGTTTTGTCGTACACATTGCCCGTAGCTATTCCGGCTACGGTCTGGCTCAGGCTGACCTGATCCAGGAAGGCAACGTCGGCCTGATGAAGGCCGTGAAGCGCTTCAACCCGGAAATGGGTGTGCGTCTGGTTTCGTTTGCCGTGCACTGGATCAAGGCTGAGATTCACGAGTTCATCCTGCGCAACTGGCGCATCGTGAAGGTCGCGACCACCAAGGCCCAGCGCAAGCTGTTCTTCAACCTGCGTGGCCAGAAGAAACGTCTGGCATGGTTGAATAACGAGGAAGTTCACCGCGTGGCGGAAAGCCTCGGCGTTGAACCGCGTGAAGTGCGCGAGATGGAAAGTCGACTGACCGGCCATGACATGGCCTTCGACCCGGCTGCCGAAGCAGACGACGACAGTGCTTTCCAGTCGCCAGCCAACTATCTGGAAGACCACCGGTACGACCCGGCACGTCAACTGGAGGACGCTGACTGGAGTGACAACTCCAACCACAACCTGCACGAGGCGCTGGAAGTGCTGGACGACCGTAGTCGTGACATTCTCTATCAGCGCTGGTTGGCTGAAGAGAAAGCCACGCTGCATGACCTGGCGCAGAAGTACAACGTGTCGGCCGAGCGTATTCGTCAGCTAGAGAAGAGCGCGATGAACAAGCTCAAGTTGTCTATCGCGGCGTAACTCTCGCGAACGCGATGAAAAACGCCCCGATCAGCGATGATCGGGGCGTTTTTGTTCATAAGATCAAAAGATCGCAGCCTTCGGCAGCTCCTACGGACAAATGTGTAGACCTGTGGGAGCTGCTGAAGGCTGCGATCTTTTGCTCTGGGCGTTCATTGCGCCCAAGGCGGCCGACGCGAGCCGTTCAGGCCCAGCAGATAGCTGTCGCCACCCAGCTGGCTCATCTGTTGTCGAACCCATCCTGCGCGTCGCGCAACATAGCTGGTGGGATGGCTCGCGCTCCAGACTCGCGGGTTTGGCAGGACCGCCGCCAGCAGGCTGGATTGCTGACGACTGAGCCCTTTTGCGCTGACACCAAAGTGGTGCCGCGCTGCCGCCTCTGCGCCAAACACGCCCTCATCCCACTCCACACTGTTGAGGTAAACCTCAAGAATCCGCTGCTTGGGCCAGAGCACTTCTATCAACCCGGTAAACCACGCTTCCAGGCCTTTGCGCAACCAGCTGCGGCCGGACCACAAGAACAGGTTCTTCGAAACCTGCTGGCTCAAGGTGCTGGCGCCCCGAATCGAACCGCCGAGCTCGTTGTGAGCCAGGGCTTTTTGAATCGCGCCAAAATCGAATCCCCAGTGCTCCGGGAATTTCTGGTCTTCACCGGCAATCACCGCAAGCTTGAGGTCGTCGGAGATCTCATCCCAGGGTTTCCAGGTGCGTTGCAGGTCAATGGGCTCGCCGTCGAACCATGACTCGATCTTGCGCTCGACCATCAAGGCCGTTCCCGGAGGCGGCACCACGCGAAATATCAGCACCAGCAATACGCTGCCGCCCGCGAACCAGAGCACGGCCTTGGTGAATCTTCGTACAATTAAACGCAGCATAGAGATGGCTTGGCCGAACCCGTTGAGCGGGCCATTATACAGACCCTGTTGATCGAGTCTGACTGGAGTTCTCATGCTGCGTGGCTTTCTGATGCTGGCCGCTTTTTTTGGCTTTACCGGAGTTGCCCTGGGCGCATTCGCTGCCCATGGCCTGAAGAGCCGCCTGACGCCTGAATACCTTGCGATATTCCACACCGGCGTCACTTATCAATTGGTGCATACCCTGGCGTTGCTGGGCGTGGCGCTGCTGGCCACACAAATGCAGGGACGCCTGGTCACGTGGGCAGGTGCTTCGTTTGCGATCGGCATCCTGCTGTTTTCCGGCAGCCTGTATGTGTTGACCATGACGGGCATCAGCAAACTTGGGATCATCACCCCGTTTGGCGGGCTGGCGTTTCTGGTGGGCTGGTTTTGCCTGGGTCTTGCCGCCTGGCGCCTGGCCTGAGGTAACCAAACCTCGGTAGGAGCTGCCGCAGGCTGCGATCTTTTGATCTTCAAAAAAGCCAGATCAAAAGATCGCAGCCTGCGGCAGCTCCTACCGGGAGGATTGCGTTTCAAGACGAATGGCTTGGGTCGATCTGGTTGATCGGGCTAGAATGCCAGCCCCTTAAAATGATGGTGGCCTGCGGCATGCGCATTCAGTTGAACGGCGAATCCCTTGAACTGCCCGACGGTGAAACCGTTGCGGCCCTGCTGACCCGTCTGGAACTTACCGGACGCCGGGTAGCGGTCGAGCTCAATCTGGACATCGTCCCGCGCAGCCAGCATGCCGAAACCACCTTGAACGACGGTGATTCAGTCGAAGTTGTGCACGCCATCGGCGGCGGCTAGTCGCCCGGCCCGCAAGGGCACAGAATTCTGCAAGAACCTCACCCCAACAGAGGATTTCCCATGAGCATCGTTCGTAGCGACAAGCCCTTCGTCCTGGCCGGTCGTACCTACCAGTCGCGTTTGCTGGTAGGCACAGGCAAGTACCGTGACATGGAAGAAACCCGCCTGGCCATCGAAGCCTCGGGTGCCGAGATCGTGACCTTCGCCGTGCGCCGTACCAACCTCGGCCAGAACCCGGGCGAACCGAACCTGCTCGAAGTCCTGTCGCCGGATCGCTACACTTTCCTGCCGAACACGGCAGGCTGCTTCGATGCCGCCGAGGCCGTGCGCACCTGTCGGCTGGCCCGGGAGCTGCTGGGCGGCCACAACCTGGTGAAGCTTGAAGTGCTGGCGGACCAGAAAACCCTGTTTCCCAACGTGATTGAAACCCTGAAGGCTGCCGAAGTGCTGGTCAAGGAAGGTTTTGACGTGATGGTCTACACCAGCGATGACCCGATCATTGCCCGTCAGCTGGCGGAAATCGGTGTGATCGCGGTGATGCCGCTGGCCGGTCTGATCGGCACGGGACTGGGGATCTGCAACCCTTACAACCTGCAGATCATCCTCGAAGAAGCCAAGATTCCCGTACTGGTGGATGCTGGTGTGGGTACCGCTTCCGACGCTACGATTGCCATGGAACTGGGCTGCGAGGCGGTGCTGATGAACTCGGCTATCGCCCATGCCCAGCAGCCGGTCATGATGGCCGAAGCCATGAAACATGCGATCGTCGCGGGCCGTCTGGCCTACCTCGCCGGTCGCATGCCGAAAAAACTCTATGCCAGCGCCTCCTCGCCGCTGGATGGTCTGATCAAGTAAGAGCCATTGATGACTGAATCAAAAGAAACGCCTATCCAGCCGGAAGAAGGCGAAGAGCGCCAACACCGACGTATCAAGAGTTTTGTGATGCGCGCCGGGCGCATGACCGAAGGCCAGCAGAAAGGCCTGGAGCAGGGCACGCCACTGTTCGTGCTGCCGCTCGCCGATGCGCCGGTGGACTTCGATCAAGTGTTTGGCCGCTCTGCGCCGCGCTCCCTGGAAATCGGCTTCGGCATGGGCCATTCCTTGCTGGAAATGGCTGCGGCTTCGCCGGAGCAGGATTTCATTGGCGTTGAGGTGCACCGTCCGGGTGTTGGCGCGCTACTCAATGGCGTGCTGACCCAGGGCCTGACCAACCTTCGAGTCTACGATTGCGATGCGATCGAAGTGCTCAACCGCTGCGTGGCGGATAACAGTCTCGATCGCCTGATGCTGTTTTTCCCTGATCCATGGCACAAGAGTCGTCACCACAAGCGTCGCATCGTTCAGGCGTCGTTCGCTGAGCTGGTGCGTAGCAAGTTGAAGGTCGGCGGCGTGCTGCACATGGCCACGGACTGGGAGCCGTACGCCGAGTACATGCTGGAAGTGATGAACGTCGCGCCGGGTTATCGCAACCTGGCCGAAGACGGTAAGTGCGTACCGCGCCCGGCCGAGCGGCCGATCACCAAGTTCGAACGCCGTGGCGAACGTCTTGGGCATGGCGTGTGGGATCTGAAGTTCGAAAAGCAGTCCTGAACGGTAATACAAAAACCTGTGGGAGCGGGCTTGCCCGCGACAGTGGTCTGACAGTCAACGTGGATGTTGAATGTTACGGCCTCATCGCGGGCAAGCCCGCTCCCACAATGTTTTGTATGTGCTCAAATTCAGCGGCGGTCGGCCACTACGCCGATGAGCACCAACACCACCAACAACACCGGCGCCAGGCTGTAGTTGTTGAACTGGCTCAGGCCTTTGATGATCCACGGCGTGGCGTAGATCAGCGCGAGGCCGCTGCCGACCATGCACACCAAGGCCATCAGCGGGACGCGCAAGGCGCCGGCGATGCTGCCCAGGCGTTGGTCGATCCAGCCCTTGATGTCCGCGCCAAACAGCACCAGCAAACAGCCCACCAGCGCCAGAGAGATCTCCGACAGGTTGCTGCGGCTCCAGCGGGAGACGGTGGCGAGCAGGTCGAGTATCAAATCCATTCGTTTTCCCTTAAGGCTGAAATCAGCTCAGAAATTTCTGCAGCAAGTCATTGAGGAACAGTTGCCCGCGCTCGGTGGCCGCCAGACGTGACGGTTCGACCTGCAACAAGCCGCTTTGTTCGGCCTCGAGGCGGCCTTCGGCGAAGCTTTCCAGACTCAGGCCGGTACGCTCAGGGTACAGCCGCGATTCGACGCCTTCGGTGAGGCGCAAGGCGTTCATCAGGAACTCGAACGGCATTTCTTCATTGGTCAGCGCTTTCTCGCCCGCCTTGAAGCTTTTCGCCGGGTTCAGGTAGTCCTTCGGCAGGCGCGTCTTCCAGGTGCGCACGATGCGCCCGTCCGGATGACTGAGCTTGCCGTGAGCGCCGGCGCCGATGCCGATGAAGTCACCGAAGCTCCAGTAATTGAGATTGTGCCGCGCCGGGCGCCCGGGTTGGGCATACGCCGAGACTTCGTATTGCGCGTAACCGTGCTCGGCGAGCAACGCCTGGCCGGCTTCCTGAATGTCCCACAGTGTGTCGTCTTCCGGCAGCGTCGGCGGCTGGTTCCAGAACACCGTGTTCGGTTCCAGGGTCAGTTGGTACCAGGACAGGTGAGTCGGCTTAAGGGCGATGGCCTGGCGCAGGTCACTCAACGCATCGTCCAGGGACTGATCGGGCAAGCCGTGCATCAGGTCCAGGTTGAAGTTGTCGAACCCGGCCTGACGCGCCATGCCGGCAGCACGGAGGGCTTCGTCACCGTTATGAATGCGGCCCAGGGCCTTGAGTTTCTCTTCCTGGAAGCTCTGGACGCCGATCGACAGGCGATTGATGCCCAGCGCGCGGTAAGCCATGAACTTTTCCTGCTCGAAGGTCCCGGGATTGGCTTCCAGGGTGATTTCGATGTCTGCGGCGAACGTTATGCGCTGCTCGACGCCCTTGAGCAGTCGGCCCAGGGCCGCAGCGCTGAACAGGCTCGGCGTGCCACCGCCAAAGAAGATCGAACTCAGCTCGCGGCCATACACCGCGTGCAGATCCTGATCGAGATCGGCCAGCAAGGCATCGACGTATTCCTCTTCCGGCAGCACCGGGCTGGCCGTGTGGGAATTGAAGTCGCAATAAGGGCATTTGCGTACACACCACGGGATGTGGATGTACAGCGCCAGGGGCGGCAGTACGGCAAGCGCTGCCCGAGGCGGTTGTGCAGCGCCGCCGTAAATCAGCGGCGATGCGGAGGAGTCGTGGGTCATTTCAAGCCCAGACGCAGGCGCAGCAGTTCCATTGCACGGGCGCGGTGGCTGATCAGGTTCTTGTCGCCAGGGCTCAGCTCTGCGCTGGAGCAGTCGCGTTCCGGCACCCAGAACAGCGGATCATAGCCAAAACCATGCTCGCCACTGGCCTGGGTCAGGATGCGCCCTTGCCACAAGCCTTCGCAGAGTATCGGCAGCGGATCATCGGCGTGCCGCACCAGGGCCAGTACACAGACGAATTGCGCGCCGCGTTCGGTTTCAGGTACGTCTTTCAAGGCGTCGAGCAGCTTGGCGTTGTTCGCCGCATCGCCTTGGCCATCAGCGTAACGGGCCGAATAGATGCCCGGTGCGCCACCGAGGAAGTCCACTGCCAGGCCCGAATCATCGGCCAGCGCCGGCAGGCCGGAGATGCGCGCGGCGTTGCGGGCCTTGAGAATGGCATTCTCGACAAACGACAGGCCGGTTTCTTCAGGCTCGACAGTGCTGAATTCGCCGATCGAGCGCAATTGCACCGAATCGCCGAGCATGGCCTGGAGTTCCTTGAGTTTGCCGGCGTTGTGGCTGGCCAGTACGAGTTGGGTGAAGTTCATCATTGGCCGGGGAAAAGCTCTTGGTTGAAATTGATGGTGTTGATTTTATCGCCAGTCTGCACCTGAATATTAAAGGTGCGGGTCTCCTGCTGATCGACCGGGTATTGGGCGATATAGTAAATCGCACCCTGTTCGGTGATCTGGCGGAAGTTGAGCTTTACGCTCTGGCTGGTCAGGTCCTTGATGGTGCCGCTGACCTGGGCCATCAGCGGCTTGCCGTCCTTGAGCACCGAAATGTTGATCACGCCCTGGTTCTTGCTGCGGGTCAGTTCCGCGGCTTTGGCAATGTCCGGCGTCAGGAAGGTGGAATTGAAGGTGTTGTAATGCACCGTCACGTCACCGAATTTTTCCTGGCGTTCACCCTTGATGGCGTCGGCGGCCATGGCGGTCACGCTCAGGCAGGCAGTAAATAGAAACAGCGCTAGACGACCCATGTTGGTTCTCCTCGAGATGTCGTGTTTCACACCGCGATCTTGTGATCCTGCAGGCCGGGGCTGCTGACGCGGTAGATGCCGATTTCACCTAATAGATTAGGCCATAGCTTGCTGGCCCACCCGTGGCGATGCTGTTGATCGACAGCCAGCCGATCAATGACCTTGGCTTCACGTTCGCGACACAACTCTTCAAAGTCGCCGAAAGTGCAGAAGTGGATGTTCGGCGTGTTGTACCAAGTGTATGGCAGGAAATCGGAAACGGGCATCCGCCCCTTGCTCGCGAGGTACCAGCGGCAGCGCCAGTGGCCGAAATTCGGGAAGGTGATGATGCACTGGCGACCGACCCGCAGCATCTCGTCGAGGATTAGGTCCGGGTAGTGCACCGCCTGCAACGCCTGGGTCATGACCACGATGTCGAAACTGTTGCTGGCGAAGTTGCCCAGGCCCTTGTCCAGGTCCTGCTCGATGACGTTGATGCCTTTGGCGACGCATTCGGCAATATTGTCCGGGTCGTTTTCCAGCCCGTAGCCGGTCACCTGCTTGTTGTCGCGCAGCCAGGTCAGCAGTTCACCGTCGCCGCAACCCAGGTCGAGTACGCGGCTGCCGGCGGGGATCCATTCCTGTATGATTTCCAGATCGGCTCTCATGATGTCCTCAAAGCGAAATTCGGTTCATGTAGTTGCTGAACGCCTGCAGGTAACGCGGAATCGGAATCAGGAAGGCGTCGTGGCCTTGCGGAGCGTCGATCTCGAGGTAGCACACGTCTTTCTTGGCGGCCATCAGCGCATCCACCAGCTCCCGCGAGCGGGCAGGGGAGAAGCGCCAGTCGGTGGTGAACGACATCACGCAGAATTTGGCCTGGGCGTTGGCGAAGGTTTTCGCCAGGTCGTCGTCGAAATTCGCCGCAGGATCGAAGTAGTCCAGCGCCTTGGTCATCAACAGATAGGTGTTGGCGTCGAAGCGGCCGGAAAACTCCTCCCCCTGGTAACGCAAGTAGCTTTCAACCTGAAACTCGACGCTGTGGAAGTCGTAGTTGAGCTTTTCACTTTTCAGGCCGCGGCCGAATTTCTCGCCCATGGAGTCATCGGAAAGATAAGTGATGTGCCCGACCATCCGTGCCAGCATCAAGCCGCGCTTGGGGATTACGCCTGCTTCCTGGAACGAGCCACCGTGGAATTCGGGGTCGGTCAGGATGGCCTGGCGCGCCACTTCGTTGAACGCGATGTTCTGTGCCGACAACTTGGGGGCCGAGGCGATTGCCAGGCAGTGCCGGATGCGATCGGGGTAGGTAATGCTCCATTGCATCGCCTGCATGCCGCCCAGGCTGCCGCCGATCACGGCGGCCCATTGGTTGATGCCGAGCACGTCCGCCAGGCGTGCCTGGCTGTGCACCCAATCCTCTACCGTGAGCACCGGGAAGTCGGCTCCAAATGGCTTGCCGGTCTCCGGGTTGATGCTGCTCGGGCCGGTGGAGCCATTGCAGCCGCCCAGGTTGTTCAGGCTGACGACAAAAAATTTAGTCGTATCAATGGGCTTGCCTGGGCCGATGCAGCTGTCCCACCAACCGGGTTTGCGGTCGTCGGGGCTGTGGAAACCGGCGGCGTGGTGGTGGCCGGACAAGGCGTGGCAGATCAGCACGGCGTTACTCGCCGTGGCGTTCAGCGTGCCGTAGGTTTCGTAGATCAGGTCATAGGCTGGAAGCGAACGGCCACAGGCCAGGGCCAGGGGTTCACTGAAGTGCGCCACTTGCGGCGTCACCAGGCCAACAGAATCGGCGGGAAAGGCAGTTGGCATCGACCCTGCTCTCGTTGAAATGAGGCGTAAGTCTAAAGACCGGTGGGGTTAGCGGCAAGCAAAGGCCGGGGCTGTTTGTTACTTGTCATACCGAGGCGTTGCCATCGCGGGCAAGCCTTGCTCCAACAAGTCTGCACTTTACCTGTGGGAGCGGGCTTGCTCGCGAAGAACGATACTGCAGTGAGCCTGGGAGTTAGATGAGCAAGCGCAGGATCTGCGGCATCATCGTCATCTCGGCCAGGTTGTTGATGACCAGCATGTCGATCAGCTTCAACACCATGAAGGCGAGGATCGGCGAGATATCCAGGCCGCCGAGGTTTGGCAGGATCTTGCGGAACGGTGCAAGGGCCGGTTCGCAGATCTGGTTGACCAGCTCGGCGCCAGGGTTGTGGCTACCCGGTGCAACCCACGACAGGATCACACTGATGATCAGGGCAAAGAAGAAAATCTTCAGGAACAGCGCGGTCACGCCGATCAGCGACCAGATCAGCAGTTGCAGCGGGTTGCCGGTCGTGCCGTAGGTCAGCAGCAGTGTCAGCGCCATCAGTGCCAATTGCACCAGGATCGCCAGCACCAGGGACGACATGTCCAGGCCAAACATGCTCGGGATAATCCGGCGCAGGGGCTTGAGCAGCGGTTGGGTGGCTTTTACCGCGAATTGGCAGAGCGGGTTATAGAAGTTCGCCCGCACCAGTTGCAGCACGAAACGCAACAGTACGATCAGCAGATACAGACTGCCGAGGGTTTGCAGCACGTAGACCGCTGCAGTGTTCAATCCAATCATGTAAGGCTCCTTATTGACCCAATTGTTCGGCCATTTCGGCCGAGCGGTGCGCAGCGGCGCCGAGTGCTTTTTCTACCAGCGCTTCAAAGCCGCCAGCCTGGAACGACTTGATTGCAGCTTCGGTGGTACCTGCAGGGGAAGTCACGCGGCGACGCAATTCAGCCGCGTCGACGTCACTGGCAACCGCCATGTGCGCAGCGCCCAAGGCCGTTTGCACGGTCAGTTGAGCGGCGATATCTGCTGGCAGGCCGAGTTTCACGCCGGCAGCGGTCATCGCTTCAATCAGCAGAAAGAAGTACGCCGGGCCGCTGCCGGACACCGCAGTGACCGCGTCCAGCTGCTGTTCTTCGTCAAGCCACAGGGCGATGCCGACGGCGGACAGCAACTCTTCGGCTTGCTGGCGTTGCTCGGCGCTGACTTCGGCCGTAGCGAACAACCCGCTCACACCCTGGCGCAGCAGCGCCGGGGTATTGGGCATGCAGCGCACGATAGGCTGTGCGCCGAGCCAGTTGTTCATGCTGGCGCAGGTAATGCCGGCAGCGATGGACACCACCAGTTGGTTCGGCTTCAGGTTTGGGCGAATCGCTTCGCACACGGCCTTCATCGCCTGGGGTTTGACCGCCAGGACGACCACTTCGGCGTCCTTGATCGCCTCGGCGTTGTCGGCAAATACAGCAATGGCGTGTTCAGCGGCGACTTTCGAGCGGGTTTCAGCGCCCGGATCGCTGGCGCGGATCAGCTCGGCTTCCAGACCTTTGGCGCGCAGGCCGCCGATCAGGCTGGCGGCCATGTTGCCGGCACCGATAAAGGCAATACGAGTCTTGCTCATGTCAGGTCCTTACAAAGAGAGCCATCAAGGCTGCATTGGTTGAGAGCCGCGGGCGCCAAACAGGGCCGTACCGATACGGACCCAGGTGGCGCCCATGGCGATGGCCGACTCGAGGTCGTGGCTCATGCCCATGGAAAGTGTGTCGAGCGGCAAGTTCAAACTGGCTTGCAGTTGCTGTACGGCAGCAAAGGCGGCGTCCTGGGCGGCGCGATCTTCAGTTGGCTCGGGAATCGCCATCAGCCCGCGCAAGCGGATGCGCGGCAATTGGCTGATGGCTTGCGCCAGCGCCGGCAGATCTTCAGGGGTGCAGCCGGATTTGCTGGCTTCACCGCTGACGTTGACCTGGATGCAGATATTCAGTGGAGGCAAATCGGCGGGACGTTGCTCGGACAGGCGTTGTGCGATTTTCAAGCGATCCACGGAATGCACCCAGGCGAAGTGCTCGGCGATAGCGCGAGTCTTGTTCGATTGAATGGGGCCGATGAAGTGCCAGATCAAGGGCAGGTCGGCCAATTCGAGCTGTTTGCCCAGGGCTTCCTGCAGATAGTTCTCGCCGAAGTCGCAGATCCCGGCGGCGTGTGCTTCGCGCAACGCTTCGGCGGGCTTGGTCTTGCTCACGGCGAGCAACTGCACGCTGTGCTCGTCGCGGTGAGCGGCTTGGGCCGCAGCATGGATGCGCGAACTAACCTGTGCGATGTTGTCTGCTATCGTGGACATTCAAGAGGCGCCAGCGGTTCTGAGGTTGGCGGCATTCTACTGGAATTGAGGAGCGCTATGGATATCACTGAGCTGCTGGCCTTCAGCGCCAAACAGGGCGCGTCCGACCTGCACTTGTCCGCCGGCCTGCCACCGATGATTCGCGTCGATGGCGATGTACGCCGCATCAACTTGCCTGCCCTGGACCACAAACAGGTGCAGGAGCTCATCTACGCGATCATGAACGACACCCAGCGGGTGGATTTCGAGAAGCATCTGGAGACCGACTTTTCCTTTGATGTGCCCGGCGTGGCGCGCTTTCGCGTCAATGTCTTCAACCAGAACCGCGGCGCTGGTGCGGTTTTTCGTACCATTCCCTCAAAAGTCCTGAGCATGGATGACCTGGGCATGGGGGAGGTATTTCGCAAAATCACCGAGGCCCCGCGCGGCCTGGTGTTGGTGACCGGGCCTACCGGCTCCGGCAAGTCGACCACCCTCGCGGCCATGATCGATTACCTGAACAACCATCGTCATCACCATATCCTAACCATTGAGGACCCTATCGAATTCGTTCACGAATCACGCAAATGCCTGATCAATCAGCGCGAAGTTCACCGTGATACCCGCAGCTTTGCCACGGCCCTGCGCTCGGCCCTGCGCGAGGACCCGGACGTGATTCTGGTGGGTGAAATGCGCGATCTGGAGACTATTCGGCTGGCCTTGACGGCGGCGGAAACCGGGCATCTGGTGTTTGGCACGCTGCACACCACGTCGGCGGCGAAAACCATCGACCGGGTGGTGGACGTGTTTCCGGGAGACGAGAAGTCGATGGTGCGTTCGATGCTCTCCGAGTCCCTGCTGGCCGTGGTCTCGCAGGCGCTGATCAAGAAAGTCGGTGGCGGCCGGGTTGCCGCGCACGAGATCATGATAGGAACGTCGGCGATCCGTAACCTGATCCGTGAGGACAAGGTGGCGCAGATGTATTCGTCGATTCAGACCGGCGCGTCGTTGGGGATGCAGACGCTGGATATGTGCTTGAAGGATCTGGTCAACAAAGGGCTGATCAGCCGCGAGCATGCGCGGGAGAAGGCGAGGTTGCCGGATAACTTCTGAGGGAGATTGGTGGCGCTTTCAAGTATGCCATCGCGAGCAGGCCCGCTCCCACAGCGGAATGCATTCCAACGTGGGAGCGAGCCTGCTCGCGATAGGGCCGTAATGTCCGGCGAAGATGTTTTGGCTTCAGATCAGCGCTGAACAACCCGCAACGCGCTCTGTTCTTTCGGCAGTACCCGCTTGGCCACTACGTAGTGTTTTTCCCAATACGGTTTTTTCAGCGTATCGATACTCACCGACTTGCCACGACGCGGTGCGTGGATGAAGCGGTCGTTGCCCAGGTAAATGGCGACGTGATTGACCCGACGGCTCTTGATGTTGAAGAAAATCAGGTCGCCAGGCTTCAGATCCTTGCGATCGACTTTCTCGCCATGACCACTGGCCATGGCGTTCGACGTGCGGGGCAGGTCGAATGTCGCGTCGTTGAACGCGTATTTCACCAGGCCGCTGCAGTCAAACCCTTTACTTGGGCTGCTACCGCCCCAACGATAAGGAGTACCGAGCACATTCACCGCACGGCTCAGCACGTTGCTGCTTTCCTTGCTCGCCATTGGCGGAACCAGGCTGCTTTTACTGGTCAGGGTTGGAGCGGTTTTTTTGCTTTTGCTCGAAGGAGCAGAAGCATGGGATTTCGGGGTGTAACCATTAACGTTGGGAAGACGTTGCTCACGATTGGTGGCGTGGGCGGCCAGTGGCATCAAAAGGCAAATGGTTAGCCATGTCTTGAAAATTGGACGCATTAGGCAGGGCTCATATTGGTTAGCGCGCAACTTTATAACAGCTTTTTTGTCCATTCCGGGTCCGTTGGTCGATTCGCAAAAGTCTCAAGGGAACCAAATTGGCGACAGATGTACGAGGGTCTTCAGGCAAATGCCTTATGCGACAAGACTTTAGAGAACAGAAGGATAACATTTGCCATTTGTCGGCCACGCGTAAAAAAGTCACAAAGAATTAAAGAATATTTATCTATCGTCTGAATCGAGGTCATTCATGAATACCTATCAGCACCCTGTTCCGCATCAGGACACCCATAGCAAGCTCATTGGCTACCTGCTGTGGATCCTCGGATTTACCGGTGCTCACCGCTTTTATTACGGCAAGCCGGTGACCGGGACGATCTGGTTCTTCACCTTCGGTTTGCTGGGTATCGGCTGGCTGATCGACGTGTTCCTGATCCCGGCCATGGATCGCGAGGCGGACCTGCGCTTTACCGCTGGGCCGATCGAATACAACGTCGCGTGGATTCTGCTGACCTTCCTCGGAGTGTTCGGTGTACACCGCATGTACCAGGGGAAATGGATCAGCGGGTTGCTGTACCTGGTGACGGGTGGGTTGTTCTTCCTGGGGGTGCTGTATGACTTCTGGACGTTGAATGACCAGGTTTCCGTGCGTAACGCGCAGAGCCGTTAAGCAAGATCAAAAGATCGCAGGCTTCGCCAGCTCCTGCACAGGGATATGCGTTTCCCTTTAGGAGCTGGCGCAGGCTGCGATCTTTTGGTTTTCAGGCCTGGTGGCTGATCCGTCCATCCACCAGGGTGTACCGCACCACACTCGGCAGGCTGTGGCCAATGAACGGGCAGTTCTCGCCTTTGGACAGCCAGTTTTCACCGGCTACGGTCGAGGCCGCCGGATCGAACAACACGATATCCGCCGCACCCCCTACCACCAGCTTGCCTGCCGGCAGGCGCAACGCCTCGGCGGGGCCCGCGCTCAGTCGCGCCAGCAGTGTCGGCAGGTCGAGCAACCCATCCTCCACTAACGTCATGGCCAGCGGCAGCAGCAGTTCGACGCTGCTGATGCCCGGTTCGGTCGCGCCGAACGGCGCCAGTTTGGCATCGCGCTCGTGGGGCTGGTGGTGGCTGGAGATGGCTGACACCACGCCAGACTTCACCGCCTCGCGCAGGCCGTCGCGGTCAGCGCGGGTGCGCAGCGGCGGCTGGACGTGATAGAGGCTGCTGAAGTCGATCAGCGCTTCATCCGTCAGGATCAACTGATACAGGGCCACATCGGCGGTCACCGGCAGACCACGGGCCTGGGCCTGGGCGATCAGGGCTACGCCGCGGGCGCTGGTGAGCTGGCTGAAGTGCGCGCGTACGCCGCTTTGCTCGACCAGTAACAGATCACGGGCCAGGGCCACGGTTTCGGCGGTTTCCGGAATGCCTGGCAAGCCTAGGAAGCTCGCGGTTGGGCCTTCGTGGGCCAGGCCGCCTTCAGCCAGGTCATGATCCTGGGAGTTGAAGATTACCGTCAGGTCGAACGTTGCCGCATATTCCAGTGCCCGGCACAGGGTGCGGGTGTTGCGGAAACTCTCCAGACCGTTGCCGAAGGCCACGCAACCGGCATCGCGCAATGCGACCAGCTCTGCAAGCTGTTCGCCATCGAGGCCTTTGCTCAGGGCGCCGATCGGGAAGACTTTGGTATTGCCGGCCTCACGGGCGCGGTCGAGGATCAGTTCGGCGACGGCCGAGGTGTCCAGGACCGGTTTGGTTTTCGGTGGGCAGCACAGGCTGGTGACGCCGCCGGCAGCCGCCGCGCGGGTTTCGCTGATGATCGAGCCTTTGCGGCTATAGCCTGGCTCGCGCAGGGCAACGTTCAGGTCGACCAGGCCGGGAGCGGCCACCAGGCCCTGGGCGTCTATGGTATCGACTGCGACGAAACCGGCAGGTGCGGCACCGAGGGCGACGATCTTGCAGGCTTCAATGTGGATATCGGTGACTTGATCCCGCCCGCTGACGGGGTCGATGACGCGTGCGCCGAGAATGCTGAGCTTCACTGGGCGTTCTCCTGCTCGAATTGGCGCTGGGCGGTTTGTCCGCTCATGGCCATGGACAAAACGGCCATACGAATGGCAATCCCGTAGGTCACCTGATTGAGGATGACCGAGTGCGGACCATCGGCCACTGCGGACTCGATTTCCACCCCGCGATTGATCGGTCCCGGGTGCATGACAATGCAATCGGGCTTGGCGCCGGCGAGGCGTGCTGTCGTCAGGCCGAATAGGCGGTAGAACTCGCCCTCGCTCGGCAGCAGGCCGCCAGTCATGCGTTCTCGCTGCAGGCGCAGCATGATCACCACGTCGACGTCTTTCAGGCCTTCGGTCATGTCGGTATAGACCTTGACGCCGTATTGCTCGATGCCGATCGGCAGCAGGGTCTTCGGCGCAATCACGCGGATGTCCGGGCAGCCGAGGGTTTTGAGCGCCAGCATGTTCGAGCGCGCGACCCGCGAGTGCAGGATGTCGCCTACAATGGCCACCGAGAGGTTTTCGAACCCCCCCTTGTGCCGACGGATCGTCAGCATGTCGAGCATGCCCTGGGTCGGGTGCGCATGCCGGCCGTCGCCGCCGTTGATGATCGCCACTTGCGGGCAGACATGCTCGGCAATGAAGTGCGCCGCGCCGGAGTCACCGTGGCGCACGACGAACATGTCGGCGGCCATGGCTTCGAGATTGCGCAGGGTGTCGAGCAGCGTTTCGCCCTTGCTCGCCGAGGAAGTCGACACGTTCAGGGTGATGACATCCGCCGACAGGCGCTGGGCCGCCAGTTCGAAGGTGGTGCGGGTACGGGTAGAGTTCTCGAAAAACACGTTGCACACGGTCTTGCCGCGCAGCAGCGGGACTTTTTTCACCGCCCGGGCGCCGACTTCGAGGAACGAGTCGGCAGTGTCGAGGATTTCCGTCAGCAGCTCGCGGCGCAAACCGTCGAGCGAGAGGAAGTGGCGCAGCTGGCCCTGATCATTGAGCTGCAGCGGGCGCTTGGTGTCTAGAGGCGTCATCGCGAGGGGGACTCTCAATAGGGCGGATTAAAGGGCGAAATCTTGCAGTTCCAGCACGAGCGGCGATGGCCCGGACAGTTTCACCCGTTCATGGGCGGCCAGCGACAGGGTTGCGCCGACTACGTTCGGGCGGATCGGCAGCTCACCGGCGTCGAGGTCCAGCAGACAGACCAGCGTCACGCTGGCCGGGCGGCCGTAGTCGAACAGCTCATTGAGCGCGGCGCGAATGGTCCGGCCACTCATCAGCACGTCGTCGATCAGCACCAGGTGCTGGCCTTCGATCTCGAACGGCAGGGCAGAAGGGCGGACCTGCGGGTGCAAGCCGTTCTGGCTGAAGTCGTCGCGATAGAAGGAGACGTCCAGGGTGCCGAGTGGCGAGTCGCTGCCCAGTTCATCGAGCAAGGCCTGGGCGACCCAGACGCCGCCGGTGCGAATGCCGATGTAGCGTGGCTCGCTGATGCCACGATGTTCCAGGTGCGCCTTGAGACGGGTCGCCATCTGGCTGATCAGTTCGGCGGGATTGGGCAGGCTCATGGTTGCTCCTTCTTGGACCCGGGCCAGATTCTGCTTGAGCAATGGCCCGGGTTGCAGCTTAGAGAGTCGCGTGGCGGCTCTTCAGGATAGGGTGTGATCAGGATTCGAACAGTGCGGTATTTTCGTCGAGCCAGCCTTGCAGCAGCAGGGCGGCGGCGATGGCGTCCACCGGGTTGTCGCGGTAGCTGCCCTTTTGTCCGCCCCGATCCCGCCGCTCGCCTTTGGCCTCAAAGGTGGTCAGGCGTTCATCGTGGGTATAGAAGGGCAGGTTGTAGCGGCCATTGAGGCGGCGGGCGAATTTTTCCGCGCGCAGGCACATGTCGCTGGGCGTTCCGTCCATGTTCAGGGGTAGGCCGACCACGACAGCGTCGGGTTTCCATTCCTTGATCAGGGCTTCGACCTGGTTCCAGTCGGGTATGCCGTTCTGCGCCTTCAGGGTGCACAGCTCGCGAGCCTGGCCGGTAATCACCTGGCCGACCGCCACGCCGATCTGTTTGGTGCCGTAGTCGAAGCCGAGAATCAACCGCAGAGCCATCAGGCGTGCCCCGCCTGGCTGGTCAGCAGGCTGAGATTGATCCCCAGGTGCCGGGCCGCCGCTTCCAGGCGCAGTTCGCTGCTGGTATTGAACAGGATGTCGGCGCTGTACGGGCAGGTCAGCCAGGCGTTGTCAGCCAGTTCCGACTCCAGTTGCCCGGCTTCCCAGCCGGCGTAACCGAGGGTGATCACGCTTTTCCCGGGACCGACGCCGTCTGCAATCGCGAACAGCACGTCCTGGGACGTGGACAGCGACAGCTCGCCTTCCAGATCAACGGTCGCCTGGTAAGTCTGGCCTGAGGGGTGCAGGACAAAACCGCGATCGGTCTGCACCGGGCCGCCCATGAAGATCGGTACGTGCTGGCATAGCGCCGGTGGTTCGATATCCGGGCGCAATTGCTCGAGGATATCAGCCAGATTCAGATCTTGCGGACGGTTGACCACCAGCCCCATGGCACCATTGGCCGTGTGCTCGACGATGTAGGTCAAGGTGTGGGCAAAGTTCGGGTCGGCCATGTGCGGCATGGCGATCAGGAAATGATGCTTGAGGTAACTGGGGCTGACGTTTTTCATGAGCGCTAGTGTGGCGTTGGAGGGGCAAACTGACAAGCTGGGGATGCACAGGAAATACCGCAAATCTCGACAACCACTGCCCCTGTAGGAGCGAGCTTGCTCGCGAGAAACCCGAGAGCGCCGTGGGGTGTCTATTTTTCAGCGTTATCGTTGACGACCATCGCGAGCGAGCTCGCTCCTACAGATGGGGGTCAGTTGCTGGAAAGTCTGTCGCCGCGGGCAAATTTCCAGGTGCGGATGATTTCCAGGCGGTCGATGTCCGACAGGTCCCCGGTAAACGGCGCAAACGGCGCCGCGAGCCGCACGATGCGCTGGGCGGCCTGGTCCAGCAGCGGCTGGCCGGAGGATTCCAGTACCAGCACTTCATACAGCGAGCCGTCGCGGTTGATCGAGACCATCAGGCGCAAATTGCCATAGATTTGCTTGCGTCGCGCTTCGTCCGGGTAGTTCAGGTTGCCGATGCGCTCGACTTTCTTGCGCCATTCATCCTTGTACCAGGCACCCTTGTCGCGCATGGTCGAGGCGGCGCTCAGGCGGTGTATACGCGGGCGCTTGGCGTACAGCTGTTGTTCGTTGGCCAGTTCGGCTTCGAGGCTGGCGATGTCACTGGACAGCTGTTCACTGTCGAACGTCGGCGCGGCCACCTTGGGTTTGGCATCGATCTTGGGCGCTTCGGTTTTTGCCGGTGCTTTCTTCGGTTTCGGCGCAACCGTGGTCACTGCGGCCTTGGGCGGCGCTTCCTGGACTTCAGGTTTAGCGGCAGGAGGCGGCGTGACTTTCTTGACCTTGTTGTCCTGGAAGGGCGCGACCTCGGTGGTCTTGGGGGTCGCCTTTTTATCCAGGGTGCCGCTGCCTTGCTGGTTTTCCTGGGCGAGGAAATCGGCTTTCTCGGGCTTCTTTTCACTTTTGAAAGTGGCGAGGGTGATTTCCAGGGTTTTGCTGATCTGCTTGGGCTCTACCATGGTGAAGCCCACGCCCAGCAGCAACGCCAAATGAATTAACGCTGCGAGAAACAGGGTAAATCCGAGGCGATCGGCCGGGCGCACACCGCGGCGGGCGAGTTCGGCAGGCAGATCGGACGGAAGTGTCATGGTGAAAAAACCAACATCGCGTTTTTAAGGGCTCGGCATGATAACGCAATGTTGGTTTTTAGCTTCAAGCTTGAAGTTTCAAGCGACAGGCTGCATTGAGCGAATCTCACTTGCAGCTTATGGCTTGCTCTGCAACTTCTTCTCGATGGCGTCCATCAGCAGGCCGCCAATGTCGGTGCCAAAGGCATTATCGATCTCGCGGATGCAGGTCGGGCTGGTGACGTTGATTTCTGTCAGGTGCTCGCCAATCACGTCCAGGCCGACGAACAGCAGGCCTTTTTCGCGCAGTGTCGGGCCGACCTGAGCGGCGATCCAGCGATCCTTGTCGGTCAATGGGCGGGCTTCGCCACGACCACCAGCCGCGAGATTGCCGCGGGTTTCACCGGCGGCCGGAATCCGCGCCAGGCAGTAATCCACAGGCTCACCGTCGATCATCAGGATGCGCTTGTCGCCGTCCTTGATCGCCGGCAGGTAGGCTTGGCCCATGATTTGCTGGGCGCCCATCGCGGTCAGGGTCTCGAGAATGACCGACAGGTTCGGGTCGCCAGCGCGATGACGGAAGATCGAGGTGCCGCCCATGCCGTCCAGCGGCTTGAGGATCACGTCGCCATGCTTGGCGGCGAACTCACGCAGCACGTCGGCGCGGCGGCTGACCACGGTTGGCGGGGTGCACTGGGGAAACAGTGTGGCGAACAGCTTTTCATTGCAGTCGCGCAGGCTCTGCGGTTTGTTGACGACCAGCACGCCGGCGCGCTCGGCTTGCTCCAGCAGGTAGGTGGAGTAGACGAACTCCATGTCGAAGGGCGGATCCTTGCGCATCAGAATCACGTCCAGATCGCTCAGGAGCGCGTCAGTCTCGGCCTCCAGTTCGAACCACTTTTCCGGGTTGGCGAAGACTTTCAGCGGACGCATGCGCGCCCGGGCTTCGCCTTCGCCCTGATACAGGTCGCGCTGCTCCATGTAGAACAGTTCCCAGCCGCGCTTTTGCGCGGCCAGCAGCATGGCCAGCGAGCTATCCTTTTTATAGGAAATGCCGGCAATGGGATCCATGACAATCCCGACGCGAACGCTCATGGGTTTTTCCTCGAATTTGGGCTTTGGCGATCCCCTGTGGAAGCGGGCTTGCTCGCGAATACGGTGTGTCAGTCACCACTTGTATTGGCTGACACGCCGCCTTCGCGAGCAAGCCCGCTCCCACAGGGGAGCGGGCCACAGGGCTATATAAAAGTGGCGTCAGATTGGCGCCGGGCGTGTTTGCGGTCAAGGGAAAACCACAGTGCCAGTCACCCGATAGATTGGATTTGGAGACTGTGCTAAAAAGGCTTTGCCCTTGAACATCAAGGGTTTCGAGCCCTGGAAGATCCGAAAACGGACAATTTGATTCGCAAAGGCGACGGTAGAGTAAATATGGATCAGCATTCCAGCGCCTTGAAGGTCATGGTGATCGACGATTCGAAGACGATTCGCCGCACCGCCGAAACGTTGCTGAAAAATGTAGGTTGCGAGGTCATCACGGCCATCGATGGTTTCGATGCGCTGGCGAAAATCGCCGACAACCATCCCGGCATCATCTTTGTCGACGTCATGATGCCGCGTCTGGATGGTTATCAGACCTGCGCCCTGATCAAGAACAACAGCGCGTTCAAATCCACGCCAGTGATCATGCTGTCGTCCAGGGACGGGCTGTTCGACAAGGCCAAGGGGCGCATCGTCGGCTCCGATCAGTTTTTGACCAAGCCTTTCAGCAGGGAGGAATTGCTGAACGCGATCCAGGCCCATGTTCCAGGGTTTGCCGCCGTTTTGCCGCAGTAGGACACGCACAGTGACGCTCGGCCAACGGGCCCGGCGTCGACAAGAATGGGGAAGACCATGGCACGAATTCTGATCGTCGACGACTCGCCGACCGAAATGTACAAACTGACGGGCATGCTGGAAAAGTATGGTCACGAAGTGTTGAAAGCCGAAAACGGCGCCGACGGCGTGGCCCTGGCCCGCCAGGAAAAACCTGACGCGGTGCTGATGGACATCGTCATGCCCGGCCTCAATGGTTTTCAAGCCACCCGGCAGTTGACCAAGGACCCGGAAACCGGGCACATCCCGGTGATTATCATCACCACCAAGGATCAAGACACCGACAAGGTCTGGGGCACGCGCCAGGGCGCCAAGGATTACCTGACCAAGCCGGTCGACGAAGACACCCTGATCAAGACCCTCAACAACGTGCTTGCCGGCTGATCATCGGACCATGAGTGAATCGCTGACTGCCTTCGAACTGCTGCTGCAACTCGATCAGCGTTGCCGTCTGCTGGCGGCAGACCTGCCTTCCCAGCCGGCCCGCCAGGACAGCTGGAGCGGTATAGGATTTCGATTGGGCGAGCACTGGTACGTCGCTCCCATGGGCGAGATCAGTGAAGTCTTGCACGAACCGCGATTCACCCAGTTGCCCGGGGTAAAACCCTGGGTCAAGGGCGTGGCCAACCTGCGGGGGCGCTTGCTGCCGATCATGGATGTCTGCGGCTTCTTCGCCCTGGAGCTGTCGGCGGTGCGCAAGCAGCGTCGGGTGTTGGTGGTGGAGCACAACGAGGTGTTTGCCGGGTTGATGGTCGACGAAGTTTACGGGCTGCAGCATTTTGCCCAGGGAAGTCTGGAGCCGGTGGATAACTTGAGCGGGGCGATTGCGCCGTTCATCAAGGGCCGGTTTAAGCGCGAGCAGGATTGGCAGGTGTTCAGCCCGTTTGCGCTGGCGCAGTCGCGGGCGTTCATGCACGTCGCTTTGTAAACGCAGACCCCACAAAGCGATCTGTGGTGGGTTGGTAGATGTGAGTTAACAGGCGAGGACCGATGATAAAAGCAAAAGCAGGCAAGCCAATGGAAGGGTCGCGCAGCCGGTCGCAGATCATCGTGCTGTTTATCGCGCTGATCATCTTCATCATGCTGTTGTTCGCCAATTTCGCGTACCTCAACACCCAGGCTACGTACGATAAACAGTACATCGGCCACGCAGGCGAGTTACGCGTGCTGTCCCAGCGTATCGCCAAGAATGCTACGGAAGCCGCTGCCGGCAAGGCTGCCGCGTTCAAGCTGCTCAGTGATGCGCGCAATGATTTTGCCCGGCGCTGGAGTTATCTGAAGCAAGGCGACCCTTCTACCGGTCTTCCCCCTGCGCCGTCCGCCGTGCGCCCGGAAATGCGCGCAGTGCAAACGGACTGGGAGCGCCTGCTGAAAAATACCGACGCCATCCTCACCAGCGAACAGACCGTACTGTCGCTGCACCAGGTCGCCGCGACCCTGGCCGAGACTGTGCCGCAACTGCAGGTTGAGTATGAAAAAGTCGTCGAGATTCTGCTGCAGCGGGGCGCTCCCGCCGCCCAGGTCGCGATGGCTCAACGGCAATCCTTGCTGGCCGAGCGAATCCTGGGGGCGGTGAATACCGTGTTGTCCGGGGACGAGAATTCGCAACAGGCTGCCGACGTCTTCGGGCGTGACGCGGCACGCTTCGGCCAGGTCCTGACGGGCATGTTGCAAGGGGATCCGGCGCTGAAAGTCAGCCAGGTCGAGGACCGCGATGCCCGGGCCCGCCTGCTCGAGATTTCCGAACTGTTCGAGTTCGTCTCGGGTTCCGTCGATGAAATTATCGAAACCTCGCCTGAACTGTTAAAGGTCCGGGAGTCAGCAACCAACATCTTCGGCCTGTCGCAAACGCTGCTGGACGAAGCCTCGCACCTGGCCAATGGTTTTGAAAACCTTGCCGGCGGCCGTCACACCGACACCATCGGCGGCTATGTCCTGGGCTTGCTGGCGCTGACATCGATCATCCTGATCGGCCTGGTGATGGTGCGCGAAACCAATCGGCAGCTGCGTGAGACCGCCGAAAAGAACGAACGTAACCAGACGGCGATCATGCGTCTGCTCGACGAGATTGAAGACCTGGCAGACGGTGACCTGACGGTGACGGCCTCGGTGACGGAAGATTTCACCGGCTCCATTGCCGACTCGATCAATTATTCCGTCGACCAGCTGCGCGACCTGGTGGCAACCATCAACCTGACCGCCGGCCAGGTCGCCGCCGCCGTGCAGGAAACCCAGGCCACCGCCATGCACCTGGCGCAAGCCTCCGAGCATCAGGCGCAGCAGATATCCGAAGCTTCCACGGCCATCAACGACATGGCCCAATCCATTGACCAGGTGTCGGCCAACGCGGCCGAGTCCTCGGCGGTGGCTGAGCGGTCGGTGGAAATCGCCAACAAGGGCAACGAGGTGGTGCATAACACCATCCACGGCATGGATAACATTCGCGAGCAGATCCAGGATACCGCCAAGCGAATCAAGCGCCTTGGTGAGTCTTCCCAGGAAATCGGCGACATTGTCAGCCTGATCGACGACATTGCCGATCAGACCAACATTCTGGCCCTCAACGCTGCGATCCAGGCCTCGATGGCGGGTGACGCTGGTCGCGGTTTCGCCGTGGTAGCCGATGAGGTGCAGCGCCTGGCCGAGCGCTCATCCGCTGCGACCCGACAGATAGAGACCCTGGTGCGGGCAATTCAGACGGACACCAATGAAGCTGTGATTTCCATGGAGCAGACCACCACCGAAGTGGTGCGTGGCGCACGTCTGGCGCAGGATGCCGGGGTGGCGCTGGAGGAAATCGAAGGCGTATCCAAAGTGCTCGCGGCGCTGATCCAGAGTATTTCCAATGCCGCCCAGCAGCAGACGTCCTCGGCCGGACAGATCTCCCTGACGATGAACGTGATCCAGCAGATCACCTCGCAGACCTCCTCCGGCTCCACTGCAACCGCCGAAAGCATCGGTAACCTGGCGAAGATGGCCAGCCAGCTGAGGCGTTCGGTGTCCGGTTTCACCTTGCCCGCGGCGAGCGCGCAGGCTGCTGATAAAGTATAGGGCGTGGCAGGCGCAGGTTTTTTCCAGTGGAGTGGTTATGGGTGATCGGCACGACTATGTGGCCCTCGAGTGGGTCAAGGGCGAGATTGCCGAAACGCTGAGGCAGGCGGCGCTCCATCTGGAGAGCATGGCGATGGACGAAGAGCAGACGCCCCTGGCGCTCGCTGAATGCCTGGCGTGCATCCACCAGGTTCACGGCAGTTTGCAGATGGTCGAATTCTACGGCGCGGCACTGCTGGCCGAAGAAATGGAACAGCTGACCCAGGCGTTGCAGCAGAACCGTGTGAGCCATCGTGAAGAAGCGATCCACCTGCTGTTGCAGGCGCTGGCGCAGTTGCCGGTGTACCTCGACCGGGTGCAAGGTGCGCGCCGGGACTTGCCGCTGGTGGTGCTGCCCCTGATCAATGATTTGCGCAGTGCCCGCGGCGAGGGGCTGTTGTCGGAAACCAGCCTGTTCAGCCCGCAAATGCCGGATTTGCCCCCGCTGGACGACGCAGCGCTGGCGCAGCTGGAGCCGCCAGAGTTGGCCAATGTGTTGCGCAAGTTGCGGCAAATGCTGCAGATGGCACTCGTTGGATTGCTGCGCGAACAGGCTGACGACACTCACCTGGGTTACCTGGCAAAGGTGTTCGCGCGACTCGAAAGTATCTCCGGTCAGGCGCCGCTCAGCCCGTTGTGGCAGGTGGCCTCGGCGCTGGTGGAAGGCATGCGTGGCGGTGCGATCGCCAACAGTCCGGCGCTGCGAAGCCTGTTCAAGGAAGCTGACACGGAACTCAAGCGCTTGCTCGAAGAAGGCATGCGCGGCATCAATCAACCGGCACCACCAGAGCTGCTCAAGAGTTTGCTGTTCTACATTGCCAAGGCCGAACACCCCACCGGGCGCATGCTGACCATGAAAGATCGCTACTCCCTAGAGGACGCGTTGCCTGACAGCGCAATGGTTGATGACGAGCGCGCGCGCCTGGGCGGTCCCGACCGCGATGCGATGCGCTCGGTGCTGGTGGCGCTGTGCGAAGAGCTGGTGCGGGTCAAGGAACGCCTGGACCTGTTCGTGCGCAGTGACCGCCAACACATTGCCGATCTCGACAGCCTGCTGTCGCCCCTGCGGCAAATCGCCGACACCCTGGCGGTGCTGGGTTTTGGCCAGCCGCGCAAGGTGATCATCGATCAGTTGGCGGTGGTCCTGAGCCTGGCCCAAGGCCAGCGTGAGCCCACGGACGCCATCCTGATGGACGTCGCGGGCGCCTTGCTCTACGTCGAAGCGAACCTGGCCGGCATGGTCGGCAACCTGGAACCGGAAAGCCAGGAAGACAGCCGCTTGCCGACCACCGACCTGACACAGATTCACCAGATCGTCATCCGCGAAGCGCGCATCTGCCTGCAACAGGCCAAGGACATGATCGTCGACTACATCGACGCCGACTGGGACCGCCAGCACCTGCAGCCCTTGCCTGCCTTGTTGACGCAGATCCGCGGCGCACTGGCGATGATCCCGTTGAGTCGCGCTGCCAGCCTGGTCGAAGCGTGCAACCAGTTCATCCGTGAACACCTGCTGCTGGATCCTGGCCAGCCGGGATGGCAGGAGCTCGACAGCCTGGCCGACGTGGTGACCAGCATCGAATATTACCTGGAGCGCCTCAGCGACGACCCCGAGGCAGCCGGGGAACAGGTGCTCGACGTCGCCGAGAAAGGCCTCGCCGCACTGGGGTTTTTCCCCCGCGCCCGGCATGCCCCGGAACTCGAACAAGTGCCGGAGCCGACTGAGGCGCATCTCATTCAGGAGTTGCAGGCGTACGGTGCTCCTGAGTTGGTGCAGACCCTCGCGGACGTGCTCGCCAATCCTGTGTCTGCGGTAAATCCCCCGGCGCTGCATACCCCGGGTAGCCTGCTACCGCCGCCTGCGGGCGAAGAGCCGGTGGACGATGAACTGCGTGAAGTGTTCCTGGAAGAAACTGACGAAGTACTGCAAGTCCTCCGTGAGTACTTGCCCCGCTGGACTGCCGACCCGCAGAACACTTCGGCCCTGAGTGAGCTGCGCCGGGCCTTCCACACCCTCAAAGGCAGCGGCCGGATGGTTCGGGCGCTGATCCTGGGCGAGCTGGCGTGGGCGGTGGAAAACCTGCTCAATCGAGTGCTCGAACACAGCGTGAAGCCGGGCCCTGGCGTGCAGCAATTGCTGGCTGATGTGCTGCAGCTGTTGCCGGAGCTGGTCGCGGAATTTGCCCGCAATGCCCAGCGCCAGCGCAACGATGTCGACCAGGTGGCGGCCCGTGCGCATGCCTTGGCCAAGGGCGAGCAACCGTTGGTGGATGAGGATGCAGAGGACGTCGTGGCACTCGATCCGCTGCTGCTGGAAATTTTCCGCAACGAAGCCGAAACCCATCTGGCCAGCGTCAATCGCTTCCTCGACCAGGCCGCCGAGCATGTGCCCTTGCAGGCCAGTGACGAGTTGCAGCGCGCCTTGCATACGCTCAAGGGGAGCGCCTCAATGGCCGGCGTGGTGCCGATCGCCGAACTGGCCGCGCCGCTGGATCAACTTGCCCGCGAGTACAAGGCGCACCTGCTCGCACTGGACCTGGACGAAGTGGAACTGTTACTGGAGGCCGAAGGGCTGTTCCGGCTAGGCCTGCGCCAGCTAAAGACGGATCCGCTGGCCGAGATAACGGGCGCGCAGCATCTGATCGAGCGAACCCATGCACTGCTGGCCATGCGCCTGCAAACCCTGCTGAGCGCACCCCAGAGTCGGCCACGTATCAAGCGCGACCCGCAATTGATCAACAATTTTCTGGCCCAGGGCATGGACATCCTGCTGGACGCCGAGAGCTTGCTGCAACGCTGGCAGCAACACCCCGGTGAACGCCAGGAACTCAGCGCGCTGCTGGACGAATTGACGACCTTGGGTGAAGGCGCACACCTGGCTGATCTGCATCCGGTGGATGAGCTGTGTGAAGCCTTGCTCGATCTGTACGGTGCGGTGGAGGAAAGCAGCCTGGCGGTCAGCCCGGCGTTTTTCCATGAAGCGCAAAGTGCCCATGAAGCGCTGATCAACATGCTCGACGAGCTCGCAGCCGGCCAGGAAGTCAGCCCGCAACCGGCGCGGGTGCGAGCCTTGCGCGATTTGCTGGATGAAAGCCTGGACCCGTCGGCCACCGGCCTGATTCGCAGCGACGGCAGCCGCGCCCTGAGCATTCGCGAGCTGGGCAGCGCCACTGCCGAACTGGCGCAGGCAGAACCAGACGACGCTATCGTGTCGATCTTCCTGGAAGAGGCTGTGGATATCCTCGAAAGCTCGGGCCAGGCCCTGCAACGCTGGTTGAGCGATCCGGATAACGCCGCACCGCTGCTGTCGTTGCAACGTGACCTGCACACGCTCAAGGGCGGGGCGCGGATGGCCGAGGTCGAACCCGTGGGTGATCTGGCCCATGAATTGGAAGGGCTGTACGAAGGCCTGGTGGATCGCCGTTATCAGCACACCGATGCCTTGGCGCAGCTGTTGCTGCGCAGCCATGATCGCCTCGGGCAGCTGCTTGAGCAGTTGCAGGACCAGCATCCCCTGGATGAGCCAGATGAGCTGATCGAGGCCATCCGCGAGTTTCGCCAGAACAACCTCGGCAGCGCTGAAGTGGCCGAACCGCTGCCGGTCAGCGATCACCCAGGCCATGATCCGGAGCTACTGGAGATCTTCCTGGAAGAAGGTTTCGACATCATCGAAAACTCCGGGGCGGCGCTGGTGCGCTGGCAGGCCGACCCGGCGAATCGCCAGGAAGTGGAAAACCTGCTGCGTGATCTGCACACCCTGAAGGGGGGCGCGCGGATGGTCGAAATCACACCGATCGGTGATCTGGCCCACGAGCTGGAATTTCTCTATGAAGGTTTGTCGGCAGGCTTACTGCAACCGACCCAGGCCTTGTTCGCGCTGTTGCAGAGCAGCCATGACCGACTGGCACAAATGCTCGACGCGGCGCGCGCCGGTCAACCCATGCCGCCTGCCGATCAGTTGATCGACTCGATCCGCAATTTCAGTCACCCAGTGTTGCCGGCAGATCCTGTCACGGCACCTGCGGTGATCAAGCCCGAACCTCCTGCACCGCAGCCTGACGCCGGCGCCGACATGGTCAAGGTCTCGGCAGAGTTGCTGGATGATTTGGTCAACCTGGCCGGTGAAACCTCGATTTTCCGCGGGCGCATCGAACAGCAGGTCAGCGATGCACGGGTGGCCCTGAGCGAAATGGAAACCACCATTGAGCGCATGCGCGACCAGTTGCGGCGCCTCGATACGGAAACCCAGGGGCGGATCCTCAGCCGCCAGCAGGTGGAAGCCGAACGTCTGGGGTACGAGGAATTCGATCCGCTGGAAATGGACCGGCATTCGCAGCTGCAACAGCTGTCGCGTGCGCTGTTCGAGTCCGCGTCCGACCTGCTTGACCTCAAGGAAACCCTCGACCGGCGCAATCAGGACGCCGAAAACCTGCTGCAACAACAGGGGCGCATCAATACCGAGTTGCAGGAAGGCCTGATGCGTACACGCATGGTGCCGTTCGAACGGATGCTGCCGCGCCTCAAGCGCATCGTCCGTCAGGTTTCCGGCGAACTGGGCAAGGATGTGCAATTCATCGTCGGCAACGCCGAAGGCGAGATGGACCGTAACGTCCTCGAGCGCATGGCCGCGCCGTTGGAGCACATGCTGCGCAACGCCGTGGACCACGGCCTGGAATCCTCCGAGGTGCGCATCGCTGCGGGCAAACCCGCTCAGGGAAAGATTACCCTGGACCTGTCGCGCGAGGGTGGGGACATCATTTTCGATATCCGCGATGACGGCGCCGGCGTGCCCCTGGACGCGGTACGCCGCAAGGCGATCAAGCGTGGCCTGCTGGCGCCTGACAGCGATATCAGCGACCGCGATGTGCTGCAATTTATCCTGCAACCGGGATTTTCGACGGCGGAAAAAATCACCCAGATTTCCGGGCGTGGCGTGGGTATGGACGTGGTCCACGAAGAGGTGCGGCAGCTGGGCGGGACCATGAGCATTGACTCGGTGTCCGGGCAGGGCGTGCATTTTCGCATCCGCCTGCCGTTCACCGTGTCGGTCAACCGGGCGCTGATGGTGCAATGCGCGGAAGATCAGTATGCGATCCCGCTCAACACCATCGACGGCATCGTTCGTGTCTTGCCCAATGAACTTGAAGGCCACTATCGCCTGGATCCGCCAACCTACAAATATGCCGGGCAGCACTATGAGTTGTGTTACCTCGGCGAACTGCTGAAAACCAGCAGCCGCCCGAAGCTGCTGGGACAAAACCTGCCGCTGCCGGTGTTGCTGGTGCAGTGCAACGAACGCCACATCGCCGTGCAAGTCGACGCCATGGCCGGCACTCGCGAGATCGTGGTCAAGAGCCTCGGCCCGCAGTTCGCTGCCGTGCAAGGTTTGTCCGGAGCAACGATCCTGGGGGATGGCCGGGTGGTGCTCATTCTTGACCTGTTGGCGCCGATCCGCGCCATGCAGACCCGCTTGCCGCGTCAGGCCCTGATGCAAGACGCCGAGCCAGAGTCGCACAAACCCCTGCTGGTGCTGGTGGTTGATGATTCGGTCACGGTGCGCAAGGTCACCAGTCGTTTGCTGGAACGTCACGGCATGAACGTACTGACCGCCAAGGATGGAGTCGACGCGATGTTGCTGCTGGAAGAGCACCTGCCCGACCTGATGCTGCTGGACATCGAAATGCCGCGCATGGATGGCTTCGAAGTGGCCACCCAAGTGCGCGCGGACGAGCGTACGCAGCATCTGCCGATCATCATGATCACCTCGCGCACCGGACAGAAACACCGCGACCGCGCCATGGCCATTGGCGTCAACGATTACCTTGGCAAGCCGTATCAGGAATCGGTATTGCTCGAAAGCATCGCCTTCTGGAGCAAACCCCATGCTTGAACACCGCACCAGCAACCTCACCGGGCTGCTGTTGCCCCTGGCCGATCGCCACCTGATTCTGCCCAATGTGGCGGTCGCCGAACTGATCGACTACCAGCCGGGCACGTTCGACCTGGATACGCCGCCCTGGTACCTGGGGCGGGTAAGGTGGCGGGACCGGCAGATTCCAATGCTCAGTTTCGAGTCGGCCTGTGGTCAGAAAATCGTCATGGGCGAGCGGGTGCGGATCGTGATCCTCAATGCCCTGGGTGGGCGCCCGGAGTTGAAGTTCATCGCACTGTTGGTGCAGGGCATTCCACGGTCCTGCAAGCTCGACAGCCAGTTGAGCTATGTCGATGTGCCCTTGTGCGCGCTGGAGCAAGCCGCGGTGCAAGTGGGCGATCAAGTGGCCAAGGTCCCTGACTTGCTGGCGCTGGAAGGTTTGCTGGTGGAGGCGGGGCTGGTCTGACGGGGCCTGGAAGCATTGTGGGAAGGCTCCTGGATGTCGCCGAACGCTCCTGCAACGATGTGTAGTGATGCCGCCAGCGGATTTTTAATGCGAATGATGCGGTCTGAAGCGTTGCGTTTTCAGGCTTCAAGCCGGAGCCTTGCGCACTGTCGTAATGGGTTTTGAGGTAGGCAATACATGTATCACGGGGAAAAACTCAACGCCTGGACGCATCTGGTGGGGGCGGTGGCGGCCTTTGTCGGCGTGGTATGGATGCTGGTGATTGCCAGTATGGACGGCAGTCCGTGGAAAATCGTCAGTGTGGCGATCTATGGTTTCACCTTGCTGGTGCTGTACAGCGCCTCGACCGTTTACCACAGCGTGCGGGGACGCAAGAAAGCGATTATGCAGAAGGTCGATCACTTTTCGATCTATCTGTTGATCGCCGGCAGCTACACGCCGTTTTGCCTGGTCACGCTGCGCGGTCCCTGGGGCTGGACCTTGTTCGGGATCGTCTGGGGGTTGGCGCTGATTGGCATCCTGCAGGAGATCAAACCGCGGTCGGAAGCGCGGGTGCTGTCTATCGTGATTTACGCGGTGATGGGCTGGATCGTGCTGGTGGCGGTCAAGCCATTGTTAGCCGCGCTGGGTTCGACAGGGTTTGCCTGGCTGGCATCGGGCGGGGTGTTGTACACCGTGGGGATCGTCTTTTTTGCGCTGGACCACCGGCTGCGGCATGCGCATGGGATCTGGCATTTGTTTGTGATCGCGGGAAGCTTGCTGCACTTTGTGGCGATTTTCTTTTACGTGCTTTGAACAACGGATCAACAGATCTCAGAAGCTCCTACAGGGAAATATGATCCCCTGTAGGAGCTGCCGCAGGCTGCGATCTTTTGATCTTTTGATCTTTTGATCTTTTGATCTTTTGATCTTTTGATCTTTTGATCTTTTGATCTAGAAATCCCCCCAAAGCTGCTGAGCCACCGCCAGCGCCACAACCGGCGCCGTCTCAGTCCGCAACACTCGCGGGCCAAGCCGTGCCGCGTGAAAGCCTGCGCCCTTGGCCTGATCAACCTCGGCATCCGACAGCCCGCCTTCTGGCCCGATCAGAAATGCCAGCGTGGCGGGCTTGGCGTGACTCAGCAACGGCTCGGCCACCGGATGCAGCACCAGCTTCAGCTGCGCTTCAGTCTGCTTGAGCCAATCAGCCAATAACTGCGGCGGATGAATCACCGGGACCCTCGACCGTCCGCATTGCTCACAGGCACTGATTGCCACCTGGCGCCAGTGCATCAGGCGTTTGTCGGCACGTTCGTCCTTGAGGCGCACTTCACAACGGTCGCTGAAGATCGGGGTGATCTCGCTCACGCCCAGTTCAGTGGCTTTCTGGATCGCCCAGTCCATACGCTCGCCACGGGACAAACCCTGGCCGAGGTGGATCTGCAAGGGGGATTCGACCTGCCCGGCGAAACTCTCATCGATCTGCACCACCACGCGCTTCTTGCCGACCTCTACCAGCCGGGCGCGGAACTCTTGTCCCGAGCCGTCGAACAGCTGCAACGCATCACCTTCGGCCATGCGCAGCACGCGGCTGATGTAGTGCGCCTGGGCCTCGGGCAGCTCGTGCTCACCGGTGCTCAGGGGGGCGTCGATAAAGAAGCGGGACAGTCTCATGCGGGTTCTCTGGAAAGGGAGTGAATCATAAAAGGTGGTGCCTTCTGTGGGAGCGAGCCTGCTCGCGATTCGGTCTCGCATTCGCGATGAGTGCTGGCTGACCGATTGCTATCGCGAGCAGGCTCGCTCCCACAGTGCTTTCATTTTCGGGCCAATCAACCCGGATCGCGGAATCCCGGGTGAAAGTTTTCCGGCACTGACACACTGACGCTGTCGCGCGTTGCAATGTCGATCCCTTCGCTGGCCACTTCAGCCAGAAAGTCTATCTGATCAGGCGTGATCACGTACGGCGGCAGGAAGTACACCACGCTGCCCAGGGGCCGCAGCAGGGCCCCGCGTTCCAGCGCATGCTGGAACACTTTCAGGCCGCGTCGCTCCTGCCACGGATAGGCTTCTTTGGTGGCCTTGTCCTTGACCATCTCGATCGCCAGTACCATGCCGGTCTGGCGTACTTCCGAGACGTTCGGATGGTCGGCCAGGTGCGCGGTGGAGGAGGCCATGCGTTGGGCCAGGGCCTTGTTGTTCTCGATGACGTTGTCTTCTTCGAAAATATCCAGGGTCGCCAGCGCCGCCGCACAGGCCAGCGGGTTGCCGGTGTAGCTGTGGGAGTGCAGGAAGGCGCGCAGGGTCGGGTAGTCGTCGTAGAAGGCGCTGTAGACATCGTCAGTAGTGACGCAGGCCGCCAGCGGCAGATAGCCGCCGGTGAGGGCCTTGGACAGGCACAGGAAGTCTGGGCGGATGCCTGCCTGTTCGCAGGCGAACATCGTGCCGGTACGGCCGAAGCCGACGGCGATTTCGTCGTGGATCAGGTGCACGCCATAGCGATCACAGGCCTCACGCAACAGCTTGAGGTATACCGGGTGGTACATGCGCATGCCGCCGGCGCCCTGGATCAGGGGCTCGACAATCACTGCCGCAACCGTGTCGTGATGTTCGGCCAGGGTCTGTTCCATGGCCGCGAACATGTTGCGCGAATGCTCCTCCCAGCTCATGCCTTCAGGGCGCAGGTAGCAATCCGGGCTCGGCACCTTGATGGTGTCGAGCAGCAGCGCCTTGTAGGTTTCGGTGAACAGCGGCACATCGCCAACCGACATCGCCGCCATGGTTTCGCCGTGGTAGCTGTTGGTGAGGGTGACAAATCGTTTTTTGTTCGGCTGACCGCGGTTGAGCCAGTAGTGAAAGCTCATTTTCAGCGCGACTTCGATGCAAGACGAACCGTTATCGGCATAGAAGCACCGGGTCAGGCCTTCCGGCGTCATCTGCACCAGGCGCTCGGACAGCTCGATCACTGGCTGGTGGCTGAAACCGGCGAGGATAACGTGTTCGAGCTGGTCGACCTGATCCTTGATGCGCTGGTTGATGCGCGGGTTGGCGTGGCCAAACACGTTGACCCACCAGGAGCTGACGGCGTCGAGGTAGCGTTTGCCTTCGAAGTCTTCAAGCCATACGCCTTCCCCGCGCTTGATCGGGATCAGCGGCAGCTGTTCGTGGTCTTTCATCTGGGTGCAGGGATGCCACAGCACCGCGAGATCGCGTTGCATCCACTGATTATTCAGGCCCATATTCAGTCTCCTCGAGGCAGTCCGTGACAAACGCGGACCTGCAATCGCGCAAGCCTATGCAATGACTGGCCCTGGAACAACCCATTGGGTCAATTGAGCTACATTGGATGGGGCGATAGACGTCGCTGGCGGCCATTTGATGGCTGACGTATTCTTCGCCATTCCTTGAGTCGTCTGACTCGCAAAACTGATTTTTCCTCGTGTATTTCCGGAGTTCGCTGAATGTCTGCTGGTTGGCTGCGCGCCTGTGCGCTGGTGATGTTGGGCCTGTTCAGCGTATCTGCGCTGGCCAAGGATAAAACAGCGATCGTGATCGGCGGCGGGCTGTCCGGCCTGACGGCGGCTTACGAGCTGCAGAACAAAGGCTGGCAGGTCACCCTGCTGGAAGCCAAGCCGAGCCTGGGAGGTCGCTCCGGCATGGCCACCAGTGAGTGGATCGGCAACGACAAGACCCAGCCGGTGCTGAACAAGTACGTATCGACGTTCAAGCTTGGCACCACGCCGGCTCCGGAGTTCGTGCGCACCCCGAGCTACCTGATCGATGGCGTGTATTACAGCGCTGCCGACCTGGCGATCAAGAACCCGACGACTGCCGAAGCGCTCAAACGCTACGAGAAGACCGTTGACGACCTGGCCCGCTCGATCGAAGACCCGCAGAACCCGGCAGCGAACAACACGCTGCACGCCCTCGACCAGATCAACGTCTCCAACTGGCTCGACCGCCTGACACTGCCTGCCACGGCCCGTCAGCTGATCAACCAGCAGATTCGTACCCGCTACGACGAACCGTCGCGCCTGTCACTGCTGTACTTCGCGCAGCAGAGCCGCGTTTACCTGGGCGTTTCCGACCGTGACTTGCGCGCCTCGCGCCTGATCGGTGGCAGCCCGGTGCTGGCACAGGCATTCGTCAAGCAACTGAAGACCATCAAGACCAGCTCGCCGGTGTCGGCGATCGTCCAGGACAAGGATGGCGTGACCGTCAAGGTCGGCAGCGTTGGCTATCAGGCTGACTACGTCGTGGTGGCTGTGCCATTGCGCGCACTGAACAAGATCCAGCTGACCCCCGCACTGGATGCCCAGCACCTGGGCGCGATCAAGGGCACCAACTACGGCTGGCGCGACCAGATCATGTTGAAGTTCAAGACGCCTGTGTGGGAAAGCAAGGCGCGCATGTCCGGCGAGATCTACAGCAACACTGGCCTTGGCATGTTGTGGGTCGAGCCGGCGCTGAAGGGCGGCGCCAATGTGGTGATCAACCTGTCCGGCGACAACGCCCGCGTGATGCAGGCCTTCGGCGACAAGCAGATGGCCGATCAGGTGCTGATTCGCCTGCACGCTTTTTACCCCCAGGCCCGCGGCTCGTTCACCGGCTATGAAATCCGCCGCTACAGCACCGACCCTTCCATGGGTGGCGCTTACCTGGCCTTTGGTCCTGGCCAGATCAGCAAATACTGGCGCCTGTGGGAGCGCCCGCTGCAGCGTGTAGCTTTCGCTGGCGAACACACCGACACCTTGTACCCAGGCACGCTGGAAGGCGCATTGCGCACCGGTCAGCGCGCGGCCGGCCAGGTTGAAGACCTGGCGGCAGGCAAGTCGTTTGAGCCAGCGAAGGTTGTACCAGTGGCGGCTGCTGCGGCGGCAGGCGCGGTTGCGGCGAAGAAGGGCAACTTCTTCACCAACCTGTTTGGTGGTTCGGATGATGAGAAGAAGCCGGAACCTGTAAAGGCGCCAGCCCCCGTCGCTCCGGTTGCCCCAACCCCGGCGCCGGTACCAGCGCCTGCGCCTGCTCCGGTTGAAGCGCCGAAGCCTGCGGCACCGGTGAAAGCCGAGCCGGTTAAAAAGGCCCCGGCGAAGAAGCCGGCAGCCAAGGCCGAGACAAAAAAAGCGCCGGCCAAAGCCCCGGCAAAAAAGGCTGAACCGGCCAGGAAGCCTGCGGCTAAACCGGCAGCAACCACTGAGACCAAGGCTCAGTAAAATTTGCTGTTGAACAGAAGCGCGGCTCAATGGCCGCGCTTTTTTTTGCCCGCACTATCGCCGTCGCGGGCAAGCCCGATCCCACAGGGTTTTGTGTCGTACGTGATTTCTCGGTTTACGCATCTCCTGTGGGAGCGGGCTTGCCCGCGAAAGCGTCTTCACGATGACCACTTAATTTCCGGTCTGCCACTAACATCCCGCCACGCTTTGGACTTTAATCTTTCCTTAACTCATCCGTCTCACACTCTTGATCGTATTTCTCGATATTTCAAAGCAAAATTTTCCGCTTTAATTCGATAGATAAGTCGATAGTCTTGGTCGCAGTTCTCACAGGATTTGGGCAATGCAGCTACGTAACTCTTCTTCGCGCTACGGTTGGATCAGCGTCTTCTTGCACTGGACTGTGGCACTGGCAGTCTTTGGATTGTTTGCGCTGGGCTTGTGGATGATCGACCTGGACTACTACAGCACCTGGCGCAAAGACGCGCCGGAGCTGCACAAGAGCATTGGCCTGGTGCTGTTCGCCGTGATGTTGCTGCGGGTGCTTTGGCGTTTCGTCAGCCCACCGCCGCCTACCCTGGAAAGCTACAGCCGCATGACGCGCCTTGGCGCCAAGTTTGGCCACTCGTTCCTGTACCTTGGTTTGTTCGCTGTGATGATTGCCGGTTACCTGATTTCCACCGCAGACGGTGTCGGGATTCCGGTGTTTGGCTTGTTTGAAGTGCCTGCACTGGTCTCCGGGCTACCGGACCAGGCAGATACCGCCGGTTTGATTCATTTCTACCTGGCATGGGCGCTGGTCATTTTTTCCGGCCTTCATGCGTTGGCAGCATTGAAGCACCACTTTATCGATCGTGATGCGACCCTTAAGCGAATGCTCGGCCGCAAAGCCTGATGTTCAACCTCGACTCCAAAGGAATAGAAAGCATGTTGAAAAAGACTCTCGCCGCTCTGGCAATCGGTTCCGCGCTGCTGTCCGCCAACGTAATGGCGGCCGACTACACCGTGGACAAGGAAGGCCAGCACGCCTTCGTCGACTTCAAGATCAGCCACCTGGGCTATAGCTTCATCACAGGTACCTTCAAGGACATCGACGGCAAGTTCAGCTTCGATGCGGCCAAGCCTGAAGACAGCAAGATCGAGTTCAATGTAAACACCGCCAGCGTATTCACCAACCACGCTGAACGTGACAAGCACATCGCCAGCGCCGACTTCCTGAACGCCAGCAAATTCGGCAAGGCGACCTTTGTTTCCACCAGCGTCAAATCCACCGGCAAAAACGCTGCTGGTCAGGAAACTGCTGATGTCGCGGGCGACCTGACTCTGGCTGGCGTGACCAAGCCAATCGTGGTCAAGGCCACTTTCCTGGGTGAAGGCAAGGACCCATGGGGCGGCTACCGTGCCGGCTTCGAAGGCACCACCAGCATCAAGCGTTCCGATTTCGGCAAGCAGAAAGACCTGGGTCCGAAGTCCGATGCAGTCGAGCTGTACATTTCGTTTGAAGGTGTGAAAGCGAAATAACATTCGCCGCTGACACAAAAAACGCCCCCGATCTCGCGATCCGGGGCGTTTTTATTGCCTGGCGCAATCTACGCAGGTGGTGAAATCCAGTGTGGGAGCGGGCTTGCCCGCGATGGCAGCGTGTCAGTCAATATCAATGTCTGCAGGACTGACGCCATCGCGGGCAAGCCCGCTCCCACAGGGTTTGCTTTAGCCAGAAAAAATGCCCCGAATCTCGCGATCCGGGGCATTTTTTATTGCAGCGTTAACTCAGCGATTACGAGTCAGCAGCGCTGGTTTTTCGCCGCGAGGACGGCCTGGCAATTGATCAAGCTGTTCAGGTGTCGGGAAACGATCGGTTTTCGACTCCTTGTGAATGATCTTCGGTGCCGGGCCGCGCGGGTTCTGCACCGCTGGTTCCGAGCGAGGCTGATCGTCACGCGCCGGACGGCGATTGCGACCTTCTTCGCGACGGGCTTGACCGTCACGTGGAGCACCGCTGCGTGGGCCACTGCGCTTGGCCGGCGGAGTGCCAGTGGTGGCGCCGTCGCTGCTGCGCGGACCGCTCTGGCGACCCTGTGGCTTACCGCCGTTGCGCGGTGCACCGGCACCTGCGCCGGCTGCCGCACCCGGTGCCGGAGCACCTGGACGACGGCCACGGCCCTGAGCCGGCTTGGCTTGCGGCACGTAGTCGACGCGATTACCGAAGTTATCGATGTCGTCGTCCAGGAACTCGTCCGGTGCGCGATCAGCGGAAGCACGAGGTGCCGGGCGCTGTTGCTCGCGAGCTGGCGTGCCTTCACGTGGCTTGTGCTCACGGGCCGGGCGATCGCCACGGCCAGTGGTTGCAGGTTTTTCCTTGCCGCCCTTGTCCTTGCCCTTGTCTTTACGACCGCCGCCACCGCCACCGCCGCCGTTTGGACCGTCGCCGCGCGGGCCACGTGGGTTGCGCGGGTTACGCACATCCGGACGCTCGCGCACTTCAGGCTTCTCGGCCTCTACAGCGCTGGAGTCGAAGCCCATCAGGTCGCCGTCGGCGATTTTCTGCCTGGTCATGCGCTCGATGCTTTTGAGCAGCTTTTCTTCGTCCGGAGCCACCAGCGAAATGGCCTCGCCCGAACGACCGGCACGGCCAGTACGGCCGATACGGTGAACGTAATCTTCGTCGACGTTCGGCAATTCGAAGTTGACCACGTGTGGCAACTGGTCGATGTCGAGGCCGCGAGCCGCGATGTCGGTGGCAACCAGGATGCGCACTTCACCGGCCTTGAAATCGGCCAGGGCTTTGGTGCGGGCGTTCTGGCTCTTGTTGCCGTGGATGGCGACGGCGCTGAGGCCGTGCTTGTCCAGGTACTCGGCCAGGCGGTTGGCGCCGTGCTTGGTGCGGGTGAAGACCAGGACCTGTTCCCAGGCGCCTGCGGTGATCAGGTGCGCCAGCAGCGAACGCTTGTGGTTGGCTGGCAGACGGAACACGCGTTGCTCGATGCGCTCGACCGTGGTGTTCGGCGGAGTGACTTCGATGCGTTCCGGGTTGTGCAGCAGCTTGCCGGCGAGATCGGTGATGTCCTTGGAGAAGGTCGCCGAGAACAGCAGGTTCTGACGTTTGCTTGGCAAGCGAGCCAGCACCTTCTTCACGTCATGCACAAAGCCCATGTCGAGCATGCGGTCTGCTTCGTCCAGCACGAGGATTTCCACGTGGGACAAATCGACGCTGCCTTGGCCGGCGAGGTCGAGCAGGCGGCCAGGGCAGGCCACCAGCACATCAACGCCACGGGACATGGCCTGAACCTGTGGGTTCATGCCGACGCCGCCGAAAATGCAGGCGCTGACAAACTTCAGGTCACGGGCATAGACCTTGAAGCTCTCATGGACCTGGGCCGCGAGTTCACGGGTAGGGGTCAGGACCAGTACGCGCGGTTGGCGCGGGCCGTGACGCTGGGATTTGTCCGGGTGACCGTTAGGGAACAACCGCTCCAGAATCGGAAGGGCGAAGCCACCGGTTTTACCAGTACCTGTCTGTGCCGCAACCATGAGGTCGCGACCTTGCAACACGGCGGGAATGGCCCGCTGTTGCACCGGAGTAGGCTCGGTATAGCCCGCCGCCTCGATGGCGCGGACTAAAGCCTCGGAGAGACCGAGGGAAGCAAAGGACATGAGTAATCCTGTTTTAGTTAGGGCTTGGCCCAATGGGAGTCTTGCCTGGCGCGAATGGCGTTTAAGAAGAACGCAATCCCGTCCGGTCCTGCTGGGTCTGAAAAGCTCGTCTGGAGCGCTCGCGCGGGCTGAAAAGCTGCGCTGTAGCGGGGTCGAGATGCCTTGAACAAGTCCGAGCGTCCGGGCGTGAGCCTGGCGGGAAGGCCGGAGTATAACAGAGCAATCACTGCGCGCCGCTTTCCTGCTGCTCAACGGTTTTGCCGCGTACGGTAGTCAGGCCGTTTGCGGGTACTTCGACGGCAGGTCCCGCGCCATATCGGGCACTCAGCTCGGCATAGGCAGGCTCGCGCTTAAAGCGCTTGAGCTCGGCGCCGAACCGCTGCACCAGCAAGTCCATGCCGCCACTGCGACGCACCGCGAGGAATTGGCTTTGTTCACTGATGATAAGCGGATTTTCAGTGATCTTGTCGCGAATGCCCAATTCATCCAGGAGGTGCTGGCCCACTCGGCGGTCGGTGATCAACAGGTCGACGCGCCCGCGCAGCAGTTTCCCGAAGTTTGCTTCATGACTGGGTGCGGGCTCCCTGGTAAACAGCGTCGATTGGCTGAAGTCGGTGCTGTACAGGTAGCCCGGCGAGGTGCCGATGGTCAGGCCGCGCAGGGCGTTCAGGGAGGTGAACGGGTGCGGGCGGTCGTTGGCGTAGAACATCACGAACTGTACTTGCGACAGGGGTTCGCTGGGGTAAAGCAGGGTGGCGTCGCGTTCGTCGCTGTGAAAAATGTCCAGCGCACCATCGGCCTGGCCTTGTTCGAGCATCGACAGGCAGCGCTTCCAGGGCAGGAACTGCCACTGCACTTCAATGCCCAGGCGCTTGAAGACGATGGCGGTGGTTTCATAGTCCAGCCCCAGCGCCTTGCCGTTCTCTTCATAGACGTAAGGTGCCCAGGGCTCGGTGACAATGCGCAGTTTCTCGCCCCGGGCTGTAAAGCTCAGGCACGTGAACAAAATCACCGTCAGTAACTGTGAGATCAAAGGCATGGCCTGAGATTACGACGAGAAGCCGCAAAGAGCCAGAAACTGCATGGAGAAGCTCTATCTCCGTGGATTAGCGCACAGAAAAAGGGCGTTGAAAGCAAAAGATCGCAGCCTTCGGCAGCTCCTGCACCGGGTTTGTTTATTCCCGGTAGGAGCTGCCGAAGGCTGCGATCTTTTGATCTTGCTCTTTGCTTAGCGCGGCAACTTCAAATTGTTCCACACCGCCAGACTCGGCTCGGCCTGGTTCAACGTATAGAAGTGCAACCCTGGCGCGCCACCCTGCAGCAGACGCTCGCACATCTCGGTGATGACTTGCTCACCGAAGCCCTGAATGCTGCGGGTGTCGTCGCCGTAGGCTTCCAGCTGCTTGCGGATCCAGCGCGGAATTTCCGCACCGCAGGCATCAGAGAAGCGTGCCAGCTTGCTGTAGTTGGTGATTGGCATGATGCCCGGCACGATCGGGATGTTAACGCCCAATGCCCGCACCCGCTCGACGAAGTAGAAGTAGCTGTCGGCGTTGAAGAAGTACTGGGTGATCGCGCTATCGGCGCCGGCGTTGGCTTTGCGCACGAAGTTGGCGAGATCGTCTTCGAAATTGCGCGCTTGCGGGTGCATTTCCGGATAAGCGGCGACTTCGATGTGGAAATGATCGCCGGTCTCTTCACGAATGAATTCCACCAGGTCATTGGCGTGACGCAATTCGCCGCTGGCCATGCCCATTCCCGAGGGCAGGTCGCCGCGCAAGGCGACGATACGGGTAATGCCAGCCGCTTTGTACTGAGTCAACAGGCCGCGCAGATCGTCCTTGCTGTCACCCACGCAGGACAAATGCGGGGCGGCAGGGACTTTGACTTCGCTTTCGAGCTGCAACACGGTGTTGATCGTGCGATCACGGGTTGAGCCACCTGCGCCGTAGGTGCAGGAGAAGAAATCAGGGTTGTAGGTAGCCAGCTGGCGGGCAGTGGCGAGCAGCTTTTCATGCCCAGCGTCGGTCTTCGTAGGGAAGAACTCGAAGCTGTAGCGACGGTCTTGGGACATGGTCATATCCTTGGAAACGCGTAAGCCTGGAAGGCACCGTGCACCCTGTGGGAGCAAAGCTTGCTCGCGATAGAGACGCTGCGGTCTTCAGTGAGACCATGGCGACGCCATCGCGAGCAAGCTTTGCTCCCACAGGCCTGCATTAAACCGCTCCCCATGGGGGAGCGGAGCAGGACCGATCAGTAGCGGTAGGCGTGCGGCTTGAACGGACCTTCAACAGTCACGCCGATGTAGTCAGCCTGCTGCTTGGTCAGTTGCGTCACAACACCACCGAAGCCGCGAACCATTTCCAGAGCCACTTCTTCGTCGAGTTTCTTGGGCAGTACTTCAACGGTCAGGCGCTCGGCTTTCTGGGCTGGCGACAGGTCGGCGTATTTCTGGCCGAACAGGAAGATCTGTGCCAAAACCTGGTTGGCGAACGAACCGTCCATGATGCGGCTTGGGTGACCTGTGGCGTTGCCCAGGTTAACCAGACGGCCTTCAGCCAGCAGGATCAGGTAGTCATCGTTCTGGGCATCGAATGCGCCAGGACCGGTGCGGTGGATCTTGTGCACCTGCGGCTTCACTTCTTCCCATGCCCAGTTCTTGCGCATGAAAGCAGTGTCGATCTCGTTGTCGAAGTGGCCGATGTTGCAGACAACAGCGCGCTTCTTCAGGGCTTTTAGCATGTTCGAGTCGCAGACGTTGACGTTGCCGGTGGTGGTCACGATCAGGTCGATCTTGCCCAGCAGTGCTTTGTCGATGCTCTCTTCAGTACCGTTGTTGATACCGTCGATGAATGGCGAAACCAGTTCGAAACCATCCATGCAGGCTTGCATGGCGCAGATCGGATCGACTTCGGAAACCTTGACGATCATGCCTTCCTGGCGCAGGGACTGGGCCGAACCCTTACCGACGTCGCCGTAGCCGATAACCAGTGCTTGCTTGCCCGACAGCAGGTGGTCGGTGCCACGCTTGATCGCATCGTTCAGGCTGTGACGGCAGCCGTACTTATTGTCGTTCTTGCTCTTGGTGACCGAGTCGTTGACGTTGATGGCCGGGATTTTCAGTTCGCCCTTGGCCAGCATGTCCAGCAGGCGGTGAACGCCGGTGGTGGTCTCTTCGGTGACGCCATGGACGCGGTCCAGGATTGCCGGGTATTTCTTGTGCAGCAACTCGGTCAGGTCGCCGCCATCGTCGAGGATCATGTTGGCATCCCAAGGCGCGCCATCTTTGAGGATGGTTTGCTCAAGGCACCACTCGTACTCTTCTTCGGTTTCGCCTTTCCAGGCGTATACCGCGATGCCGGCAGCGGCGATAGCAGCAGCGGCCTGATCCTGAGTCGAGAAGATGTTGCAGGACGACCAGCGCACTTCGGCACCCAGGGCAACCAGGGTTTCGATCAGCACGGCAGTCTGGATGGTCATGTGGATGCAGCCGAGGATCTTCGCGCCTTTGAGCGGCTGCTCGGCAGCGTATTTGCGACGCAGACCCATCAGGGCCGGCATTTCCGATTCGGCGATGATGGTTTCGCGACGACCCCAGGCGGCCAGGGACATGTCGGCAACTTTGTAATCGTTAAAATCTGCAGGCGTGATAACAGCGCTCATGAAGAGCCTCCATTCGTAATGTATGCGAATGGGCGCCGTTGTGCGTTTAGTGTCCGGTCGCTGGGACCAGGCAACGCCCCATCCGAGCCTGACAGGTTGAACCTGCTGCAGCGCCCCTCGGACAGGTGGCGGGAAAACGGTAGCAAACGATCTTTACCGTTTTGAAACGGTGGCGATTATAGCGGGCTATGCTGATCTTCCAAAGCCTTTCTGCAGGTCAATGTCTGAACGGTAATCGATGCCATAGTCGATGGCGAATAGAGCTCTAGCCCGAGCTCTGCCATGATGGTAACCATCATTCGGCAAGACGCTCAGGAGTGAATATGAATTTCCACACCCGCAAATGGGTAAAACCCGAAGACCTCAACCCCAACGGCACGCTGTTCGGCGGCAGCCTGTTGCGCTGGATCGACGAAGAGGCGGCCATTTACGCCATTGTCCAGCTGGGCAACCAGCGCGTGGTCACCAAGTACATTTCGGAAATCAACTTCGTCAGTGCCTCGCGCCAGGGTGACATCATTGAATTGGGCATTACCGCCACCGAGTTTGGCCGCACGTCCATCAGCCTGACCTGCGAAGTGCGCAACAAGATTACGCGCAAGAGCATCCTGACGGTGGAGAAAATGGTGTTCGTGAACCTCGGCGAAGACGGCTTGCCTGCGCCGCACGGCCGGACCGAAATCAAATACGTCAAAGATCAGTTCCAGGACGAGTAACACGAGTTCGTGGGAGCCGGCTTGCCGGCGATGGCGTCGCTAGCATCACCGGAAAAATCCGAGTTCATCTCGGTGTCTGGTGTCGCTAATGACCCCATCGCGGGCAAGCCTTGCTCCCACAGATTGATGCTCCCACAGGCTCCGCACATGGCTCCCACAGGCCGCACTACCACAGGACTGATGTTTCGTTAGTGTGAGCAGTGAACAGCTCCGAACCGCGCCTGTCGTACGTACATCTCACGCCACCGGTTCCGGAGCACTATGGACACGCAAAAAGACGGCAAGACCCCGAACCTTTCGGCCCAGGAAAAACACGACGTCGACAAAAGCCAGCCGCCGCGCGCTGCCGTGCTGCATGAAATCATCCGCACCCAGGGTGATCAGGAGCTGGAACGCAGCGTCGCCGCCCTTTGGTGGTCCGCCCTCGCGGCCGGCCTGACCATGGGCTTGTCCCTCATGGCCATGGGCTTGCTCAACTCTCGCCTGCCGGACGCAGAAGGGTTCAAGGTAATCGCCAGCTTCGGTTACTGCGCCGGCTTCCTCGCGGTGATCCTTGCCCGTCAGCAACTGTTTACCGAAAACACCCTGACGGCAGTGCTGCCGATCATGACCAAACCGACCCTTAACAATTTCGGGCGGCTGCTGCGGCTGTGGACGGTGGTGCTGGTGGGCAACCTGTGCGGTACCTTGCTGGTGGCTTATGTAATGCTCCACCTGCCGATTTTCGACACCAAGACCGACATGGCCTTTCTCGACATCGGGCGCAAGGTGATGGAGAACGACGCGAGCAAGATGTTCGCCAAGGGCATCGTCTCGGGCTGGATGATCGCCACTATGGTCTGGATGATCCCTTCCATGGAAAGCGCGAAGATGTGGATCATCATTCTGATCACCTACCTGATGGCGCTGGGGGATTTCACCCACATCGTGGTCGGCTCGGCCGAGGTGTCGTACCTGGTGTTTGCCGGCGAGTTGTCGTGGAGTGATTTCTGGCTGGTGTTTGCCGGGCCGACGCTGGCGGGGAATATCATCGGAGGCAGCTTCATTTTTGCGCTGCTGAGCCATGCACAGATTCGCAGCGAAAGCGGGCCGCCCAAGGAGGATGCGGATCAGCAGCCTGATCCGCAAAAGCTCAAGAAGTAATCAGTGATGACCCGCCTGTGCCGCTGGCGCAGGCTCATCACGGGTGACGTGCTTGACGAGTTTGCCGATGCTCAGGCCCTGCAGCAGGATCGACGACAGCACCACAATGTAGGTAATGCTCAGCAACAGGTCGCGCTCCGGCCCCAGCGGCAGCGCCAGCGCCAAGGCTACCGAAACACCTCCACGCAGCCCGCCCCAGGTCAGAATCCTGATTGTCCCGCGCGGGACTGTGCGCCAGCGACGCAGCAGCAGGATGGCCGGCGCCACGGTCAGCAGGCGTGACAGCAAGATTGCCACGGCCAGCAAACTGGCTGCCAGCACGTGCAGCCAGTTGAATGGCAGCAGCAATAGCTCCATGCCGATCAGGGCAAACAGCAGGGCGTTGAGCATGTCGTCGAGCAGCTCCCAAAAACCGTCCAGGTACTTGCGGGTCATGTCGTTCATCGCCAGGTTGCGGCCCAGGTTGCCGATGATCAGGCCGGCGACCACCATCGCGATCGGCGCGGACACGTGCAACTCCGAGGCCATCGCCGAACCACCGATCACCAGCGCCAACGTCAGCATTACTTCGATCTGATGCTGCTCGATGCTCTTGATCATCAGGTACACCAGATAACCGATCAGCGCGCCAAACAGCACGCCGCCAACAGCTTCATGCACGAACAGCATGGCGGTTGCGCCGACGGTTGGCGTCTCACCCAGTTGCGCGATACCCAACAGTACGGTGAACACCACCACCGCCGTGCCGTCGTTGAATAGCGACTCGCCGACGATTGTGGTTTTCAGCGGCTTGGAGGCGTTGGCCGTCCGTAATACGCCGAGCACCGCGATTGGATCTGTCGGCGAAATCAGCGCGCCGAACAGCAGGCAGTACAGGAAGCTCACGTGCCAGCCGAACAGGGCAAAGATGTAATAGGCCAGGCTACCGATCACGGCGGTGGCGATCAGGACGCCGAAAGTCGCGAGCAGGCCAATGGGCCAGCGATAGCTGCGCAGGTCATTGAGATTGACGTGCAGGGCGCCGGCGAACAGCAGGAATGACAGCATCCAGTTCATCAGCAGATCGCCGAAGTCGATCTGTCCGATCAGTTGTTGAATGCGTTCTTCAAGACCGGGATAACCCAGGAAGCTCAGTCCTTGCAGGAGCAGGGAAAACAGCAGGGCAGTGACCATGACGCCGATGGTGGGTGGTAGGCCGATAAAGCGGAAATTGACGTAGGTGAGCAGCGAGGTAAGGCAGATAAATGCAGCGACAAGCTCAAGCATTCGGGGTCCTTTGGCAGGTGGTGGAAAGACTGTTAAAAGCAAAGCGTGATCGATTATCGCCTGGATGGCGGGCTTGGGTTCTACGTTCGCCTGGAGACTTCATACGTCAGTCGGTGATGCCGGCCAGCGGTGCTTCACGTCGTTGCCGGTAGATGAAGTACAACGCCGTCACCACGGTCAGGCCGCTGACCAGCGCGCCGGTCCAGGGCAGGTCGGCGAGGTCGGCGCCGCTGGCGACTACCAGCCCGCCGATCCAGGCGCCGGCGGCGTTGCCCAGGTTGAATGCGCTCTGGTTCAGGGTCGAGCCCAGGTTCGGTGCCTCATGGGCCTGGTCGATGATCAGCAGTTGCAGGATTGGGCACAGCGCGAAAGCAAAAATTCCCCACAGCACCAGCGTGATGGCTGCCGGGATGACCGAGTGGCTGGTCTGCGTGAAAGCTGCAAGCACCACCACTACCGCCAGTGCCATGCCCACCAATGACGGCAGCAGGCGGCTGTCCGCCAGCCGGCCGCCGAGCATGCTACCTGCCGTGAGGCCTACGCCAAACAACAGCAGCATGATGGTCACGCCATGAGGGCTGACGCCAGTGATGTCCTGCAGGATCGGCGCAATGTAGGTGAACACACTGAACAGGCTGGTCGACGCCAGCACGCTCATGCCCAGCGCCATCAACACATTGGCCTTGCCCAGCACCTTGAACTCGCTGGCAAGGTTGGCCTTGTCCATGGCGATGTCCTTAGGCAGCCACGCCCACTGGGCGATGGCCGCAATCACGCCAATCACCGAGACGGCCCAGAACGTCGAGCGCCAGCCGGCGTATTGTCCGAGGGCGGTGCCCAGTGGTACGCCCAACACATTGGCCAGTGTCAGGCCGGTAAACATCATGGCAATCGCCTGGGCACGTTTGTTCGGTGCTACCAGGCCGGCGGCCACCACCGAACCAATACCGAAAAACGCCCCGTGGCACAGGGCGGTGACCACGCGAGCGGCCATCAGCGTCGCGTAGTTCGGCGCCAGGGCACACAGAATGTTGCCGAGAATGAACATCAGCGTCATGCCCAGCAGCGTCGCCTTGCGCGGCATGTTGGCGGTGCCGATCGCGAGGATCGGCGCGCCGAACACCACACCCAGGGCGTACCCGGTGATCAGCAGGCCGGCGTGGGGGATGCTTACCGCAAGGTCGCGGGCGACGTCGGGCAGCAGCCCCATGATGACGAATTCAGTGGTGCCGATGCCGAATGCGGCAACAGCGAGGGCGAATAACGCGAGTGGCATGCGCAAGTTCTCTGTCGGTAGTCTTGACGCTGTAATCAGGCATACGCATGCCAGAGACCGCTCTGGAACAGAGCGGGTCGCGGGCAAAAATTATTGGAATTGGTCTGTGCGCAACTGAGTGCGGCGTGGTCGCTTGCAGTATAAACAGCTGCTGACATATGGCGAATCAATTCTCCCGTTTCCCTTAGGAGAGAGCTTGCTCGCAAAAAAACGTGATGGCGATGCGTTAATCCAGAAGGCGCGCGTTATCGTTGACGTCCATCGCGAGCGAGCTCCTACAGGGGAGTGGGTCACAAAAGGAGCATGCCGTGCTTGCAACGGCTTTGGTGTTAGTGGCGGCGCTGTTGCACGCGGCGTGGAATACCTTGATCAAATTCAGCGCCGAACGGCTGCTGGTAGTTGCCTGCATGGACAGCGTGGCCCTGTTGTTCGTGGCCGTCATGTTGCCTTTCGTGGAGTGGCCGCCGCAGGAGATCTGGCCATGGATTCTTGCGTCGGCGGCCTTCGAGTTGCTTTATCGTTATCTGCTGATCCAGGCTTACAGGGTCGGTGACCTCGGGCTGGTGTATCCACTGATGCGCGGATTGTCGCCGTTGGTGGTGCTGGCGCTGACACTGCTTTTCGCCGCAGAGGTACTGACCCATCAGCAGATCTTCGGCATCTTGCTGATCCCGCTCGGCATGCTGTGCCTGCTGTGGCAAGGCGGAGGCGGGGCGCGGCTGCCGTGGTCGATGTTGCCGGTGGTGGCGTTGATCGGCCTGTGTATTGGCTGCTACACCTTCATCGACGGCCAGGCTTTGCGGCGCTGGTCACATCCACTGGATTACCTGGTGTGGGTGACGCTGATCAGCGCCTGGCCTTTTCCATTGCTGGCACTGGTGCGCAAGCGACCGGCGTTCATGCTGTTCTGGCGCGAACAATGGCGGCTGGGATTGGCAGTCGGATTCTGCGTGTTGTTCAGCTACGCTCTGGTGCTGTGGGCCATGCAGCTGGGCTCGATTGCCGAAGCGGCGGCGTTGCGCGAGATCAGTGTGATCCTGGTGGTGCTGTTCGGCATGCGCTACCTGAAAGAACCTTTCGGCCGGCCGCGGCTCTTAGCCTGTGGGCTGGTACTGATCGGCATGCTGGTGATGAAGTTTTAACGCTGATAACAATTCTGGAACTTGAAAAGGGACTGCTTTATGACGGTTGCTCTGTGGTGCATCTTGATCGCGATATTTCTGCCCTACGTCTGCGTCGGCGTGGCCAAGATCAGTGGTGGGTACAGGTTGAAAGACAACCACGACCCTCGGGACTTTCTTGAATCGTTGAATGGGTTTGGTCGACGCGCGCACGCGGCGCAACTGAACAGCTTCGAAGTGGCCCCAGCGTTTGCAGCTGCGGTGATCGTGGCGCACCTGGCCGGCAACGCGGAGCTGGTGACGATCAATGTGCTGTCGGTGTTGTTTATCACCAGCCGCTTGCTCTACATCATCTGCTACCTGGCAGATTGGGCGATCTTGCGGTCGTTGGTGTGGTTTGTGGGGATGGGCCTGATTATCAGTTTGTTTGTGGTGTCGGCGTAAGATCAAGAGATCGCAGCCTCGGTGCCCTCGACAGCTCCTACGCAGATCCCTGCAGGAGCTGTGTTGAAGGAGCTGTGTAGGAGCTGTCGAGTGCAACGAGGCTGCGATCTTTATCTTTGTTCGCGCTCAGGGTTTGTCAGCCACCTGAGGCACCTGCGGCAACGCCGCGCCCTTGGGCCATAACATCCAGATCTGACCCTGCTGTTTCATATCCCCGGCCAACTGCCCGGCAGCTTCACCGGTGCCCCAGAACAGGTCCGCGCGTACTTCGCCGGCAATCGCTCCGCCAGTATCCTGTGCCGCTACCGGTCGAACCAGCGCCGTTCCGTCAGGTCGGGTGGTGGAAAGCCACAACAGGCTGCCCAGCGGGATCACCTTGCGATCAACCGCCGCACTGTAGCCGGCTGTGAGCGGTACGTTGAGCGACCCGCGAGGGCCTTCGTTGCTGTCCGGGTTGCGGGTGAAAAACACGTAGCTCGGGTTGCTGCCAAGCAGTTCCGGTATGCGAGCCGGATTGGCCTTGGCCCAATCACTGATGGCGCCCATCGTCACATCTTCTTTTTTCAGCTCGCCCTGTTCCACCAGCCAGCGGCCGATCGGTCGATAGGGGTGGCCGTTTTGATCGGCGTAAGCAATGCGCAACTGACGGCCATCATCGAGCTGGATGCGACCCGAACCCTGGATCTGCAGGAATTGCAGATTCATCGGGTCGGTCAGCCAGGCCACGACGGGTGCCTTCACCCCTTTGGTTTCGATGGTGGCTGCATCGTCGTAGGGCTTGAGTACGCGACCTTCGAGCCTTCCGCGCAGGCGTTTGCCTTTGAGTTCCGGATAGATGCTGTCCAGCGAGACAATGATCATGTCCTCCGGCACGCCGTACACCGGAATATTCGCCACCGCGGTCTGAGTCAGGCTGCCAGGGTAGACCGGTTCGTAGTAACCGGTGATCAGGCCGTTGGGGTTGTCATTGGCAGCGCGCAAGCCGTAGACGTCCAGGTGTTGCTTGAGGAATCCGCGGATTTCGTTGGCGGTTGCCGGGACGTTGGCGGAGGCCGCACAAGTGGCGCCCCAGACCGCGTCGGCCTTGAGTCGGTTACAGGCGCTGCGCCACGAACCGAAGCCGGCGATCAGGTCGTTGTCCGACACCGTTGGCAACGCTTCCCAGGTGGCGCTGGAGTAAGTCGCCAGCGCGTGGGTTTTGGGTGGGGTGTTTTCGCCCCCGGTGCAGCCGGCGAGCACGGCGACTATCGGGAGAGTCCAGGACAGGCGAGGGCGCCATGCCTTGATGCAGCTGATCATGGAGTAATTCCTTTGCTGGTTGCCTGAGTGCTCCATGCGCTCGAACAACCCATATTGATAATAGGGCTATTGGTCTTTACGGATGACGCGAGGATACTGGCCGCCGTTCCCGTGACCTGAAGCCACCATGACTCTTAAAAGACTTTCCGTTGTATTGCTGGCCTGCCTGACGTTGACTGCTTGTGGCGGCGTCGACCCGAATTCGCCGCTGGGCCAGCGCAAGGCGATTTTCAAACAGATGCTCAAGACCGGTGAAGACCTGGGTGGCATGTTGCGGGGTCGCATTCCATTCGATGGCGCGAAGTTCGCTGACGGTGCCGTGAAGCTCGATGCCTTGTCCCATGAGCCCTGGAAACATTTCCCGCAGGTGCGCGAAGAAGATCACACCAGCGCCAAGGATGATGTCTGGCAGAAACAGGCACGCTTCCAGGAAATGGCTCGCACGCTTGAAGCCGCCACCGGTGAATTGGTGGTTGCCAGCAAGGTTCAACCCTACAAGGCCAGCAATCTGGGGCCGGCGGTGCAGAAAGTCGAAGATGCCTGCAGTGCGTGCCATAAAGAATTTCGGGATCACTGATTTGCGGCGCTCTGGCTGACGATTCGACTTGCTCGCGAAGAGGCCAGTCAGAGCAACCGAAAGCTTCGGTCATTCTTTATATTTATTTATCCAGCTCATCCAGCGCTTCCTGCAATTCCTTGCGGGACTCGGCGAGCTTGTCTTTGCGTTTGTTGATCTTCTCCGGGTCGCCTTTCTTCATGGCCTTGTCCAGGTCTGCCTGGCGCTTGCTGACTTCATGCTTGGCGTCCAGCACCTTGTTTTCCCGTTCTTTCTGCAGTGATGCGTCGGTGCAGTGGGTGGTGACTTCGCTCAGGGCTTTTTCCAGGCCGGCCTGTTGATCAGCATTACCGTGGGACTTGGCCAGTTCGATCTGGTTGATGATGCCCTGTTTCTTGGCCGCGCAACCGGTCAGGCCGGGAGCCTCTTCAGCGGCCATCAGTGGAGCGGCCATGACGCTGCAAAGCGTCAACAGGGCGAGTGGAGAAAGAAATTTCATAAAAGCTCCATGTGTAAAGGCAATCGTGTCGGTGTGACGACGGGCCGTTTGAGCCGGATCGGCACCTATGGGTTCCCGTATGCACGGTATTGCCGGCCGCTAAAAACCGTCAACGCCCGCCATACGTAATGTTTCGCTCAAGGCCAGGACCTGCGGGTCACGGAAAAACGCGCTTAATTGCGCCGCGCGTCCCGGGCCTATACCGGCCTGGGCCTGCCATTGTTCGGTTTCACGTTGCGCCAGTTCCCGCCACGAATCAGCAAGCTGTGCCTGACCGATTGGCGGCATGCCCAACGCATTGAGCCAGCGTGCGAACGGACGTTGTCGGGCGCTGTTGAAGCTGTTTAAAAGCTGAGCCGTGCTGCGCTCGCCGAAACCGTTAATGTTAGCAAGCTCTTGAGCATCGAGGGTCAACCAATCCAGCAGTCCCTTCAGTCGGCCTGTTTCCAGAAGTTTCTCCCAGGTGCCCGGGCCGATGTTTGGCATGTCCAGCCCTTGCTTGCCGCTGAGCCAGGTCAGTCGCGCGAGAAACTGGCTTTGACAGCCCTGAGTGGGTTGCCAGCAACTGAGCTGATGAAAATCCGCAGCTTCTGGAACCTCCATGTGAACGCGCTCGACGCTACGCAGTATGACGCCGTCCAGCCTTGGAATGGTCAGGCCGGCCAGGCTGATGGACACCTGGTCGCCAGGGCGGATATCCAGCGCTTGCCAGCGTGGCAGGGAACTGACGCTGACGCGCTTGATCTGGCGATCATCGAGCCATATCGGCGCTACATCCAGCACTGGAGTGATCCGGCCAGTGCGTCCGATGTTGAAATGGACCTTGCGAACTTCGGCCAGCGCCTGGGCGAAAGGGTATTTCCAGGCCACGATCCAGTAGGGCGCCTTGGCTTGCCAGCGATCGGCAGAGGGGCGCTCGTCCTGGCGCAGGACAATGCCATCGCTGGCGAAAGGCAGGGGTGAGCGGTACCAATGCTCACGCCAGCGCACGACGTCGGCCAGTTCCGCGATCGGGTGGCTCAAGGGCGCGGTGCTATCGAATCCCAATGCGTCCAGGGCGGCAATGCGCGCGGAAAGACTGGCTGGGCCTTCTGGCCATTCCCACACGAACAGGCCGATGCCTGCGGCGTCCTGCGCGCTTAGTTGTTTGCGCGCCATCAGTCCGGCGACGTTGCCCCGAGCATTGAGGCTGCCGGCACTGGCTTGAACGTGGCCATCCAGGCGCCAATACAGTTCACCTTGCACCACCAGGTCCCGGGGTTGCGAAAGCTGTTGCGGGATGCCGCCAATCCGCCGCGCCGATGCGGTCCAGTCCTTGCCCTGCACCCCGTTGCCGCGACTGATCGCGCGCACCAGTACACCTTTCTCATACACCAGGCTCACTGCCACGCCATCGACCTTGGGTTGAACCCAGACTTGGTTGCGATTTTTCAGCCAGTCTTCAATGGCTGCGCCATCAATGAGTTTGTTCAGGCCGGTGTGGGGGATGGGGTGTGGAATCGAGCCACCTGCGGTGCGCAGTGGATCTGCCGGCGCGTCCAGATTGAAGCATTGCTGCCAGTCGGTCAGTTGAGCGCGGGCTTGATCGTAAAGTTCGTCGGCGACCATGGACTGGCCTTGGCGATGGTAGCTGTCGTCCCACAGGTCGATCTGTTTTTGCACGGCGCTGATCTCTTCCTGGGCTCGCCCGGGGGGCCAGTCGGGGCATGGGGCTGCGTGGACGGAGAGCGAAAGGAAGGTCAGGAGAATAGCGATCAACAAGCGCATCGTGAGCGTCCTTGCTCATTGGGGGTTGTTGAAGATTAGTCAGTATTGCCAGGCCCGGAGGGTGAGTGTTTTGCCTGGTATTTCCCGCGGTGAATGGGCCGGCCCCAACGCGAGCAGGCTCGCTCCCACAGTGCTGAGCTTGAGACACAGCCACAAAAAAGCCCCGCACGGCGAACCGTGCGGGGCTTCGGGTACCGCCGGGGAAGTCTTACAAACCAGCAGCGGAACGCAGGGCGTCAGCGCGGTCGGTTTTTTCCCAGGTGAACGTGGTGAAGGTGTCTTCGCCCACGGTCTTGGTTTCCGGGGTACGGCCGAAGTGGCCGTAAGCGGCGGTCTCCTGGTACATCGGGTGCAGCAGGTCGAGCATGGTGGTGATGGCGTAAGGACGCAGGTCGAACACTTCACGCACCAGGTTGATGATTTTCTCATCGCTGATCTTGCCGGTGCCAAAGGTGTTCAGCGAGATCGACGTAGGCTGGGCCACGCCGATTGCGTAGGAAACCTGAATCTCGCAACGCTCGGCCAGGCCAGCAGCCACAATGTTCTTGGCCACGTAACGACCGGCGTAGGCGGCCGAACGGTCAACCTTGGAAGGATCCTTGCCGGAGAACGCACCGCCACCGTGACGAGCCATGCCGCCGTAGGTGTCGACGATGATCTTGCGACCGGTCAGGCCGCAGTCGCCAACCGGGCCACCAATGATGAACTGGCCAGTCGGGTTGATGTGGAACTGGGTGTCCTTGTGCAGCAGCTCGGCAGGCAGTACGTGCTTGACGATCAGCTCCATCACGCCTTCGCGCAGGTCTTTGTACGACACTTCAGGGTTGTGCTGGGTCGACAGGACCACGGCATCGATGCCCACGACTTTGCCATTTTCGTAACGGCAGGTGACCTGGGACTTGGCGTCCGGGCGCAGCCACGGCAGCAGGCCGGATTTGCGCGCTTCAGCCTGACGCTGTACCAGCTGGTGAGAGAAGGTGATTGGTGCCGGCATCAGCACGTCGGTCTCGTTGCTGGCGTAGCCGAACATCAGGCCCTGGTCGCCGGCGCCCTGATCTTCAGGCTTGGCACGGTCGACACCCTGGTTGATGTCAGGGGACTGCTTGCCGATGATGTTCATCACGCCGCAGGTCGCACCGTCGAAACCAACGTCGGAGCTGGTGTAGCCGATGTCGGTGATCACATCACGAACGATCTGCTCCAGGTCAACCCAGGCCGAGGTGGTGACTTCGCCGGCGATGATCGCCACGCCCGTTTTCACCAGCGTCTCGCACGCCACGCGGGCGAACTTGTCTTCAGCAATGATTGCGTCCAGCACCGCATCAGAAATCTGGTCGGCGATTTTGTCCGGATGCCCTTCAGACACGGACTCGGAGGTGAAGAGGGAGTATTCGCTCATCTCGATGTTTTCCTGAATTTACCGATGGTGAGTGTCGCCAGCCGGCCGCTGAAAGTGGCGGACCTGAATCTGGAAACCATTACGTAAGCCTACATAGAGGCTTTCCCCGGGAACGAGTCCCGCAGCGGTGGCCCAACGGGCCAGATCGTCCTGTTCAAACCCCAACCAGAGATCACCGCAGGCCTCCTTGGCCCAACTCTGGTTGTGGCTACATAACTCTGTCACTAACAGGCTACCGCCTGGTTTCAGCAAAACGGCCATGTGCCTTAGGGCATCAGCCGGCGCGGCAAAATGGTGCAGTACCATGTTCAATACAACGCAATCAGCCGTGAGGCTGACGCCGTTCAACGCATCGGCGAGCTGCAGGCTGACGTTGCCCAGGGCTTCGCGTTCACAGACCTGGCGTGCCAGTTCAAGCATGGCCGGGCTGTTATCCAGTGCCGTTACGTGCATGAAACGCCGCGCCAGTTCCGGCAGGAAGGCGCCGTCACCGGGGCCGACTTCGATCGCCGTGGCGCTCTCGCCGAAACCCAGCTTGTCGAGCAGTGCTACCACGCTGTCGCGGTACTGCGGCAAGCCGGCAATCAGGTCCTGCTGGGCGCGAAATTTTTCCGCGACCCGCGAGAAGAAGTCCTGGCTGGCAGCTGCTCGTTGCCCATGGACCTGACCGATCCGCGACTGCACATCGGCAGGCAGGGTCAGGTTATCCACTTCTTCGAGCAGGGCGGCATGCAGCTTGCCGCCCAGCAGTTCAGTGTGGGGCAGGGCGCGACGATAGAAAATCGCATTGCCTTCACGGCGAGTCGCCACCAGTTCGGCCTGGGCCAGTACTTTGAGGTGGTGACTCATGCCCGACTGACCCATGCCGAAAATCTGCGCCAGTTCCAGTACGCCAAACGAATCGTTGGCCAGCACGCGCAACACATTCAGACGCAAAGGATCGCCGCCGGCCTTGCAAAGGGCCGCCAGCTCGTCGCAATCGTCATGTTGAATGGATGGCACGCGTAAATTCATAAGGCCGGCAGTCTAGTCACGGGTCGAAAACACCGCAAGAGCAATATCAAAAAGTTTTGATATTGCTCGATAGATGGCACTTCCCGGCGCCTGCTTTACTCTACAAACGTACAGCGGAAAGGTTTCACCAAGCGAAACCGCCGCCTGTCATGGGAAAAACGTCCTCATATGACTATCTGTCATTGCCCCGAGGCCGGTCGGTGAGGGAAAATGCTCGCCTTTTTTCCGATTCGTTTTATTCACTCTCGATTCAATATCCGCAGGAGAACAGCGATGCCCAGCCGTCGTGAGCGTGCCAACGCCATTCGTGCCCTCAGCATGGATGCCGTGCAAAAAGCCAACAGCGGCCATCCCGGTGCCCCTATGGGTATGGCGGATATCGCCGAAGTACTTTGGCGTGACTACCTGAAGCACAACCCGAGCAATCCATCGTTCGCTGACCGTGACCGCTTCGTGCTGTCCAACGGCCATGGCTCGATGTTGATCTACTCGCTGCTGCACCTGACCGGCTACGACCTGTCGATCGATGACCTGAAAAACTTCCGCCAACTGCACAGCCGCACCCCGGGCCACCCGGAATTCGGCTACACCCCTGGCGTTGAAACCACGACCGGTCCACTGGGCCAAGGCCTGGCCAATGCCGTTGGTTTTGCTCTGGCAGAAAAAGTTCTGGCCGCGCAATTCAACCGTCCGGGCCACAACGTTGTTGATCACCACACCTACGTATTCCTGGGTGATGGCTGCATGATGGAAGGCATTTCCCACGAAGTCGGCTCCCTGGCCGGTACTTTGGGCCTGGGCAAGCTGATCGCCTTCTACGATGACAACGGTATTTCCATCGACGGCGAAGTCGAAGGCTGGTTCACCGACGACACGCCAAAGCGTTTCGAAGCCTATAACTGGCAGGTTATCCGCAACGTCGATGGTCACGACCCTGAAGAAATCAAGACGGCCATCGACACCGCTCGCAAAAGCGACCAGCCGACGCTGATCTGCTGCAAGACCACGATCGGCTTCGGTTCGCCGAACAAGCAGGGTAAAGAAGACTGCCACGGTGCCCCGCTGGGTGATGCGGAAATCGCTCTGACCCGCACCGCGCTGAACTGGAACCACGGTCCGTTCGAAATCCCGGCTGACATCTACGCCGAGTGGGATGCCAAGGAAGCCGGTCTTGCCGCTGAAGCCGAGTGGGATCAGCGTTTTGCCGCCTATTCCGCTGCCTTCCCTGACCTGGCCAACGAACTGGTTCGTCGCCTGAGCGGTGAATTGCCAGCTGACTTCGCCGAAAAAGCCTCGGCCTACATTGCTGAAGTCGCGGCCAAAGGCGAGACCATCGCCAGCCGCAAGGCCAGCCAGAACGCCCTGAATGCCTATGGTCCGCTGTTGCCTGAACTGCTGGGCGGCTCCGCTGACCTGGCCGGTTCCAACCTGACCCTGTGGAAAGGTTGCAAAGGTGTCACCGGCGAAGACGCCAGCGGCAACTACATGTACTACGGCGTTCGCGAATTCGGCATGAGCGCGATCATGAACGGCGTCGCCCTGCACGGCGGTCTGGTGCCTTACGGCGCGACCTTCCTGATGTTCATGGAATACGCACGCAACGCAGTGCGCATGGCCTCGCTGATGAAAAAGCGCGTGGTGTTCGTCTACACCCACGACTCCATCGGCCTGGGCGAAGATGGCCCGACTCACCAGCCAATCGAGCAACTGACCAGCCTGCGCAGCACCCCGAACCTCGATACCTGGCGTCCAGCGGATGCCGTTGAATCGGCGGTTTGCTGGAAACTGGCAATCGAGCGCAAGGACGGCCCTTCGGCGCTGATCTTCTCGCGTCAGAACCTGCAGCATCAGGATCGTGATGCCGGCCAGATCGCCGACATCGCCCGTGGCGGCTACGTGTTGAAGGACTGCGTGGGCGAGCCTGAGCTGATCCTGATTTCCACTGGTTCGGAAGTGGGCCTGGCTGTTCAGGCGTACGACAAGCTGACTGCGCAAGGTCGCAATGTGCGTGTGGTGTCTATGCCTTGCACCAGCGTGTTCGATGCCCAGGATGCCGACTACAAGCAATCGGTATTGCCGTTGCAGGTCAGCGCCCGTATCGCCATCGAAGCCGCGCATGCGGACTACTGGTACAAGTACGTGGGCCTGGAAGGCCGCGTCATCGGCATGACCACCTACGGCGAGTCGGCGCCTGCCCCTGCCTTGTTCGAAGAGTTCGGTTTTACCCTGGAAAACATCCTGGGTCAGGCTGAAGAGCTGCTGGAAGACTAAAGCAGTGCGCGGTAGCCCAGGCTGCCGCGTCCCCTGTAGGAGCTGCCGGAGGCTGCGATCTTTTGATCTTGTTTTTAAGCTCGAGATCAAAAGATCGCAGCCTTCGGCAGCTCCTACAGGGGTTGTGTTGTTAGCGAACATTATCGAGAACCCCATGCCCCAACCGCGTCCTTACAAAGTTGCACTCAACGGCTACGGCCGGATTGGTCGTTGCGTCTTGCGTGCGTTGTTCGAGCGAGGCGACAAGGCCGGGTTTGAGATTGTCGCGATCAACGATCTGGCCGACATGGCCAGCATCGAATACCTGACACGCTTCGACTCCACGCACGGGCGTTTTCCCGGCGAAGTGAAAGTCGACGGCGATTGTCTGCATATTAATGGCAACTGCGTGAAGGTCCTGCGCAGTGCTACGCCCGAAGGCATCGACTGGGCGTCACTGGACGTCGATCTGGTGCTTGAATGCTCCGGTGCCTACCACACCCGCGAGGATGGCCAGCGTTTCCTCAATGCCGGTGCGCCGCGGGTGCTGTTTTCCCAGCCGATGGCCAGCGAGGCCGACGTTGACGCCACTATCGTCTACGGTGTGAACCAGGATTGCCTGACCGGCGCCGAGCTGCTGGTGTCCAACGCGTCCTGCACCACCAACTGCGGCGTGCCGCTGTTGCGCCTGCTGGACAAGGCGATTGGCCTGGATTACGTGTCGATCACCACCATTCACTCGGCGATGAACGATCAGCCAGTGATCGACGCCTATCACCACGAAGACCTGCGCCGCACCCGTTCGGCGTTTCAGTCGGTGATTCCGGTGTCCACTGGTCTGGCGCGTGGCATCGAACGCCTGTTGCCGGAACTTGCCGGCAGAATTCAGGCCAAAGCCGTGCGGGTGCCGACGGTAAACGTCTCCTGCCTCGACATTACGATGCAGACCGCTACCGCTACTGATGCCACCGAGATCAACCGGATCCTGCGCGAGGCGGCCACCAGCGGTCCGCTCAAGGGCTTGCTCGCCTATACCGAGTTGCCTCACGCAAGCTGTGATTTCAACCACGACCCACATTCTGCCATCGTCGATGCCAGTCAGACTCGGGTCTCCGGCCCCAAGCTGGTGAACATCCTGGCCTGGTTCGACAACGAATGGGGTTTTGCCAACCGAATGCTGGACGTTGCAGAGCACTATCTGCAAGCAGCTTCTCCACTCTCTGCTTCTCAAAAGCCGTAACTCAGGAAATGCGACCCATGACCGTGTTGAAGATGACCGACCTCGATCTGCAAGGTAAGCGCGTACTGATTCGCGAAGACCTCAACGTCCCAGTCAAGGACGGTGTTGTCACCAGCGATGCGCGAATCCTGGCCTCGCTGCCGACCATCAAGCTGGCCCTGGAGAAAGGTGCAGCCGTGATGGTCTGCTCGCACCTTGGCCGTCCGACCGAAGGCGAGTTCTCGGCCGAGAACAGCCTCAAGCCAGTCGCCGATTACCTGAGCAAGGCCCTGGGCCGCGAAGTGCCACTGGTTGCCGATTACCTGGGCGGCGTTGAGGTCAAGGCCGGCGACATCGTGTTGTTCGAAAACGTGCGCTTCAACAAGGGCGAGAAAAAGAACGCTGACGAACTGGCCCAGCAATACGCCGCACTGTGCGACGTGTTCGTGATGGACGCCTTCGGCACCGCTCACAGAGCCGAAGGTTCGACCCATGGCGTGGCCAAATTCGCCAAAGTCGCCGCTGCAGGTCCGCTGCTCGCTGCTGAACTGGACGCACTGGGCAAAGCCCTGGGTGCACCAGCCCAGCCAATGGCCGCCATCGTCGCCGGCTCGAAGGTGTCGACCAAGCTCGACGTACTCAACAGCCTGAGCCAGATCTGCAACCAGCTGATCGTCGGCGGCGGCATTGCCAACACGTTCCTGGCCGCAGCCGGCCATCCGGTTGGTAAATCCCTGTACGAGCCGGACCTGCTGGACACCGCTCGCGCAATCGCCGCCAAGGTCAGCGTGCCGCTGCCGGTAGACGTGGTGGTGGCCAAGGAGTTCGCCGAAAGTGCGACCGCCACCGTCAAGCTGATCGCCGACGTGGCCGCCGATGACATGATTCTGGACATCGGCCCGCAGACCGCGGCGAATTTCGCCGAGTTGCTGAAATCGTCCAAAACCATCCTGTGGAACGGCCCGGTGGGCGTGTTCGAGTTCGACCAGTTCGGCAACGGCACCAAGGTCCTGGCCCAGGCCATCGCCGAAAGCTCGGCCTTCTCCATTGCCGGTGGCGGAGATACCCTGGCCGCTATCGATAAATATGGCGTTGCCGACCAGATCTCCTACATTTCTACCGGCGGCGGTGCGTTCCTCGAATTCGTCGAAGGCAAAGTGCTGCCGGCGGTTGAAGTCCTGGAAAGCCGGGCCAAGGCCTGAGGTCTGCTCTGTTGACCAGGAAAGGGAGTGTTCACATGGTCAAGACACTGGCGCTGTTGGTCGTCGTGGCATCGCTGGCCGCCTGCGGGAGTAATCCCAAGGCCAAGCCGGAGCCTGCACCGTCCGAGGTGGAAAAAGGCTGTTACCAGGCTGACTGGCAGGCCGAGACCAACCCGGTGATCAACAAGCGTTCCGGGCCTGATGGCCTGGAGAAATATGAGACCCGGACGCCGGCCAAGGAACATGGTTGCCCTTGACGGGTCTGACTCTTTACCCAGCGCTGGCGGCGCGTGCCGCCAGTCGAGGAACATGGATGAAAGGTTTTATCGCCGTTACGGCATTGGCACTGCTGGCAGGTTGCTCGAATTTCAACCTGTTCACGCCTGCCCAACCGACTGACAGCTGGACGAGCTGGACCTGTGACAGCCAGGCCAAGGTGCTGTGGCGCTATACCGATGCCAGCCGTGAGGCGGTGGATGTGCGCCTCGGCGGGGCAGATCAGGTCTATCGCCTGAAGCAGGAACAGGGCGCCTCGGGTGCGCTGTACAGCAACGACATGCTGGCGTTTCACATGAAAGGTGAGGAAGGCCTGGTGTACTGGGTCGCCACCAATGATTTGATTGGCCGCGGTTGCCATCTGTAGGAGCGAGCTTGCTCGCGATGGTCGTTAACGATAACGCTGGGTGCCTGAGTGCCCGCGCTGTCTGGGCCATCTTCGCGAGCAAGCTCGCTCCTACAGGGGGCCGATGCAACACCGAATTCGCAGGCAGGGCCAACCCCCGATCTGCAATAACTTGAATAGCCGCCGCCGCTACGGCAGGCTGGCACGATTAACGACCCAAACCGGGAGAGACACACACAATGGCACTTATCAGCATGCGCCAGATGTTGGACCACGCAGCCGAGTTCGGCTACGGCGTTCCAGCCTTCAACGTCAACAACCTTGAGCAGATGCGCGCCATCATGGAAGCCGCTGACAAGACTGACTCCCCGGTGATCGTCCAGGCTTCGGCCGGTGCTCGCAAATACGCTGGCGCGCCGTTCCTGCGTCACCTGATCCTGGCGGCTATCGAAGAATTCCCGCACATCCCGGTGTGCATGCACCAGGACCACGGCACCAGCCCTGACGTCTGCCAGCGCTCGATCCAGCTGGGCTTCAGCTCGGTGATGATGGACGGCTCCCTCGGCGAAGACGGCAAGACCCCAACTGACTACGACTACAACATTCGCGTCACCCAGCAAACCGTTGCCATGGCTCACGCCTGCGGTGTTTCGGTTGAGGGCGAGTTAGGTTGCCTGGGCTCCCTGGAAACCGGCATGGCCGGTGAAGAAGACGGCATCGGGGCCGAAGGCGTACTGGATCACAGCCAGATGCTGACCGACCCGGAAGAAGCTGCTGACTTCGTCAAGCGCACTCAGGTCGACGCCTTGGCAATTGCCATCGGCACCAGCCACGGCGCCTACAAGTTCACCAAGCCGCCTACTGGCGACGTGCTGGCGATCGATCGTATCAAAGAGATCCACAAACGCATCCCCAACACTCACCTGGTGATGCACGGCTCGTCTTCGGTGCCTCAGGACTGGCTGGCGATCATCAACCAGTACGGTGGCGACATTAAAGAAACCTACGGCGTTCCGGTTGAAGAAATCGTCGAAGGCATCAAGCATGGCGTGCGCAAGGTCAACATCGACACTGACCTGCGCCTGGCTTCCACTGGTGCGATGCGTCGCCTGATGGCTACCAACCCAAGCGAGTTCGACCCGCGTAAATTCTTCGGCGCCACCGTCACCGCCATGCGCGACGTGTGCATTGCGCGCTACGAAGCCTTCGGCACTGCCGGCAACGCTTCGAAGATCAAGCCGATCTCCTTGGAAGGTATGTACCAGCGTTACCTGAAGGGCGAGTTGAACGCCAAGGTCAACTGAGTCAGGCTTCAGTCAGCACTGAAAAACCCGCAGCGATGCGGGTTTTTTTTGCCTGTCGTTCCGAGGTTCCGGGATGTCCTGCGCTCCAGCGCATGCAAGGCCCCCGACACAACACAGAATGTGTTCGCGCTACTTGTCGTGATCAATATCCAGTTTGCTGAACGTCACCTTGGCACCTTCGCTGGTGTACCCCGTATTGTCCTGGACATAAACACCCGCCTTGAAATACAGCGGCTTGTCGCGCCAGGTGGCGCTGATGTTGGTGTCCCATTGATATCCCGCAGCACTGATACCCAATGCGCCGCCGGGGCTGAGGTGAATGAGGTAGGAAAACTGCCGGTCGAGCTTGATGCCGGTCGCCAGTGTAATGACCCGACCTTCGCCGTCATCCGGGTGCATGCGCACTTTGGCAACGATATTCCCGGTTTGCGTCTTGGTCTTGTACTGGTATTCGAGTTTTACCATGGGTTTCTGGCTGTCGTAGGCATGGATCTGACCGATGACCAACTTGCCTGAACTGGGCACCTGATTGACCGCCAGGGTTGCGCGCAGGGAGTTGTCGGCGTCGGGGTAGTACCAGTTGCGAAGCGTGCCATTGCTATAGGTTTCACGAAGTTCAGTGCGCGGGTATTTGGCATTTTCAGTGCGTGAACCGGTCACCGGGGACCAGAAAAATAATGTGCCGGTGTCGGAGTGGAAGTATTGATCCTTGAACCCCTTCACCAATTTGGCTGTTTCAACGGTGTAGGGCGGATTGCCGACAGGAACACTCAGGTTCCAGGTTGCGAGATCGATCATAGACAAAGCTTCCACAGTTTTCTTGCACGCACGTACCAGACGCTCTGGCACGCAGCTCGGAGGTGGGCCTTTATAAGCGCGTAAGCCCGCCTTGTTAACGCAAAACTGACAGATGGGTGACGTCAAAATCCTGTCAAAAAGCCATCTTCCCCGGTTTCAGGGGGCTACAGCCGTGACCGTTAGTCGGTGAATTAACGCTTTAGTTAGATGATGGCGCTCTGACAGCTACTGCTTTGTTGGATCCAGGTCTAGAGTGAGGGCTTAGTATTTGTCCGGTTTTTCAAAAAAACCGGCCTGACTCCCCGAACGAAGAGAAGCAGCATGGAATGCGGGCCACTTACGCCAGGTGAAGGCAATTCGATTCTGTTAATCGTCGATGATTACCCGGAAAATCTGATTAGCATGCGGGCCTTGCTCGAACGTGAGGATTGGCAGGTCATGACCGCCACCTCGGGTTTCGAGGCCTTGGGGTTGATGCTGGAGCATGATGTCGACCTGGTGCTGCTGGATGTGCAGATGCCAGGCATGGACGGTTTTGAGGTCGCGCAGTTGATGCGGGGCAGTCAGCGAACCCGTCTTACCCCGATCATCTTCCTCACGGCCAACGAACAGTCTCAGGACGCCGTGCTCAAGGGCTATGCCAGCGGCGCGGTGGATTACCTGTTTAAACCCTTCGACCCGCAGATTCTCAAGCCAAAAGTTCAGGCGCTGCTCGAGCATCAACGCAATCGCCGGGCGCTGCAACGCCTGAGCCACGATCTGGAACTCGCTCGCGCGTTTAATGCGTCGGTGCTGGATAACGCCGCCGAAGGCATTCTGGTGGTCGATGAGGGCGGTCTGATTCGCTTTGCGAATCCGGCGATGTCGCGGATGCTCAGTGCTACTGTGCAGGAACTGGAGGGCAAGGAGTTTCTGGATTTCCTGCAAAAACCGCATATTGCCCTGTGGGCCGATTCCGAACTGCTGGCCGGCTACAGGCGCGGTGAAACCCTGCGTCTGCACGATGCGCTGCTGCGAACGGCCCCCAATCAGCAGGTGCCGGTTGCGCTGTCCTGTGCACCATTGCCTGCTGAACAGCGCGCTATGGTGGTGACGGTGCTCGACATGTCAGTGGTGCGCCATCTGCATAAGCAACTGGAGTTTCAGGCCATTACCGACCCCCTTACGGGGCTGCTTAATCGTCGAGGTTTCTATCAGACGGTTGAGAATCTGCTGCTGCGCGGTGAGCGCTCCGACAGCGCGTGGGTGTTGTTGTACCTGGACCTTGATGGCTTCAAGCGGGTGAACGATTCGCTCGGTCATGATGCCGGGGACAGGGTGCTGCGCTGGGTTTCCGAGCAATTGAAGGCCTGTTTGCAACCCTTGGATATTCTCGCCCGCATGGGCGGCGACGAGTTCACAGCGCTGCTGGACCTGGAGTTTCCCGAGCAGGCAGCGCGGATCGCCGAAAAGCTGATCGAGCGGGTCTCGGTCTGTCAGCAGATTGATGGCCTGGACGTCGCGCTGGGTGCCAGTATCGGCATCGCCACATTCCCGGACTGCGGTTCCAACCTTGATGGTTTGTTGCGTGCGGCGGACATCGCCATGTACGAAGCCAAGCGTGCCGGTCGCCAGCAGTACCGCTTTTATGACCATGAAATGAACGGCCGCGCGCGCTCACGATTGATGCTTGAGGAGAGCGTGCGCGACGCCATCGAGAACCGTGATTTCAACCTGGTCTACCAGCCCCAGGTGGCCATTAACGGTGGGCAGATTCGCGGGTTCGAAGCCCTGTTGCGCTGGCAGCACCCCAGCGTTGGTGACGTGCCGCCCGGGCTGTTTTTGCCGTTGCTGGAAGAAGCGCGGCTGATCAGTCGCCTGGGCAGCTGGATCTACCAGCGCGGTGCGGGACAGCGCAAGGCGTGGGAAGCCGTGTTTGCCGAGGACCTGGTGCTGGGAGTGAGTTTGAGCAGTACCCAGTTCGGCATGCCGAACCTGGCCACTGAGTTGCGCCAGGTGCTGGAGCGTCATGGGCTCAAGCCTCGCCATCTGGAAGTCGAAGTCACCGAGGCGGCGTTGGCACAAAACCCCGAGGAAACTCGCAAGCAACTGCGTTTGCTGCGCAACCTGGGGGTGCGGGTCGCTTTGGATGACTTCGGCTCTGGCGCATGTTCGTTGTCGAATCTGCGCGACCTGGAGCTGGACACCTTGAAAATCGACAGGCATCTGATCGCCCGGTTGCCGCAGTCGTCCCGGGATGCGGCATTGGTGAGCAATGTGATTGATTTGTGCCGCCAGTACGGGATTCTGGTCATTGCCGAAGGCGTGGAAACCGTCGCGCAATATGAATGGCTGCAGGCGCACGGTTGCGAATATGTGCAGGGCTTCCTGGTAGCGCGACCGATGGTGGCCGAGGACGTCGGCGAATTTGTCCTGCCGTTCGACTGGAACACGCTGGCATCGTGAATTCGCTACACTGGCGGCCTGTTCGTCATTGATGTTGCCCTTTTCATGACTGCGTTGAAATACCTCCAGGCCTATCCCGCCGCGCTGCAGGATCAGGTTCGCCAGCTGATCGCCGAGAAGCGGCTGGGCGAGTACCTGACCCGGCGCTACCCGGACAAACATGGTGTGCAGAGCGACAAGGCGCTGTACACCTATGCGCTGGACCTCAAGCAGGAATACCTGCGTAACGCCCCTGCGATCGACAAGGTGCTGTTCGACAACCGTCTGGACCTGACCCATCGCGCCCTCGGCCTGCACACCACCATTTCCCGAGTGCAGGGCGGCAAGCTCAAGGCGAAGAAAGAGATCCGGGTGGCTTCGTTGTTCAAGGAGGCTCCGTCCGAGTTCCTGAAGATGATCGTGGTGCACGAACTGGCGCACTTCAAGGAATCGGATCACAACAAGGCTTTCTACAAGTTGTGTGAACACATGTTGCCTGGGTATCACCAGGTGGAGTTTGACCTGCGGGTGTACCTGACTTGGCGGGATATGCTGTAGGAGCTGCCGAAGGCTGCGATTCTCTGATCTTCCAATAACAAGGACCGAACGTGAGCAAGACCAAAACCAGTTTCTATCGCCGCCTGTACGTGGCCTACCTGATCGACAGCGGACTCGCCAGCAGCGTTCCGGCGCTGACCGAGTCAACAGGCATGCCCCGGCGTACGGCGCAGGACACCATCGCAGCGCTGGCCGACCTGGATATCGTCTGCGAGTTCGAGCAGGAGGAGGGCGCGCGCAATCATGCCGGCCGCTATCGCATTCGCGATTGGGGGGCGATTGATCGGGGGTGGATTGAGCGCAATTTGCAGCAGGTCAAGGCGGTGCTTGAGTATCCCTGATTGTGCGGTGCTGGTGCTGACCTCTTCGTGAGCAAGCCCGCTCCCAAAATGATGTGCGCAACGCCGCAGGTCCCGAACCCTGGCAAAAAACTGTGGGAGCGGGCTTGCTCGCGACTATCCTAAGGACGACGCATGCCTATGTGTGGAATGTCATCCTCCAGGTATTCTTCACCTGCCACCACAAACCCGTACCGCCCATAATACCCCTGCAAATGCGCCTGGGCCGAGAGATAGATCGGCATATCCGGCCAATGCTTTTCTGCCTGTTTCAGCGCCTGGGCCATCAGGTCATGACCCAGCCCGGTGCCGCGCACCTGAGGTGCAATGATCACCCGCCCGATCACTACATCGCCGCCCTGCAGCTCCGGGTCGAGCAGGCGCAGATAGGCCACCAGCCGGTCGTCGCTCCAGGCCATCAGATGGCGGGTGTCGCCTTCCAGGTCCTGGCCATCGATGTCCTGGTACACACACTTCTGCTCGACCACGAAGACTTCCGCCCGCAGTTGCAAGATGGCGTACAGCTGCTCTTTACCCAGATCGCTATGGTGTTTGCAGACCCATTCAACTGTCATCTTCAAATTCCTTGTTCAACGTTGCTCTGATACTAAGCGCCCTGAGGGAAGATGTCTTGATGACGCAGAATTCTGTGACAAAGGCCAAAATGCCATCATTCAATTCGTGCGGCTCACTCTTCTTTGTGTAATCTTCGATGACAGCCCGCCCGCCAAGGATTTTCCAGCATGCCGCGAGTGCCTCATGCCTTTGTTCTGATCGGATTGCTGTTGTTGTTTCAGAATGCTCAGGCGGAAAAGCTGCGGCTGGTGGCGGATGCCTGGCCGCCGTTTACCGATGCCACGCTGATCAATGGCGGCTTGGCCACAGACATTGTCAGCACTGCATTGGCGCGCGCCGGTTACGCCAGCGACTTCGAGCAGGTGCCTTGGGCGCGGGCCATGCTCGGGGTTGGCGAGGGGCGTTATGACGTGCTGGTCAATGCCTGGTACAACGAGGAACGCACCCGGATCGGGCAATTTTCCGGTGAGTATCTGTTGAACCGGGTGCGCTTCATCAAGCGCAAAGACGCCCCCATCGAATACAACAACCTGCAGCAGCTGCACACCTACCCGATCGCGGTGGTGCGGGGTTACGCCTATTCCAGGGCATTCGACGACGATGTGTCGCTGCAGAAAGTCCCGGTGCACAGCTTTGCCATGGCGGTGCGGATGCTCGCTGCCGACCGGGTAAAACTCACGCTGGAAGATGAGTTCGTGGCGCGTTACTACCTGTCGCGCGAATCCGCCAAGGTACGCAACTCAGTGGAGTTCCTGCCCAAGCCTTTGAGCGAGAACAGCCTGCATATCCTGGTCAGCCTGAAGAACCCCCAGCATGAGCAGATCGTTGCGGGATTCGATCGGGAGATTGCGGCAATGAAGGCGGATGGAAGCTATGCGCGGTTGTTCAAGCAGCATGGCATGTGAAGGCGGAGGCCGCTCCAGGCTTCAAACTTCGCTGCCGTCCTTGATCAAATGCGCCGCCAAGGTCCGTAACGGCCCGAGCTGACGGCAGATCAGTGCCAATTGAGTCTGCACCAGGCGCTGCCCTTCATCGATCTCGTCCGGCATCTGTTCGAGCTCATTGGCCAGCGCTTCTTCTTCATCGCTCTGAATTGCGATGGGCGTCTTGCTTGCCAGACCCTGGGCGATTTCGTCGATGCTGGCGGCCAGCTTGATGCCGGCGCCCTCGATCAAGTACTCGCGCATCTCCGCCGGCAACAGCGTCTCGCGGTGGGCGCCGAGGCCGGACAGATAACTGAGCAAGGTGTGCGAGAGCACCAGGAAGCGGAAGCCGACATCGGCCTCCTTACGGAAATGCCCAGGCTCCATCAGCATATTGGCCAATGTCGTGGACAGGGCCGCATCGGCGTTGTGGGCATTGCGTCGGGCCAGGCGATAGGCCAGGTCATCGCTCTTGCCGGCGGCATACTGCTGCATGATCTGACGCAGATAGATGCTGTTGCAGGTGAGGGTGTTGGCCAGGACTTGGTTCAGGCGTCGACCCTGCCAGTCCGGCAGGAACAGGAACACCGCCAGGCCGGCGATCAGGCTGCCCAGCAAGGTATCGAACAGCCGGGGCAGGAACAAACCGTAACCGTCGCCGACCTGATTGAAGCAGAACAACACCATCAGGGTGATCGCGGCGGTTGCCAGGGTGTAGCGGGTGGTGCGGTTGATAAAGAACACCACGCCTGCGGCGATCGCGAAGCACGACTGCACCAGCGGGTTGGGAAACAGGTCGAACAGCGCCCAGGCCACGGTCAGGCCAATGGCAGTGCCGATAATCCGCTGACCGAGCTTGCGCCGGGTGGCGCCATAGTTGGGCTGACAGACAAACAGTGTCGTGAGGATGATCCAGTAACCCTGGGACGGGTGGATCAAATGCACCATGCCGTAGCCGATACTCAAGGCCAGGGGCAATCGCAAGGCGTGGCGGAACAGCAACGAGGTGGGTGTCAGCTGCGTGCGCAGACGAATCCAGACATCCTTGAGGCTGCGGGGCGAACGGTCGAGCAGGCTGCTGTCGGTGGCGTCGGCCAGGGCGTCGGGATTACTCGCGTCGCTGAGCAGGCGGTCGAGGGTGCCGAGATTGGCCGCCAACGCCCGCAGCGAGCGCAGCAGGCCGCGCCAGGCCGGGTTGCTCTGCACTCGCAGGTGTTCGAGAGAAGCGTGCAGGTCGCTCAGGGCCTCGGCGAAACTGGCGTCGTAGACGAACGGCTGGCGCATCTGGATCGACTCCGCCAGGGCGCGGCAGGCTTTGCCTTGCTGGCGCAGCAGACGCTGGCAACGGAACAGCACGTCGCTGTGGAAGAACGCGTCCGCCAGGGCGTTGTAGGGATAATGCGAGGAGCTGGCGCGCTCGTGGATGTCCTGCGCGAGGAAGTACAGCTTCAGGTAGCGGCTGACTTTCGAGCCGGGGCGACCATTGCCGACCCGATGCAGGATGATTTCCTTGGCGGCGTTGAGGGCGGCGACCACCCGACCATTCTGCTGCGCCAGTTCCAGGCGACGAGCTTCCACGTCCATTTGCCGTATCGGTTCGAACAGCGAAGATTTCAGCTTCAGGTAGAAACCCAGTTCACGGAACAGTCGCGCCAGGCTCTGTTGCACTGGCTGATTGGAAAACATCGCCTGCCACAGCACCGAGAGCAGGCCGTACCATGCCGCACCGGCCACCAGCAGCAGCGGTTCATGCCAGAAATCGGTGACCGCGCCCCCGCGCTGGTCCACGCCGATCATGGTGTAGACCGACAGAATCAGGGTCGCCGAGGCAATCGCCCCATAGCGTTCGCCCAGGGCGCCGAGCATGGTCAGGCCGAAGCTGGCGAGGGCCAGGGCGATGACAAAGACAATGGGATAGGGGAACAGCAGCTCGACCGAGAGTGCGGCAACACTGAAGCACACCAGCGTAACCGCCAGGGCATTGAGGCGGCCTTGCCAACTGTCGTCGGTCTCGGCCAGGGCGCTGGCGATGATCCCCAGGAACAGTGGAATCAGCAGGCCCATTTCATCCTGATACCAGCACAGCGCCATGCTGCCGGTCAGGGCAATGAACACCCGCACGCTGTAGCTGAATTTATCCAGTGCCCAGAGGCGGCGCAGAGACTGACGAAATGAACTTGATGGCATGAAGTGCGAAGGCCTTCCGAGGCAATGACGCTAAATTGAGCCAGTAATGACGTTGACGCAATGGCGTCGATCACATCTGACAGCAAAATCTGTTCCTTGTCCGGCAGAACACGGTCCCGTAGGAGCTGCCGAAGGCTGCGATCTTTTGATTTTGATCTTGATCTTGAAGATCAAAAGATCGCAGCCTCGTTTCTCTCGACAGCTCCTACGGGGTGCGTTGCGCGGTGTTTCAGACGTACTGCGCGGCGGCGTAGCCTGAAGCCCAGGCCCACTGGAAGTTGAAGCCGCCCAGGTGGCCGGTGACATCCAGCACTTCACCGATGAAATACAGGCCAGGGCTTTTCAGTGATTCCATGGTCTTCGACGACACCTCGTGCGTGTCGACGCCGCCCAGGGTCACCTCTGCCGTTCGATACCCTTCAGTCCCTGCCGGTACCACCTTCCAGCTGGCCAGTTTCTCGGCAATCTCGGCCAATTCCCCGTGGGTGTACTGCTTCATCGGCTTGGAGACGAACCAGTTGTCGGCCAGCAGGTTGGCCATCTTCTTGGTGAAGATTTCCCCCAGCAAGGTCTTCAGCTCACTGTTCGGGCGTTCGGCTTGCTGTTGCTGCAACCAGGCCGGTACATCATGGTCGGGCATCAAGTTGATCTCGACGGCGTCGCCAGACTCCCAGAACGAGGAAATCTGCAAAATCGCCGGCCCGCTGAGGCCGCGATGGGTGAACAGAATGTTCTCGCGAAAGCTTTGCTCGTTGCAGCTCACCAGGCAATCCACCGACGTGCCGGACAGCTCGGTGCACAACTCCTTGAGCTGATCGGTGATGGTGAAGGGCACCAGCCCGGCGCGGGTAGGCAGTAATTCGTGGCCGAATTGCCTGGCCACCTGATAACCGAAACCGGTAGCACCCAGCGTCGGAATCGACAGGCCGCCCGTGGCGATGACCAGGGATTGGCAGCTCAACTGGCCCAGCGTGGTGTCCAGCAGATAGCCGCTTTCGATTTTCTCGATGGTCTGGATCGAGGTGTCCAGGTGCAGGCTGACGCCGACCTGGTCGCACTCGTTGAGCAGCATCTCGAGGATGTCACTGGATTTGTTATCGCAGAACAGCTGGCCGAGCTTTTTCTCGTGGTACGGCACGCCGTGCTTGGCGACCATAGCGATGAAATCCCACTGGGTGTAACGCGCCAGTGCGGATTTGCAAAAATGGGGATTCTGGGACAGGAAATTGCCCGGTTCCGTGTACATGTTGGTGAAATTGCAGCGACCACCGCCCGACATCAGGATTTTCTTGCCGGCCTTGTTCGCGTGGTCCAGTAACATCACTTTGCGCCCGCGCCCGGCGGCGGTCAGCGCACACATCAAACCTGCGGCGCCAGCGCCAATGATCACGACTTCGGTAGAGCGCAAAACGGTGTCCTCTAGATGTGTCACCACAAAACAAACTGTGGGAGCGAGCTTGCTCGCGATGGCCGACTGACAGACAACATTGATGCTGAATGTGCTGGCCTCATCGCGAGCAAGCTCGCTCCCACAGGGGATATTCGTTGGGCAGATGATCTCTTACAAGATACGCACGCGCAGCGAGCGGCCTTTGATCTTACCGTCGTTCAGGCGCTGCAAAGCCTGCTTGGCAATGCCACGTTCCACTGCCACGTAGGCCTGGAAATCGAAAATGGCGATCTTGCCGACCTGGGCGCCGGGGATGCCGGCGTCGCCTGTCAGTGCGCCCAGAATGTCACCAGGGCGAACTTTGTCTTTACGGCCTGCGCCAATCACCAGCGTGCTCATCACCGGCAGCAGTGGGGCGCCGCCCTGGGATTTGAGGTTGTCCAGCTGATCCCAGCTCAACGGCGATTTCTGCAGTTGTTCGATGGCCTGGGCGCGGTGCGCTTCGGACGGGGCGACCAGGCTGATTGCGATACCCTTCTCGCCAGCACGACCGGTACGGCCAACGCGGTGAATGTGGATTTCCGAGTCACGTGCCAGCTCGACGTTGATCACCATGTCCAGTGCATCGATGTCCAGGCCGCGTGCGGCGACATCGGTGGCAACCAGTACTGAAGTGCTGCGGTTGGCGAACATCGCCAATACCTGGTCGCGATCGCGCTGTTCCAGGTCGCCGTGCAGGCCGACGGCGGAGATACCTTTGGAGGTCAGGTGATCAACCGTTTCCTGAACTTGCTGCTTGGTGAAGCAGAAGGCTACGCAGGAAGCCGGACGGTGATGCGCGAGGACTTTGACGACCGCGTCCATACGCTCTTCCGGGGAGATTTCGTAAAAGCGCTGTTCGATCTGCGTGTCGTCGTGGAATGCCTCGGCCTTCACTTGCTGAGGGTTGCGCATGAACTTGGACGCCAGCTGCTTGATGCCGACCGGGTAGGTAGCCGAGAACAGCAGGGTCTGGCGACGTTCCGGGGCCTGCATGATGATTTCTTCGATGGAATCGTAGAAACCCATGTCCAGCATGCGGTCGGCTTCGTCGAGAATCAGCGTATTCAGGCCATGCAGCACCAGCGAGCCCTTGCGCAGGTGCTGCTGGATGCGACCCGGTGTGCCGACGATGATGTGCGCGCCGTGCTCCAGCGAGCCGATCTGCGGGCCGAATGCCACGCCGCCGCACAAGGTCAGGACCTTGATGTTGTCTTCGGCACGGGCCAGGCGACGGATTTCCTTGGCCACCTGGTCGGCCAGCTCGCGAGTCGGGCAAATGACCAGTGCCTGGCAACCGAAGAAGCGCGGATTGATCGGGTTCAACAGGCCGATACCGAAGGCTGCGGTCTTGCCGCTGCCGGTCTTGGCCTGGGCGATCAGGTCCATCCCCTTGAGGATCACCGGCAAGCTTTGCGCCTGGATCGGCGTCATCTGGGCATAACCGAGGGAGTCGAGGTTAGCCAGCATGGCGGCGGACAGCGGCAAAGTATTAAAAGCGGTGGCGATGGTGGTCACGGGACTGGCCTGCAAAACAAAATGTCGCGTAGTGTATCAGTCCCGTGGCTACTGGCCTGTATTTTCCGGACGGAAAGTCGCCAGGCGCAGCCACTTGTCGTCCTCAAACTAAGGTTCGATGTGCTCCTCTGGACGTTTGACACGCCGTCCGTCTTCCTTCGATAGCTGCGAGAAGATGGCAGCCGCCAGCATCGCCATGATTCCCACGGTCACGAAGGTCAGCTGGAAGGCGCCCAGCACCGTGTCCACGCCGTCATTGCCGACTTCGGCGGTGAAGCCGCCGAGCAATGCGCCGGCGCAAGCAACTCCCAGGCTCAGGGACAATTGCGCAACCACGGACAGCAAACTGTTGCCGCTGCTGGCGCTGGCGTCGTCCAGGTCGATCAGGGTCACCGTGTTCATTGCAGTGAATTGCAGCGAGTTGATTGCACCCAGGATCGCCAGCATGCCCAACAGCAGCCAATAGGGCGTCTGCTCGCTGACCAGGCCCATGCTCGCGAGCATCACCCCCAGGGCCAGGGTGTTGCCAGTCAGCACGATGCGATAACCCAGGCGTTCGATCAGCGGCCGAGCCACCGACTTGGCGACCATGGCTGCGGCGGCCAGTGGCAACATGCTCATGCCGGCCTGGGAGGGCGAGTAGCCCAGCGCTACTTGCAGCAGCAGCGGTACAAGGAACGGCAAGGCGCCGCTGCCGAGGCGGGCGAACAGATTACCGAGGATGCCCACGGCAAAGGTCCGGGTCTTGAACAGCGAAGGCGCAAACAGCGGATTGTCGATGTGCCCCGCTCTTAGCCAATACGCAGCCAGGCAGGCCATGCCGGCGAACAGCAGCAACATCACGCGCAGGTGCGGCAGGTGCAGCTCGCCCAGGCCCTCCATGGCGATGGTGATCAGCACCATCGCGGCGCCAAACAGCAGGAAGCCAAGGCTGTCGAAGCGGGTACGCTCGGTGCCGCGCAGGTCGGGAATGAATTTCCACACGGCGTAGCAACCGATGACACCCACCGGCAGGTTGAGCAGGAAGATCCAGTGCCAGGACAAATACTCAACCATCCAGCCGCCAGTGGTGGGGCCCAGCAGTGGGCCGAGTAGACCGGGGATGGTGATAAAGCCCATGATCCGCACCAGCTCTGACCGCGGATAGGCGCGCAGCACTACCAGGCGACCGACCGGCAGCATCAGCGCGCCGCCCAGGCCCTGGATGACCCGGGCGCCGATCAGCATGCCCAGGCTATTGGACAGTGCGCACAGCAACGAGCCGATGCTGAACAGCAGGATGGCGCCGAAGAATATCTTGCGGGTGCCAAAACGATCGGCGATCCAGCCCGAAGCCGGGATCAGCAAGGCGACGGTGAGCATGTAGGCAATGATCACGCCTTGCATGCGCAACGGATCTTCCGCCAGATCGCGGGCCATGGCCGGCAGTGCGGTGTTGAGGATGGTCCCATCGAGGGACTGCATGAAAAAAGCGATGGCCACCACCCAAGGCAGCCAGCGGGCGGTGACGGGATCCAGAGGCGGGCGATTGGGCATGGGACCTCTTGTCAATTGGAACAACGCACCTGTAGAAGCGAGCTTGCTCGCGATGGTTGTCAACGATAACGCGGGGCATCTGATGCCCCTCAGCGCTCTCCGGTTTTTCGCGAGCAAGCTCGCTCCTACAAGGATTTGTGGATTTACAGGGTCAGGGTTAACCGACTGATCAGCGCGCCCGGCAACAACGCCGAGGCCGTTGCCCGCTGACTATAGGTGCTGGCGGACAGCAGGAGTTCCCGCTCCTGCGTCAACGCTTCCAACTGAGAACCGAGCAAGCTGTAGGCCGTGTCATCAAAGCGCATGGTGCTCACCGGTGCCTGTATCTCGCCGTTCTCGACCCAGAACGTAGCGAACCGCGTCATGCCGGTCATGCGGGCGCCTGGCTGGTCCGAGTAATTCAGATACCACAGGTTGCTGATGTACAGGCCGGTCCCCAATTGCTTGAGAATGTCGGCGTCCGGCAACGTACCAGCCGCCATGTTCACGGCGCTGGGCGATTCACCGCTGCCGGCGCCGTTGGCGGCCAGGCCATATTCGGCGGCGCTGCGTGAGCCCACCAACTGCTCGCCCGCCCGGCCTTCGACGATCAGCTTCAGGTCGCTGCGCGGATAACCTTCACCGGAAAACGCCGGGCTCAACGAACCGCTCACGTGTTCATCCAGCGACACCAACGCACTGAATGCCTGGTCGCCGGCATAGAGCTTCTGCAGCGGGCTGCTCTTGCTGGCAATCGACTGCGCGGAAAACCCGCCCCAGCACAGCATGCCGATGATTTCTTCCAGCGCAGCAGGTGCGAGGTAGGCGCGGTACTGACCCGGCGCCAGGGTGCGTAGCGGGCGGCCGAGAAATTCAAGTTGCTCGCGGGCTTGCTCGAAGCGTTTGGCAAAACCCTCGCTGTTCCACTCATGCCCGGCATAGCTGGCTTTTACCGCCTGGCCGTTTTCGTGAAACAGGCTGAAATCGAAATTGAAACTGTTCGCCTGATGCCAGCCGAACGCTCCCGAAGAGCTGGCGAAACCGCGGCTGATCGGACCCGCTGCGTAAAAGCCCACAAGGTCCAGGCCTGCCGCCGCGCGGGTGATTTCAGCCACAGCCTGCGCGGTCTCCGGTAGCGGATGATCCTGCACGTTCTGGCTCTGCCAGTCGTTGAAGTTGAGCAGCAGGTACGGGTCTTCCGGTAATAGCGGCAGGGTGTCGCGCAGCTGCTGCAGGCCCTCGGCCAGACGCTGGATATCTGCCCGGAGGTCATCCGACAGGGTGATGTCGAGGTCGGCGTGGCGGCCCTGGTCGATCAGCTTGAAGCCGATGCTGGCCTGCTGCACCTGTCCGGCCTGGCGCACCTTGCCATGGTTGAACCGCACGAAAGCCGAGGACTCGGCGGCGTAGCTCAGGGTGAACTGTTCCGGCTGGCGAATGGCGCCCTGCAGCCAGGTCACCAGGGCCTTGAACGACTCGGCCTGATTGATTGGAATACTCATCAGGCGTCTCCCCCGAATACATCCACGTTGCTGAATACACAGGCGGGCGAGGCATGGCCCACGCGGATCACCTGATTCGGTTCACCTTTGCCGCAGTTCGGTGTGCCTAATACCTTGAAGGTGCTGGCGTCGCCGACGGCGCTGAGGTTTTTCCAGAACTGTGCAGAGATTGCCCGGTAATTAGGGTTTTTCACCACGCCCTTGAGTTCGCCATTCTCGATCAACTGGCCCCACTCGCAGCCGAACTGGAATTTGTTGCGTGCATCGTCGATCGACCAGGAGCGGTTGGTGCTCATCAGGATGCCGTGCTCGATATTGCCGATGAGCTGCTCCAGCGGTTGATCCCCGGGCTCAATGTTCAGGTTGGCCATGCGATCGATCGGCGGACGGTTCCAGCCACAGGCGCGACTGTTGGCTACGCCCTCCATGCCCGCACGAAACTGCGAGAGGGCACCACCCAATGGCCGCAGTAACAAACCTTGCTTGATCAGAAACTGCTTGCTGGCGGCGCTGCCCTCGTCGTCATGGCCATAACTGGCGAGTTGTTCGGGAATGTCTGGGTCGAAGGTCACGTTGAGCAAGTGCGAGCCGTACTGCAGTTGACCGAAGTCTTGCGCCTTGACGAAGCTGGTGCCCGCGTAATTGCGTTCATCGCCCAGGATGCGGTCCAGCTCCAGGGGGTGACCGATGGACTCGTGGATTTGCAGCATCATCTGGTCGGGCATCAATAGCAGGTCACGCGGGCCTTGCGGGGTGTTGGGTGCCAGCAGCAACTGCAGGGCCTGATCCGCTACTTGCGGACCGGCGCCGATCAGTCCGCAGCGGCTGATCACGTCGGCACCGCCCTGCTGGCCAAAGTTCTCGCGGCCCAGGCTGCGGGTCTGGCTGTCGTTCCCATCGTAGGCAGTGACGTCGAGGCCCGGGTAAACGAAGCGCTGGGCCTGGCGCAACTCGGCGCCGGCGCTGTTGAGGTAGATCTGCTCGACGTGGGTGACGCCAATGCTGACCTGCCAGTTCACCAGCCGCTCATCCTTGGGCACAGCGGCGGATTCGGCGCCGAGCAGCTGATAGCAATCACTGAGAGAGGGGAAGGGCTGATCGAGATTGGGCGAAAAGTAGTCGGCGCGATCACTGGAAACGGCCTGCTCGCGAAGGTCGAGCAAGGCATGGGGCTTGAATAGTCGGGCTTGTTGCTCGGCTTTTTCGAGTGCTGCTTGCAGGCCTGGTTGCGACAGGTCGTTGGTCGCCGCATAGGCTTCAACGCCATTGACCCGCACCGTCAGCATCGCCCCTTCGTCGCGACTCAGGCTCGGCGGTTCGGCGACGTTCTTGCGCACTGACAGGTACTGGCCGGACTCGCGCACATAGCGTAGCGAAAAGAACTCGGCGCCCGTGCGCAAGGCAGCAAAGCGCTGCTTGAGCTGGGGGTGGAAATCGAACATTCGGGAACCTCCCTGGATGGAGTGGCGGTGACGCGGTGTGGCGAAGGGGGTGAAACGTTTGCGTGGCGCTAGATTAGGCCTGGGCGTGGGGTAGATCAAGGGCGTGGGCAGAGGGGGTAGGGATTGCCGGGTGTATCAGGGTGCAGATGTGTGGTTGTTGGGCCGGGCCCTTTCGCGAGCAAGTCGAACGGCGCACCGCCGCTCCCACATTGGATATTCAGTGAGCACAGATTATGTGAACACCCGAGATCCCTGTGGGAGCGGCGGTGCGACGTTCGACTTGCCCGCGATGGCCGCGCCGCAGTCTGACTGTCTTACTGAGCAGTCAGGCTCACATCCCGCATCGGCTTGCCACGTACCGGAGCATCACCGGCCACATAGTAATCCGCCGTGCTGCGCGGCAGAGGCTGGCGGCCGCGGATCTTGTCGGCGATTTTCTCGGCGATCATGATCGTTGGCGCATTCAGGTTACCGGTGGTGATGATCGGCATGATCGAGGCATCGACCACTCGCAGACCCTGCATGCCATGCACGCGGCCTTCGCCATCGACCACAGCCATTTCGTCGGTGCCCATCTTGCACGAGCAGGACGGGTGGAACGCGGTTTCAGCGTGTTCGCGGATGAACTTGTCGAGCTGCTCATCGGTTTGCACTTCGATGCCCGGGCTGATTTCACGGCCACGGTACTGGTCCAGCGCCGGCTGTTGCATGATTTCACGGGTCAGGCGAATGCCGTCGCGGAATTCCTGCCAATCCTGCTCGGTGGCCATGTAGTTGAACAGGATGCTCGGGTACTCGCGCGGATCCTTGGACTTGGCCTGGATGCGACCGCGGCTCGGCGAACGCATGGAGCCCATGTGTGCCTGGAAACCGTGCTCTTTCACACCGTTGCTGCCGTTGTAGTTAATCGCCACCGGCAGGAAGTGATACTGGATGTTCGGCCAATCGAAATCTTCGCGGGTACGAATGAAACCGCCGGCTTCGAACTGGTTGCTGGCGCCGATGCCGGTGCCGTTGAACAGCCACTCGGCACCGATGGCTGGCTGGTTGTACCAGAGCAGCGATGGGTACAGCGAAACCGGTTGAGTGCAAGCGTACTGCAAGTACAGCTCGAGGTGATCCTGCAGGTTTTCGCCAACGCCTGGCAGGTCGTGGACCACCGGGATGTCGAGCTTGTTCAGCAGTTCGGCCGGGCCGACGCCGGAGCGTTGCAGGATTTGCGGCGAGGCAATGGCGCCGGAGCACAGCAGCACTTCCTTGCGGGCACGGGCTTCAACGCGCTCTTCTGCAGCGCCGATCAGGTAACGCACGCCGACCGCACGCTTGCCTTCGAACAGGATCTTGTCGGTCAGGGCGTGGGTGACGATGGTCAGGGTCGAACGCTTCTTGGCCGTGTCGAGGTAGCCGCGAGCGGTGCTGGCGCGCCGACCGTTCGGCGTGACGGTGCGGTCCATCGGGCCGAAGCCTTCCTGCTGGTAACCGTTCAGGTCTTCGGTGCGCGGGTAACCGGCTTGCACGCCTGCTTCAACCATCGCGTGGAACAGCGGGTTGTTGCCGGCTTTTGGCGTGGTCACGCTGACCGGGCCCTCGCCACCGTGGTAGTCGTTCGGGCCGATGTCACGGGTTTCCGCCTTGCGGAAATACGGCAGGCAGTTCAGGTAGTCCCAGTCTTCCAGGCCAGGCAGCTTGGCCCAGTTGTCGTAGTCCATGGCGTTGCCGCGGATGTAGCACATGCCGTTGATCAGCGAAGAGCCACCCAGGCCCTTGCCGCGACCGCATTCCATCCGGCGACCGTCCATGTGTGGTTCAGGATCGGTTTCGTAGGCCCAGTTGTAGCGACGGCCTTGCAGCGGAAACGCCAGGGCGGCTGGCATCTGCGTGCGGAAGTCCAGACGGTAATCCGGGCCACCGGCTTCGAGCAGCAGAACGGTGACGCCTTCGTCTTCAGTCAGACGGGTCGCCAGGGTGTTACCGGCAGAGCCGGCACCGATGATGATGTAATCGAATTCTTGGGACATTGAATGCACCCTCTTTGAAGTAGGTCAGGTCAGACCGTTGCGAGTGCTGCGCACTCGATCGCCAGCAGGCTGGCTCCCACATTGGAATGCGTACTCCTGTGGGAGCCGGCCTGCTGGCGATGACGGCCTCGCAGGCGAAGCAGATGCCGCCTTAGAAAACCGAGGCGTAATCGCCCAGTTCGACCTGTACCGATTTGATGCGCGTGAAGTTGTTCAGCGAGCTGATGCCGTTCTCACGACCAACACCCGACTGCTTGTAGCCACCCACCGGCATCTTCGCGTCGGACTCGCCCCAGGCGTTGATCCAGCAGATACCCGCTTCCAGTTGATGAATCACACGGTGAGCGCGGTTCAGGTCCTTGGTGACAATGCCGGCGGCCAGGCCGAAGTCGGTGTCGTTGGCACGACGGATTACTTCTTCTTCGCTGTCGTAGGTCAGGATCGCCATCACCGGCCCGAAGATTTCTTCGCGAACGATGGTCATCTCGTCGGTGCAGTCGGTGAACACGGTCGGTGCCACGAAGGCGCCTTTGGCGAATTCGCCTTCGGTCAGACGGCTGCCGCCGCACAGAACGCGAGCACCTTCTTCTTTGCCCTTGGCGATGTAACCCAACACGCTTTCCATGTGGGCGAAGCTGACCAGCGGGCCGAAGTTGGTGTTCTCGTCTTCCGGATTGCCGATGCGGATGCGCGCTACACGCTCGGCGATCTTGGCTTCGAACGCAGCTTTCAGATGGGTCGGTACGAACACGCGAGTGCCGTTGGTGCAGACCTGGCCGGAGCTGTAGAAGTTGGCCATCATCGCGGTGTCGGCGGCACGATCGAGGTCGGCGTCGTCGAAAATGATCAAAGGCGATTTGCCGCCCAGCTCCATGGTCACTTCCTTGAGCGACGAGCTCGAAGCGCTGGCCATGACTTTCTTGCCGGTGTCGGTGCCGCCGGTGAAGGACACTTTCTCGATGCGCGGGTGCTCGGTCAGCCAGGTGCCGACTTCACGGCCGCTGCCGGTCAGAACGTTGAACACGCCAGCCGGAACGCCGGCTTCAGTGTAGATTTCGGCCAGTTTCAGGGTCGTCAGGGAAGTGACTTCACTTGGCTTGAAGATCATTGCGTTGCCGGCTGCCAGGGCAGGGGCAGATTTCCACAGGGCGATCTGGATCGGGTAGTTCCAGGCGCCGATACCGGCCACCACGCCCAACGGCTCGCGACGGGTGTAGACGAAGGAAGTGTCGCGCAGCGGGATCTGCTCGCCTTCGATGGCCGGTACCAGGCCTGCGTAGTATTCCAGCACGTCCGCACCGGTGACGATGTCGACGTACTTGGTTTCGGAGAACGATTTGCCGGTGTCGAGGGTTTCCAGGGCTGCCAGTTCATCGTTGCGCTCGCGCAGGATGTCGACGGCGCGACGCAGGATGCGCGAACGCTCCATCGCGGTCATCGCGGCCCAGATTTTCTGGCCCTTTTCGGCGCTGACCACGGCGCGTTCCACGTCTTCCTTGGTCGCGCGCTGGACGTTGGCGAGGACTTCACCGTTAGCCGGGTTGATGGCTTCGAAGGTAGCGTCGCTGCTGGCATCGCTGTAGCCGCCATCAATGTAGAGTTTTTGCAGTTCGAAACGGGCCATAAAGTCCTCGCAAGAGCATAAGTGGGTTGGCGGTAACCACTGCTGGTAAAGCCAGTTCCCCTAAGGTTGTGGCAACACCGATCAGTAGCAGTTCAGGGGTTGAGCGTTTATGTGTGCTCTAACTCACCTGCTTGGCCAATTGGAAATCCATGTATTCGTAAGCGATCTGGTGCGCCTGGGCAGTGTCGAAAGCATCTCCGGACAGCGCACCGCGCAACCACAAACCGTCAATGAGCGCCGCCAGGCCGCGGGCTGCACTGCGCGCGTCATCCAGCGGCAGTACGCGGCGGAACTGGCAACACAGGTTGGAATACAGACGGTGATCGTTGATCCGCTGCAACCTGTGCAATGACGGGTGGTGCATGCTGGTGGCCCAGAAGGCCAGCCAGGTTTTCATTGCCGGGCCATTGACCTGGCTGGCGTCGAAGTTGCCTTCGATGATCACCTGCAGATGGGCCCGCGGGCTGTCATCTGTCAGCGCCTGACGGCGTGCGGTGACGTTCTCGCTCAGGACACTCATCAGATACTGCGCCGTGGCAGCGATCAGGCCATTCTTGTCCTGAAAATAGTGACTGATGATGCCGTTCGAGACACCGGCCAAACGGGCGATCAGCGCAATGCTGGCGTCCCCCATTCCAACCTGATCGACAGCCTGCAAAGTGGCTTCGATCAACTGCTGACGGCGGATGGGTTGCATACCGACCTTGGGCATCTTGCACATCTCCTTAGGCCTTCCGGCAGACGTGGAACGTCTATCGGATTGAAGGCCAGTCTATTTTGTTTTGATTGAACGTTCAATCAATAAAGAATAAGCTCTGCGACAAATCGTCGCTATTTACAGTTTTTTGCCTGCGTGTAAATGGCGATAAACCGACATCCAAAATCGCTCGAAACCTGTGCGCCCCGGTGCTTGCGGACTTTCAGGCATTTTCGGGGTGTCTTTATATCACCCGCTGGTCGGCTGCCAACTAACCGATTGGTCGGGTACCGCTTTGCCTTGTGTTCTTCTCTCGCACTGCCCGGAGCATCTGTGCCATGAGTTCTGCCTCTCTTATAAAGACCCCACCCGAGAAGGTGACGGTCAACGGTTGGGTGTTCTACACCTCTACCGCGCTGATCCTGTTGTTGACCGCCATTCTGATCATTGCCCCGCAAGAGGCCGGCAGAGTGCTCGGCGTCGCCCAGGCCTGGTTGTCCCGCAGCTTCGGCTGGTACTACATGGTGGTGATTGCCGCTTACCTGGTGTTTGTCATCGGCCTGGCGTTCTCGTCCTACGGCAAACTCAAACTGGGCAGCAAGGACGACACCCCGGACTTCAGCTATGGCGCCTGGGCGGGCATGCTGTTCTCGTCGGGTATCGGCATCTCGCTGTTGTACTTCGGTGCTTCCGAACCGCTGGATCACTACTTCAACCCGCCGGAAGGCGTGGCCGGCAGCAACATGGCTGCACGTCAGGCGGTACAGCTGACGTTCCTGCACTGGGGCCTGCATGGCTGGGCGATTTATGCGCTGGTCGGCCTTGCCGTGGCGTATTTTGCCTACCGTCATAACCAGCCGCTGGCGCTGCGTTCGGCGCTGTATCCACTGGTGGGCGAGCGCTGGGTCAAGGGCGCGGCCGGTCATGCGGTGGATGGCTTCGGGATGTTCGTGACCCTGCTGGGCCTGGTGACCAATCTGGGGATCGGGTCTCTGCAAGTGTCGTCGGGCCTGGAAAACCTGTTCGGCATGGAGCACAGCAACACCAACCTGCTGATTGTGATCATCGTGATGAGCACCGTGGCGACCATTGCTGCCGTGTCGGGTGTGGAGAATGGCATTCGTCGGCTGTCCAACCTGAACATCATCCTGTTCAGCGGCCTGTTGATCTTCGTCCTGCTGTTCGGCCCGACGCTGCATCTGCTCAACGGTTTTGTGCAGAACATTGGCGACTACCTCAACGGCGTGGTGCTGAAAACCTTCGACCTCTATGTGTATGAAGGCGACGCTGACAAGACCGAGCGCTGGATGGGCCTGTGGACCCTGTTCTATTGGGCCTGGTGGATCTCCTGGGCACCGTTCGTGGGCATGTTCATCGCGCGTATTTCCCGTGGGCGCACGGTGCGTGAACTGGTGGCCGGCGTGTTGCTGATTCCCCTGGGCTTCACCCTGGCGTGGCTGTCGATCTTCGGTAACTCGGCCCTGGACCTGGTGATGAACCATGGTGCAGTGGAGCTCGGCAAGACCGCGCTGGAACAGCCGTCCATGGCGATCTACCAGCTTCTCGAGCACTACCCGGCGTCGAAAGTGGTGATCGGCGTGTCGATCTTCGTGGGTTTCGTGCTGTTCCTGACGCCGGCGGATTCCGGCGCGGTGATGATGGCGAACCTGTCGTGCAAGGGTGGCAACGTTGATGAAGATGCGCCGCACTGGTTGCGGATCTTCTGGTCTGCGGTGATCACGCTGGTGACCATCGGCCTGCTGTTCGCCGGTAACTTCGAAGCCATGCAAACCATGGTGGTGCTGGCTGGCCTGCCGTTCTCGGTGGTGCTGGTGTTCTTCATGTTCGGCTTGCACAAGGCCATGCGCCAGGACGTGCAAATCGAACAGGAGCAGGCGGAGCTCGCAGCCCGTGGGCGGCGCGGTTTCAGCGAGCGCCTGACCCAGCTGGACCTGCAACCGAACCAGTCGATCGTTCAACGTTTCATGGACAAACAGGTGACCCCGGCGCTGGAAGAGGCGGCGGTTCTGTTGCGTGGCCAAGGCCTGGATGTGCAGACATTGCTGGGCAAGGCCAAGCGCTGCATGGGCCTGCGGATCGAGATGGAAGAGGGTAACCCGTTTGTCTACGAAGTGAGCCTGGATGGCTACCTGGCGGCGGCAAGCGAGACGGTCTCGGCTGAAAGTGTCGATGAACCCCGGGCACGCTACTACCGCGCCGAGGTTTACCTGCACAATGGCAGCCAGGATTACGATCTGATGGGTTTCACTCAGGATCAGATCACCCGTGACGTGCTCGATCAGTTTGAAAGCCATCGGCAGCTCCTTGGGCGGGTCTATAGCTGAGTAGTCAAGTAAGCGGTGTTGCTGTCTGAAGCACCGCATCGGCTTTATCGCCAGCAGGCTGGCTCCCACAAGAGCATGCATTCCAATGTGGGAGCCAGCCTGCTGGCGATGGGGGCTTCTACTTCAACGACTGCATCACCCGATATCCCATAAACAAAAACGCCGCGATCCTCTCGCGGCGTTTTTGTGTCTGTTGTGTTACCCCAGGTTCTTGCCGAGCAGCGCGTGATACAGCTCGCTGTCGCCCAGAATCCCCACCACCTGGTTGTTGTCATGCAGCACCAGTTTGTTGCCGGTCTGGTAGCGAATCTGCAGCGCATCGCGCATGCCGATATTGGAGTCCACCAGGGTCGGCCGACGACCCAGGCCGTCCACTGCCTGCCCCGGTGCCCAGTTCTGCAGATCCAGGCTCGCACCGTTCTGGCGGGCGCCCTTGATGGTGTTGCCTTCGGCCAGGTCCAGCCATGAATCGCCGCCCGGGTCGAGGCATACCGAACCGTTGATGCGTTTGCACTTGTCCAGGGTGCGCATGAGGCTGCGGCCGCACAGCACGTTCAACGGGTTGGTGTGGGCGACGAAGGTGCGCACGTAATCGTCCGCAGGGTTCAACACGATCTCTTCCGGCTTGCTGTACTGGATGATCCGGCCGTCTTTCATGATCGCGATGCGACTGCCCAGCTTCAGGGCCTCATCAAGGTCATGACTCACGAAGACGATGGTCTTGCTGAGCTTGCTCTGCAGTTCCAGCAATTCATCTTGCAGGCCCTGGCGAATCAGCGGGTCGAGGGCCGAGAACGGTTCGTCCATCAGCAGAATGTCGGCGTCCATCGCCAGCGCGCGCGCCAGGCCGACGCGTTGCTGCATGCCGCCGGATAGCTCGTCGGGCTTTTTATTGCGCCACTGGGTCAGGCCGACCAGCTCGAGTTTTTCATCGACCAGCTTCTTGCGTTCCTTCTCCGGACGCCCCTGCATTTCCAGGCCGAAGCTGATGTTTTCCCGCACCGTCAGCCAAGGCATCAGGGCGAACTTCTGGAACACCATGGCGATGCGCTTGGTGCGCATCATCTTCAGCTCTGCCGGGGTACAGGAAGCGATGTCGATCTGCTTGCCTTCGTGTTCGACGAACAGCTTGCCACGACTCACGGTATTGAGGCCGTTGATGCAGCGCAGCAGGCTGGATTTGCCGGAACCGGACAGGCCCATTAGTACGCAGATTTCACCTTTATCGACATCCAGGCTGGCTTTTTCCACGCCGACGATTTGCCCGGTTTTTTTCAGGATCTGGTCGCGGGTCATGCCCTGATCGAGCAGCTTGAGCGCCTCGCGCGGGTCCTTGGAAAAGATTACGTCGACGTCTTCGAAGCGAATAATGCTCATGCGTCACCCCCTACTTTAGCGTCGGGTTGTTTGCAGATGCGGTCGAGCATGATCGCCAGCAGTACGATCGCCAGGCCCGCTTCGAAGCCCAGGGCGATATCAGCAGTGTTCAGTGCGTTGACCACGGGTTTGCCCAGGCCATCGGCGCCCACCAGTGCGGCAATCACCACCATCGACAACGACAGCATGATGCACTGGGTGATACCGGCCGCAATGCTTGGCATCGCGTGGGGCAGTTCAATCCGTGAGAGCAATTGACGACGCGAGCAGCCGAAGGCTTTGCCGGCGTCCATCAGTTCCTGTGGAACATCCCGGATACCCAGGTAAGTCAGGCGGATGGGCGCGGCGATCGCGAACACCACCGTGGAGATCAGCCCCGGCACCACGCCCAGCCCGAAGAGGGTCAGGGTAGGAATGAGGTAGACGAAGGTCGGCACGGTCTGCATCAGATCGAGCACCGGACGCATCATGGTGTAGAACATCGGCTTATGCGCGGCAACGATGCCCAGCGGCACGCCGATGACCACGCAGACCAGGGTGGCGAACAACACCTGGGCGAGGGTTTCCATGGTTTCCTGCCAGTATCCCAGGTTGAGGATCAGCAGGAAGGAGGCGATGACGAAAACTGTCAGTCCCCACTTTCGTTGAATGAAATGCGCAAGTAGTGCGATAAGGCCGATCAATGCCAGCGGGTTGAACCAGGTCAGCGCAAAAGTCACGCCGTGGATCATCGTTTCCAGAGACACGGCGATGGCGTCGAAGGTGTTGGCGCCATGTTGCGTCAACCATTCGACGAAGCTCGCAATGTACTGGCCTAGAGGGATTTTCTGATCAATCAGCATGGTATTGAACGTCCGCATGCAAGGAAATAACAGCCCGGGTGAGCACGCTCACCCGGCATAAACGATGCTCCTGAATTCAAGGCTGCGCGAGTTTGGCTTTCACGGCCTCCAGGCCTGGTTTACCGTCAATGGTGGTTACGCCAGCGAGCCAGGTATCGAGCACCTGTGGATTCTTTTTCAGCCAGGCCTTGGCAGCCGCGTCAGGCTTCATCTTGTCGTCCAGGACGTTGCCCATCAGCGTGCTTTCCATGTCGAGGGTGAACGCCAGGTTCTTGAGCAACTGACCAACGTTGCTGCATTCCTGGGCGTAGCCCTTGCGGGTGTTGGTGAAGATGGTCGCCTGGCCGAAGTTGGGGCCGAAGAAATCATCGCCGCCGGTCAGGTACTTCATCTTGAAGCGCGTGTTCATCGGGTGTGGCTCCCAGCCCAGGAATACCACGGCGGTATTGCGCCGCTGCGCGCGATCGACTTGCGAGAGCATGCCTGCCTCGCTGGACTCGACGACCTTGAAGCCGGCTTCCTTGAGGCCGAAGGCGTTCTTGTCGATCATGCTCTGGATCAGACGATTGCCGTCGTTGCCAGGTTCGATGCCGTAGATCTTGCCATCGAGCTCTTTCTTGAACTTGGCGATGTCGGCGAAATCCTTCAGCCCCTTGTTATACAACTCTTCGGGAACGGCGAGGGTGTATTTCGCGTTTTCCAGGTTGGCGCGCAGGGTCTCCACGGTACCGGCATCACGATAGGCCTTGATGTCGTTCTCCATGGTCGGCATCCAGTTGCCCAGGAACACGTCCATGTTCTTGCCATCTGCCAGCGACTTGTAGGTCACCGGCACGGAGATCATTGTAGTTTTGGTCTTGTACCCCAGTGCGTCGAGCACGACGCTGGTGGTAGCGGTGGTGACGGTGATGTCGGTCCAGCCGACATCGGAGAAGTTTACGGTGCTGCACTGGGCCGGTTCTGCAGCTTGCGCCAGAACCGGCAGACTAAGCATGGCGGCCAACAACAACGACGGGGAACCTTTCATTGACTGACTCCTTGGTGTTTTTTTCGGCAGTGTTCCGACTGGACCACCGCACTTATAGGTTGCGGTTGGATGGCGTTTTCAGACAGCTCTACCTCGGCGCCTTGCAATCGAGTCGATACGATCATGTACCAGTGAAAATCTGACGCCTACAGGGTGCGTCGTAACCAGTACAGGGATGGTCGCATCCAGTGTCGGTGACGTCGTTTACAGCTTTTTTCTGCCCTGTTTGTCCCTCTGCGCCGTAAAAAAACGGCGGAACCATAGCGTTGGCGACTCGCGGCGTTGGTGGACAAGAGTGCGTCGGTTCGAGACGTCGAACGACCGGGTAAAAGCCTGATGATGCAGCCACATCGGCGGATTGCAGCTTGAGCGTAGCAGCTCCGTCACTGGGCGCTTTTGCGTCTGGAGTTGGGCATATCCAGGAGTTCGGCAGTAATGGCTATCAGCGTTTTCGACCTGTTCAAAATCGGCATCGGCCCTTCCAGTTCGCACACGGTGGGGCCTATGCGCGCCGCCGCACTGTTCGTGCAGGGCCTGCGAGAGAAGGGGCTGCTGGATCAGGTCCGGCGCGTCGAAGTGCAGCTGTATGGTTCGCTGTCGGCCACCGGCATCGGTCACGGTAGCGACAATGCGGTGATCATGGGCCTGATGGGTGAGTGGCCGGACGCGATCGATCCGTCGCAAATCGGCATTCGTATCGCCACCCTGCGCGAAACCGACGAGTTATTGCTCGATGGTCATCTGCCGGTGCCGTTCATCTGGGCCCGGGACATGCGCCTGATCGATGAAAACCTGCCGTTCCATCCCAATGCCATGACGTTGGTGGTTGAAGGTGATACGGGCGAACTGCACCGCGATACCTACTATTCAGTGGGTGGCGGTTTTGTCGTGGATCAGGCGCAGGCCAGTAGCGGCGTGGTGGATATGGACCGCACCGAGTTGCCTTACGATTTTTCCAGCGCGGTCGAGTTGTTGAGCTTGTGCCAGAAGCACAACCTGCGAGTTGCCGAACTGATGATGGCCAACGAAAAGGTCTGGCGCAGTGAAGACGAAATTCGTGCCGGCCTGATGAAGCTCTGGCGAGCCATGCAGGAGTGCGTCGAGCAAGGCCTCAAGCATGAAGGCATCCTGCCCGGTGGCCTGAATGTGCGACGTCGCGCCGCCAGGTTGCACCGCAGCTTGCAGGAGCTGGGCAAGCCGAATGTGATCGGCTCGACGCTGAGTGCCATGGAATGGGTCAACCTGTTCGCCCTGGCCGTCAACGAAGAGAATGCGGCGGGTGGGCGCATGGTCACGGCGCCGACCAACGGCGCGGCGGGGATCATTCCTGCGGTGCTGCATTACTTCATGAAGTTCAGCGAAGCGGTGACTGACGCCAATGTCGTCGACTATTTCCTGAGCGCGGCGGCTGTGGGGATCCTGTGCAAGAAGAACGCTTCCATCTCCGGGGCTGAAGTCGGCTGCCAGGGTGAGGTCGGTTCGGCCTGCGCCATGGCGGCGGCGGGGTTGGCGGAGATCCTCGGTGCCACGCCGGAGCAGCTGTGCAACGCGGCTGAGATTGGACTTGAACACAACCTGGGGCTGACGTGTGACCCCGTGGGCGGACTGGTGCAGGTGCCTTGCATCGAGCGTAATGCAATTGCCGCGGTGAAGGCGATCAATGCGGCGCAGATGGCGTTGCGCGGTGACGGGCAGCACTTTATCTCGCTGGACCGGGTGATCCGGACTATGCGTGATACCGGGGCGGACATGCATGACAAATATAAGGAAACCTCGCGCGGTGGATTAGCGGTCAGTGCGGTGGAGTGCTGATATCGGGTTGAACCCATCGCGGGCAAGCCCGCTCCCACAGGATTTGCTGTGCAACCAAGAAGTGGGGCACACCACAGATCCCTGTGGGAGCGGGCTTGCCCGCGATGTTGCCAGATCAGTCAAAATCGCGCGCAAAGTGAACACACCATCCTTGATACGCCACCTTTTAGCGCGTCGCTTACAGATAAGCGACTTCGACAGGATCAGGGATCCCAATCGTCGCTGACCACCTGTCACCTGTGCTTGTGGTGACACTCTTTCAATACACGCCGCAGCGCTGTTCCCACAAGTGCTACCGATTTGCTCACACGCTAAGGGACAGAGCGCTTGATGCGATTGATGGCACTTATATCCCCCCACTCTACGTGGTCATATACAGACACATTCCGACGTCGTTTTCAGGAGTTATTGAACGCGCATTCAATTTTAGGCATGGCAATTGCTCTGTCATTACAAAGCCCGTCTCCCACGCGAGAATGATGGCAATAACAAGAGCCTCCGCCTGAGGCCATCACCCGCTTTGTGTGAGGAGATATTGCGATGACGACGTTCAACTCCGGGACTCAACCCCAGAACCGTGCGCCTCAATCCATCGGCTTTTTGCTGCTGGACAATTTCACGCTGATTTCTCTGGCGTCCGCAGTGGAACCACTGCGCATGGCCAACCAGTTGTCCGGTCGCGAGCTGTATCGCTGGACTACACTCACCGTCGATGGCGGGCAGGTCTGGGCCAGTGACGGCCTGCAGATCACCCCCGATTGCTCCATGCACAAGGCTCCCGCGCTGGACACCATCATTGTCTGCGGTGGTATTGGTATCCAGCGCACGGTCACCCGCGAACACGTTTCATGGCTACAGAGCCAGGCGCGCCAGTCGCGTCGTCTCGGCGCAGTGTGCACGGGTAGCTGGGCCCTGGCGTGCGCCGGGCTGCTGGACGGTTTTGATTGCAGCGTGCACTGGGAATGCCTGGCATCGATGCAGGAAGCTTTCCCGCGCGTGGCCATGAGCACCCGGTTGTTCACCCTCGACCGTAATCGCTTCACCAGCTCTGGTGGCACTGCGCCGCTGGACATGATGCTGCACCTGATCAGCCGTGATCACGGACGCGAACTGTCGGCCGCGATCTCGGAAATGTTTGTCTACGAGCGCATCCGCAATGAGCAGGATCACCAGCGTGTGCCGCTCAAGCACATGCTTGGTACCAACCAGCCGAAGTTGCAGGAAATCGTCGCGCTGATGGAGGCCAATCTGGAAGAGCCGATCGACCTGGATGAGCTGGCGGTATACGTCGCGGTGTCGCGTCGACAGCTGGAGCGGTTGTTCCAGAAGTACCTGCATTGTTCGCCGTCGCGCTACTACCTGAAACTGCGCCTGATCCGCGCCCGGCAGTTGCTCAAGCAAACACCGATGTCGATTATCGAAGTGGCGTCGGTATGTGGCTTCGTGTCCACTCCGCATTTTTCCAAGTGCTATCGCGAATACTTCGGTATTCCGCCGCGTGACGAGCGTGTGGGTTCCAACACCACGCAGCAGGTAGCAATGATGCCGCTGCCGCAGGCACTGGTGCTGTCGCCATTGTCGGGGCCGTTGTCGGCATTGAGTCAGGCGCGTAATGAGTCGACTTTTGCCAGCGTAAGGCTCTAAACCGGGTCGCCTTCATCGCGGGCAAGCCTTGCTCCCACAGATTGCTGCTGTTATCTGTGGGAGCAAGGCTTGCCCGCGATGGCTTCCTATCAGGCGCTACGGCTCTGCTGATACGCCGCCAATGCTGGCAGCAATTGCCTGTCGATCGCCTGGCGCACAGCCGGCAGGATGGTTGCGCTGCTGGTGTACATCTGCTTGACCATGGTCCGTAGCGTTATCGCCCGTTCATCGTTCAAACCTCGCACCGCGCATTCGCAAGCCTGCTCGGCTGTGGAGCCGCTGGGTACTTGAAAGCCCAATGACTTCAGCTGGCCCAACAGGTCTTCCTGGTCAATCAAATCGGCGTGCATCATGACGCAATCCTTCTTCAGGGAACGGTGTCGTATCTCGATTCTCATCGGGGGGCGCGGTGGCGGCAAGGGCGATTTTTCGTAATGGCCGCGATACCTATGAACAGGTCGTTTTCGGCTAATTGCGTTAAGAGAGGAGTGGGCACACTGGTTACAGCTGGCTTCACGAAGGTTGGTCACCCTCGCGCAACGGCTCCTCAACAGTACCCACCTCTGCCTCGATCCTGTCACGGCTTGATCGGGGTTTTTTTTGCCTGTGGATCAGCGAAGGATGTTGTGCCTGGGCTGATGCCTTCGCGGGCAAGTCGAACCGCCGCTCCCCAGGTTAAGAGTCGGCCCTCAAGTTCGTGGTCTCCGCGATCCTGTCGGAGCAAGGCTTGCCCGCGATGAACGATGACGCGGTTTCAGCGCTGCAATACTTCATTTCGGGAGTCGGCAAAAGCGGCGGCGTTCAACGGCGATCCCCTGGTTGTTTTTTTGCGGGTAATGCGATCACTCGGCCAATGTACTGGGGCGGCGGCACGTCGGTTTGCCCGGCGACGAGGGCTTGCAGACTGGCCAGGGTGTCTTCGCCGAAGGGCGCGGATCGGGGGCCGGCGAGGTCGACGTGCAGCAGCATTTGCTCATTACCCGCCAGCTCCTTGACGTCACCCACTAGGTGCAGGCTGTGATAAAGGTGCAAGCGCTTGCTGTCGTGGCCGATGATCCGGGTGTGTACTTCGACCTCGGCGTCGAGCTTCACTTCGTGCAGGTAATTGAGGTGCAGTTCGAGGGTGAAGAGCGAGTTGCCGCTGGCTTCTCGGTGGCTGCTGTCCATGCCGAGGCGATCCATCAGGGCGTCGGTGGCGTAGCTGAAGATCAGCAGGTAGAACGCGTCGCGCAGGTGGCCGTTGTAGTCGACCCAGTCGGGGATGATTGTGGTTTGGTAGGTGGTGAGGGTAGGCATTGTTTCTGGTTCCGATGATGAGGGAGGCTGGGCTGGCCCCATCGCGAGCAGGCTCGCTCCCACACTAGGGGTTGCTCCCATAGCTGGCCAACCTGCAATCAGTGTGGAAGCGAACCTGCTCGCGATAGGGCCAGGCCTGCTGATGCTCTACTCGCTAAAAGCCATCCCGTGCTTCTGCTTGGTGGTTTTCACCGCTTCCAGCACCGCCAGCAGGCAATCATCACGATAGCGCTCCAGCGCTGAAATGCTGTGGGTACCCAATTGATCACTGGTCCCGTCGACCACATCGTCAATCAACTTGTCGGTCAGTTCCGGCGCCGGCAGGTAGGTCCACGGCAACTGCAACGCCGGGCCAAACTGCGCCATGAAATGCCGCATGCCGGCATCGCCGCCTGCGAGGGTATAGGTCAGGAAAGTACCCATGAACGACCAGCGTAGACCCGCGCCAAAGCGAATGGCATCATCGATTTCACCGGTGGTCGCCACACCATCGTTCACCAGGTGCAGCGCCTCACGCCACAGCGCTTCGAGCAATCGGTCGGCGATAAAGCCGGGTACTTCCTTGCGCACATGCAGCGGACGCATGCCCAGGGATTCGTAGACTTTCATCGCCGCTTGAACAGCTTCCGGAGCCGTGTTTTTACCGCCCACCACTTCCACCAGGGGCAGCAGGTAAACCGGGTTGAACGGGTGGCCAACGACGCAGCGTTCCGGGTGGGTCGAACTCTCGTAGAACTCGCTGGGTAACAGGCCCGAAGTGCTGGAGCCGATCAAGGCGTCGGGTTTGGCTGCTGCACTGATCTTGCTGTGCAATTCGAGTTTCAGGTCCAGGCGCTCGGGGGCGCTTTCCTGAATGAAATCGGCATCGCGCACACACTCTTCGATGGTCGCGACAAAGCGCAGGCGATCCTGCGAAGCGCCGGGGGCCAGGCCTTGTTTTTCCAGGGCGCCCCAAGCGTTGGCGACGCGTTTGCGCAGGGCGGCTTCAGCACCAGGAGCGGGGTCCCAGGCCACTACGTCGAGGCCGTGGGCGAGGGCGCGGGACACCCAGCCGCTGCCGATGACACCGCTGCCCAGGGCGGCGAAGGTTTTGATTTCGGTGATGAACGTCATGGCGACTTCCTAAAAGAATTCGGTGATCCCTGCGGGAGCGGGCTTGCCCGCGATGACGGTATTCCTGCCGAAGAAAATGTATCGGTAGTACCGGCGCTATCGCGGGCAAGCCCGCTCCCACAGGTGAGGTGTGATTCGGCTCAGCCGCGCTTGGTCAGGCCCATTTTTGCCCGGCCTTCGGCTGGGGTCAGGACACGGGCGCCGAGGCGGCTGAGGATTTCGCTGGCGCGCTCCACCAACTGGCCATTGGTGGCCAACACGCCCTTGTCCAGCCAGATGTTGTCTTCCAGGCCGACCCGCACGTTGCCGCCGAGCAGTACCGCTTGCGCAGCCATCGGCATCTGCATGCGTCCGATGCCAAAGCCGGCCCAGACGGCGTTGGCTGGAAGGTTGTCGACCATGGCTTTCATGGTGGTGGTATCGGCCGGTGCGCCCCACGGAATGCCCAGGCACAGCTGGAACAGCGGATCATCGAGCAAGCCTTCCTTGATCATCTGCTTGGCAAACCACAGGTGCCCGGTGTCGAAGATTTCCAGCTCGGCCTTAACGCCCAACTCTTGTATGCGCTTGGCGCCCGCGCGCAGTTGCGCCGGTGTGGATACGTAAATGGTGTCGCCATCGCCGAAGTTCAGCGTGCCGCAATCCAGGGTACAGATTTCCGGCAGCAGCTCTTCGACGTGGGCCAGGCGTGTCAGGGGGCCGACCAGGTCAGTGTTGGGGCCGAATTCCATCGGGTTTTCGCCAGCGCCGATTTCCAGGTCGCCGCCCATGCCGGCGGTCAGGTTGACGATGATGTCGACGTCCGCTTCGCGGATGCGCTCCATCACTTCGCGGTACAGCGCCACATCCCGGCTGAACTTGCCGGTTTCGGGACTGCGCACATGGCAATGCACCACGGTGGCGCCCGCCTTGGCGGCTTCCACGGCCGCCGCTGCGATTTGCTTCGGGGTGACCGGTATGTGCGGGCTCTTGGCGGTCGTGTCGCCAGCACCGGTAAGTGCGCAGGTGATGATGACGTCGTGGTTCATGAGGCAGGTTCCTGTTCTTTAGGGGAATGGCGGGCGTGATGAGTCCGTTAGCAGCCCGTTGGGGGCTGCAATTGGGCGTTCAGTCAGGGTTTATTTACTGGTCAGTTTCAGGTTTTCAGCGGCCGGTTTGCCGTCGAAGGTGGTCACGCCTTCGAGCCAGCGCTGTTTGTCCTGGGGGTGATCATTGAGCCACTGTTTGGCCGATTCGAATGCGTCCTTGTGATCCAGCAGCGGCTGCATCATCCGGCTCTCGTCTTCGGCGGAGTAGGTCAGGTTACTGAGCAGGCGGCCGATGTTCGGGCATTGCTGGGCATAGTTCGGCGAGGTAACGGTCCAGACGGTGGCCATGCCTTCGTTCGGGCCGAGCGCATCGTCGCTGCCGGTGAGATAGGTCATCTGCACATTAACGTTCATTGGATGCGGCGCCCAGCCGAAGAACACCACGGCTTCCTTGCGCCGCACGGCACGATCCACTGCCGCGAGCATACCGGCCTCACTGGACTCGACCAGCTGGAATTTGCCCAGGCCGAACTGGTTCTTGGCGATCATCGCCTTGATCTGGGTATTGGCACCCGAGCCTGGCTCGATCCCGTAGATCTTGCCGCCCAGTTCTTTCTCGAACCTGGCGATGTCGGCGAAAGTCTTCAGGCCTTTGTCTGCCAGGTAGGTCGGCACGGCAAGGGTCGCGCGGGCGTCTTTGAGGCTTGGCGCATCAAGCACCTTGACCTGTTTCGCGTCGACGAAAGGAGTGATGGTCTGGGTCATCAGCGGGTTCCAGTACCCCAGGAACAAGTCCAGGCGCTGGTCGCGGATCCCGGCGAAGATGATTTGCTGGGACGCGCTGGTTTGTTTGGTGTTGTAGCCGAGGCCGTCTAGCAGCACCTGAGTCATGGCGCTGGTGGCGATCACGTCGGTCCAGTTCACCACGCCCATGCGTACGTTCTGGCAAGAAGCGGGTTCGGCCGCCATGACACTGGCGCTCAGGAAAGCGGTACCGCTCAGTGCAAGAACACAGCTGCTGATGAGTCGTTTCATGTCGGGTTCCTCGGCAGACGTTATTGTGGGTTCCGATGTCTATGTGCACCGGTGATGCCAAGTTACGCAGCTAAGACCCCGTCAACACGCACTACGGCGACCAGCTCTTGCACTGGAGCGACCTGCCCCTTGAATGCCGCTTGCAACTGGCGTATCAACGTCCACACGCTTCCCGCCCTCTCGTTACCTGCCAGTCGAGTGCGCTCCATGTCCCAGGATTTCTACTTCTTGTTGATGCCGGGTTTTTCGGCCATAGGGTTTATCTCGGCCATCGAGCCGCTGCGGGTGGCCAATCGCTTTCGCGGTGAACTTTATCGCTGGCATGTGCTGAGCGCCGATGGCGGTGCTGTTCTGGCCAGTAACGGCATGTCGGTCAACGCCGATGCCGCGCTGGAGCCGCTCGCAAAAGGGGCGACGTTGCTGGTAGTCGCCGGCTTCGAACCGCTGAAATTCGCCACGCCCGCGCTTGAGCACTGGCTGCGCCGGCTGGACAGCGACGGCGTGACCCTGGGCGCCATCGACACCGGCAGCTTCGTCCTCGCCGAGGCAGGGTTGCTTGAGGGCCATCGCCTGACCCTGCACTGGGAAGCCATCGACGCGTTCAAGGAGTCCTATCCGCTGCTCAGCGTCACCCAGGAGCTTTTCGAGATCGACCGCAGGCGCATTACCTCGGCGGGCGGCACGGCGTCAATTGACCTGATGCTCGATCTCATCGGCCAGGCCCACGGTCCGGAACTGGCGATTCAGGTCAGCGAACAATTCGTACTCGGTCGCATCCGCCCGCGCAAGGATCACCAGCGCATGGAAGTAGCCAGTCGGTACGGCATTCGCAACAAGAAACTGGTGCAGGTGATCGGCGAGATGGAACAGCACAGTGAGCCGCCGTTGAGTACGCTGGCCCTGGCCGAATCGATCAAAGTGACGCGGCGCCAGCTGGAGCGCCTGTTTCGCTTGCACTTGAATGACACGCCGAGCAATTTCTATCTGCGATTACGACTGGAAAAGGCCCGGCAACTGCTGCGGCAGACGGACATGAGTGTGCTGGAAGTGAGCATTGCGTGCGGGTTTGAATCGCCGTCGTATTTCACCCGCAGTTATCGGGCGAAGTTTGAGCGGTGCCCGCGGGAAGACCGACGTACCGCAAAAGCATGAACACAGAAAATGTAGGATCTGCGTGCGCTATTACTTCTTCATCAGCGCAGAACACGCCGCCTTGTACGCCTCATGCTGATATTTGTTCAGCGTCCCCGGCAGTTCAAAATTGTGCTTCTTGGCCTGGGCATTGATCGTCTGTGGCGACAGCAGCGTCACCTCACAACTGTCCAGCAACTGAAAAACCCCTTCGATCTTGAAGGTGGTCGGCCCACCGGCAAACTCGCCTTTCTTGCTGCGCTTCTTGATCACGATCCGGTCGATTGAGTTCTCCCGAATGAACGATGCCACCTGTGCGGCAAACACTTTGACGTTGGCCGCTTCGTCGTCATCGTCCAGGGCAATTTTCTTGGTGGCCAGGGGCAGGTGGCTGAGCGCCTGATTGTCGAGGGACGCGACGGCGATGATGGCTTCACTGCCTTTGATTTCAATGCCACAGATTTTCATTTCGTGCCCTTCCAAGTCGGTAAAGAGTGATGGTGGCGCAGCCTTGAGGTGAAGTCACGGCATGAGTGTTACAGGGTGGTGGACTGCCCCCGACGATCCAGTTCAAATACTTTGTTCTGTTGCAGGCGCGTCTTCAGCCAGCGTTCGGCTTTGCCCATCTTGCGGGTACGGGCCCAGAGCAGGTCAACACCCACATGCCAGTCGGTGTGGGGATACGCAGCCAATTGCAGTTCGACCAGTTCGCCATTGGCCAGTTCACGCTGGATCAACTGGCGCGGCAACGTGGCCCAACCGAGGCCGGCACGGACCATTTCCAGCAGCGCCAGGTAGTTTTCGGCCTGCCAGATCCGAGTGGAACGCAGGTACTCGCTGCTGGGCAGCTTTTCGGCGTGTGCGCTAAACGCCAGGCGGCGATGCACGTGCAGGTCTTCGAAGGTCACGCTGCTCAATTTCGCCAGCGCATGTGCGGGGTGACAGACGTGCAGCATGATCAGCTTGCCCATCTGCTGGAATTCGAGCTGCGGCGGGTACTGCGGCTGGGAGAAGGCGATCCCCAGCACGGCCTGGCCCTGGGCTACGAGTTCGCTGACATCCCCATATACAGGGTGCCTGATCACCAGATCGACATAGGGGAAAGCCTCTTCGAACTCCAGCAGCACCGGCATGACGGCGTTGTAGGGCGTTTCAATGGCCAGTGACACGCTGGGTTCGATCGCGTCGGACAGGCAATCCGCATGGGCCTGGAGGGTCAGGCAACGTTCCAGCACCGACTGCGCCTGCAACAACATTTTCTGGCCGGCCTGGGTCAGCACCGGGTTGCGATTCGAGCGATCGAACAGTTCCACGCCCAGGTCCTGTTCCAGATTGGAAATCGCCACGCTCACGGTTGATTGAGTCTTGCCCAGCTTGCGCGCGGCCGCTGAGAACGACCCGCTGTGCACGGCCTGGACGAATGTTTGCAACTGGTCCAGAGAGAACTGCATGGGCGTGACCTCAAGCGAATATATCTATCGTTAAAAACGATGGTTGCTCATTTGCTCCATCGTTTACAAGCAGAGAATATCGGACCTGAAACGACCTCTTCTGCTGCATCGATTTGCGCTGTGCCTGGCCTGTGGACGCCTCCCAGGACTACAAGAAAAAAGCACTTCAGGAGACATTCGATATGAGCAATTCACAGGTTCATCCGGTGGACGAAATCCTGCCGGTTCGCCAGTTGGTGACATTCGGTTTGCAGCATGTACTGGTGATGTATGCAGGTGCGGTGGCGGTACCACTCATACTGGGCAGCGCACTGGGGCTGACGTCGGCGCAGATAGTGACGTTGATCAATGCGAATCTGCTGACGTCGGGCATCGCCACGATGATTCAGACCCTCGGCTTCTGGAAGTTCGGGGCGCGCCTGCCGCTGATACAGGGCTGTTCATTCATTGCGCTGGCACCAATGATCATGATCGGCAAGGAGTTCGGGCTCACTGAAGTGTTCGGCGCGGTGATCGCGGCGGGGGCGATCACCATTGCCATGGCGCCCGTGTTCAGTAGGTTGCTGCGGTTCTTTCCGCCCGTGGTGATCGGCAGCCTGATCACCATCATCGGCATTTCCCTGATGCCTGCCGCGGCAATCTGGCTAGGTGGCGGCAATCCTGATTCCGCAGATTTCGGTGCGCCATCGAACCTGCTGCTGGGGCTGGCCACGGTCATCGTTACATTGGTGATCTATGCCAGGTTTTCCGGCTTCATTGGCAACCTAAGCGTATTGATCGGCTTGTTCGTGGGCAGCCTGATCGCGGCAGCGTTCGGCATGACGCACTTCGGGCAGGTGAGCAGCGCAGCCTGGTTCGAGCTGAGCCCGCCCATGGCCTTCGGCATGCCGCAGTTTTCACTGATGCCGATACTGGTCATGACGTTGGCGATGTTGGTGATCATGGCCGAAACCACCGGTAACTGCCTGGCGATCGGCAAATTGACCGGCAAGACCACCACGCAAACAACTCTTGGCAATGCATTCCGTGCCGATGGGCTATCAACAATGCTCGGCGGGTTGTTCAACAGCTTCCCCTACAACGCCTTCACCCAAAACACCGGCCTAATTGCGCTCTCCAACGTCAAGAGCCGGTATGTCGTGGCTTCGGCGGGGGCAATCATGGTGCTGATGGGCCTGTTTCCCAAACTGGGTGCGCTGATCGCAGCGGTGCCGACGCCGGTGTTGGGCGGTTGCGCCGTGGTGATGTTCGGCATGACCACGGTGGCCGGTATCCAGGAGCTCTCACGGGTGACATTCGAGGGGACTCGCAACGCAATCATCGTTGCCGTATCGATAAGCGTCGGTGTGCTGCCGATGTCGTTCCCGGCGCTGTTCGAACACGCCAGCGGCACTCTCAAACTGGTACTGGAAAGCGGAATCTTCCTCGGTGCGATCACCGCGATTGTGCTCAATATCCTGCTCAATCCGCAGAGCAGGCGCGAGCCGGTGGCACCCGCCGCCGAGCTGGCCGACTGACAGGTGTTTAGCCCCTGGCCGACGCGGTCAGGGGCACAGTTGAACATAATAAGGAGTTTCACATGACAAGCTTCACTTGCGCTGTACCTGCCGGCATCACCGAGCTTGATCTGCAACTGCTGCGCCGCTCTCTCGAACTGGCAGAGGACTCGAAGGCCCGTGGTCGTCATCCGTTTGCTGCACTGGTCGCCGATGGGGCCGGTAACATCATTGCGGCGGCGGGCAATAATTCCATGCCGCCGGAAGGCGATCCCACCCAGCATGCCGAACTCGCTGCAGCCGCGCAGGCGGCCAAGCTGCTAAGCCCGGCAGACCTGGCACAATGCACGCTCTACACCAGTGCCGAACCCTGCTGCATGTGTGCGGGGGCGATTTACTGGACGGGCATTGGCCGAGTGGTCTACGCGCTGTCCGAGCATGCCTTGCTGGGGCTCACGGGTGGCCACCCGGAAAACCCGACGTTCTCGTTGCCGTGCCGGGAAGTGTTCGCGCGCGGCCAGCGACAGATTCCGACATTCGGGCCGATGTTGGAAGCAGAGGCTGCGCGCGCGCATGAAGGGTTCTGGACGTGACTGGGTAGGGCGGTTTTTGCTGAGTGGAGGCGGGGCTGCCTCCCTTGGCTTTGGGGTTTGATGCTGGGGTTTAATGGTGGAAAAGATCGCAGCCTCGTTGCACTCGACAGCTCCTACACAGCTCCTGCACCGCTTCTACGGAGGCAATTTCCTACAGTTCGAGTTGATCGGCGCCTATTCCAAATGCAGCGGCAATCTTTTCCCGGGTCGCCTTTCGAGGCTTGGCAACTGTCTCCTGCTGGGCGAAGGCCGGCTGAGAAATACCCATACGTTTGGCGACTTCGTCCTGGGTGAGGTTAAGGTGTTCACGCCAGGCGCGAATAGGCGTCGCTCCGTCAACGATACGACTGACTACCTCGTGAGGAATCAGATCGGGTTCAATTTTGCGTGCGACGTACTGGGCATAGGGAATGACGACGAAAGCGGGATTGCCATCCGCATCGTTGATGATTTGAACGTCAGTAGGTGCGTTCATCGCGTTTCTTGACCTCTTGAATACTGACCACTTTGATGACGCCATCCCAGTCGAACATGACGCGATAGCTACCCACTCGTAGTCGGTAGGCGTAGTCATGTCCCACCAGTGCTTTGACATTGTTCACGTCCGGCATGCAAGTCAGTAGCGTGACAGCATCACGGACTTTAACCTGATGGATGGAGTGCAATTTCAACAGCTGCTTAACGGCTTTGCGTGTCCAGTGGATGCTGTTCATTGGAAGAATATAAGTCTTTTATAAGACTATCAATCTTTACTTATATTCTCGCGAAGGCAAAGGCACCAACCGTGTCAGAATATTGCTCGGATTTCTAACTCACTCCTGCCCTATCGACTCCAAAAACTCCGACCTTTCATCACTCATGCGTGCAATGCAGTCATTTTGCGCAATGGTGAACGCCTTGCTGCCACTCGTCGCCGGGAACGCTTCGACTGCGCAATCGGCGTCTCGCGTCTTCAGCCATTGTTGCTGCGCCGCTTTGATTTTTGCGGTGATGTCTGCCAGCTGGGTCGGGTTCTTGCCGTAGAGTATTTGCATGCGCTCGGCCAGGGTCTGGTAGTTGTCCTTGAGCAGGTCTTCGGCGGCGGTTCGGCCATAGACCGAGCATTCGAGGGTCTGGACGTCGTTTTCGACAGCGTCGCAGGGGGTGGTCTCGGACTCTTCTTCCGCGTGTACGGCCGTGGCGATCAATGCCAGAACCAGAAAGATCATTTTCATTGCGCTGCCGTCCCTCATTCCAGTTGAACCTCAGTGAAGCATCCAGTCGTGCAGCGGATTCTGGCTCAACCTGACGGGCTTGAACAGGCGGGCGAGCAGGGGTGGCGACGACCCTTTGTCGCGGATTGACGCTTTCGGCAATTCCCCTGTCGTTTTTGCACCCGGCTGTCCCGGTGCTCAGGCATATGCTGGCTCCAAAGCGCCGGCACACGATTCGGCGCATGAATCGACAATAGGGGACAGCCTGATGAGCCCAGCCGAACTGCACGCCGACAGCATCGTTATCGACGGGCTGATTATCGCCAAGTGGAACCGTGAGCTGTTCGAGGACATGCGCAAAGGCGGCCTGACGGCGGCCAACTGCACCGTGTCGGTGTGGGAGGGCTTCCAGGCCACCGTCAACAACATCGCCGCGAGTCAGAAGCTGATTCGTGAAAACAGCGACCTGGTCATTCCGGTTCGCACCACCGCCGACATCCGCAAGGCCAAGGAGCAGGGCAAGACCGGTATCCTCTTCGGCTTCCAGAATGCCCACGCCTTTGAAGACCAGATCGGCTATGTCGAGGTGTTCAAGCAGCTCGGCGTCGGTATTGTGCAGATGTGCTACAACACCCAGAACCTGGTCGGTACCGGTTGCTACGAGCGCGATGGTGGCCTGTCCGGTTTCGGTCGTGAAATCGTCGCCGAGATGAACCGAGTTGGCGTGATGTGCGACCTGTCCCACGTCGGTTCGAAAACCTCTGAAGAGGTGATTCTCGAATCGAAGAAACCCGTCTGCTACTCCCACTGCCTGCCGTCGGGCCTGAAGATTCACCCGCGCAACAAATCCGATGAAGAACTCAAGTTCATTGCGGATCACGGCGGCTTTGTCGGCGTAACCATGTTCGCGCCGTTCCTCGCCAAGGGCATCGATTCGACCATCGACGACTACGCCGAAGCCATCGAATACACCATGAACATCGTCGGCGAAGACGCCATCGGCATCGGCACCGACTTTACCCAGGGTCACGGCCAGGACTTCTTCGAGTACCTGACCCATGACAAGGGTTACGCCCGCCGCCTGACCAGCTTCGGCAAGATCATCAACCCGCTGGGCATCCGCACCGTCGGCGAGTTCCCGAACCTCACCGAAACCTTGCTCAAGCGCGGCCATAGCGAGCGCGTGGTGCGCAAGATCATGGGCGAGAACTGGGTCAACGTGCTCAAAGACGTCTGGGGCGAATAAGCCGCCGCACTTCTGAATCCTTACCTGCGGCCATCCGCGCCGCAGGCAACACCCCAATTTTTCTGGAGTTATGTTTCCATGGCCAAGATCGCCCCGCAATTGCCTATCGAAGTCGACAGCGAGACCGGTGTCTGGACCTCCGATGCCCTGCCGATGCTGTACGTGCCACGTCATTTCTTCGTCAACAACCACATGGGCATCGAGGAAGTGCTGGGCGCCGACGCCTATGCCGAAATCCTCTACAAGGCCGGCTACAAGTCCGCCTGGCACTGGTGCGAAAAAGAAGCCGAATGCCACGGCATTGAAGGCGTCGCGGTGTTCGAGCACTACATGAAGCGCCTGTCACAACGCGGCTGGGGCCTGTTCAAGATCCAGGACATCGACCTCGATAAAGGCACCGCCAGCGTCAAGCTCGAGCACTCCGCATTCGTCTACGTGTACGGCAAGGTCGGGCGCAAGGTCGACTACATGTTCACCGGCTGGTTTGCCGGTGCCATGGATCAGATTCTGCAAGCCCGCGGCAGCCAGATCCGCACGGTTGCCGAGCAAGTCTACGGTGGCTCCGAAGAAGGCCACGACGACGGTTTGTTCACCGTCAAGCCGTTGTAAGTCGAGGAACCCGCCATGGCTTTCGAAGCAATGTTCCAGCCGATCCAGATCGGCAAACTGACCATCCGCAACCGCGTGCTCAGCACCGCACACGCGGAGGTCTACGCGACCGACGGCGGCATGACCACCGACCGGTACGTCAAGTATTACGAAGAGAAAGCCAAGGGCGGGATCGGCCTGGCCATTTGCGGTGGTTCTTCGGTGGTGGCCATCGACAGCCCGCAGGAGTGGTGGAGCTCGGTGAACCTGTCCACCGACCGGATCATTCCGCATTTCCAGAATCTTGCTGACGCCATGCACAAGCACGGCGCCAAGATCATGATCCAGATTACCCACATGGGCCGGCGTTCGCGCTGGGACGGCTTCAACTGGCCGACCCTGATGTCGCCGTCCGGGGTGCGCGAGCCGGTGCACCGTGCTACTTGCAAAACCATCGAGCCGGAAGAAATCTGGCGGGTTATCGGCAACTACGCGCAAGCGGCACGCCGTGCCAAGGCCGGTGGCCTGGACGGCGTCGAATTGTCCGCCGTGCACCAGCACATGATCGACCAGTTCTGGAGCCCGCGCGTCAACAAGCGGACCGATGAGTGGGGTGGCAGCTTCGAGAACCGCATGCGTTTCGGCCTGGAAGTATTAAAAGCCGTGCGCGCCGAAGTCGGTCCCGATTTCTGCGTCGGCATCCGCTTGTGCGGCGATGAATTCCATCCGGATGGTTTGTCCCAAGAGGACATGAAGCAGATCGCCAAGTACTACGACGACACCGGCATGCTGGACTTCATTGGCGTGGTGGGCTCGGGTTGCGACACCCACAACACCCTGGCCAACGTGATCCCGAACATGAGTTATCCGCCGGAGCCGTTTCTGCACCTGGCAGCCGGTATCAAGGAAGTGGTCAAGGCCCCGGTTCTGCACGCGCAGAACATCAAGGATCCGAACCAGGCGACGCGCATTCTCGAAGGCGGTTACGTCGACATGGTCGGCATGACCCGCGCGCACATCGCCGACCCGCACCTGATCGCCAAGATCAAGATGGGCCAGATCGACCAGATCAAACAGTGCGTCGGTGCCAACTACTGCATCGACCGGCAATACCAGGGCCTGGATGTGCTGTGCATCCAGAACGCAGCGACTTCCCGTGAATACATGGGCGTGCCGCACATCATCGAAAAGACTACCGGGGTCAAACGCAAGGTCGTAGTAGTGGGTGCCGGGCCTGCCGGTATGGAGGCAGCGCGCGTGGCCGCCGAACGTGGCCACGACGTGACCCTGTTCGAGAAGAAGGAATTCATCGGTGGGCAAATCACCACGGCGTCGAAAGCGCCGCAGCGCGACCAGATCGCCGGTATCACCCGCTGGTATCAGCTGGAACTGGCGCGTTTGAAAGTCGACCTGCGCCTGGGTGTGGCGGCCGATGCGCCGACCATTATGGACCTGCGCCCGGACGTCGTCGTGCTCGCCGTCGGCGGTCATCCCTTCCTGGAGCAGAATGAGCACTGGGGCGCGGCTGAAGGCCTCGTGGTCAGTAGCTGGGACATCCTCGATGGCAAGGTTGCGCCGGGCAAGAACGTGCTGGTGTACGACACTATTTGCGAGTTTACCGGCATGTCGACCGCCGACTTCCTCGCGGACAAAGGCAGCCAGGTCGAGATCGTTACCGACGACATCAAGCCAGGCGTGGCAATTGGCGGCACATCGTTCCCGACCTACTACCGCAGCATGTACCCCAAAGAAGTGATCATGACCGGGGACATGATGCTGGAGAAGGTCTACCGCGAAGGCGACAAGCTGGTGGCGGTGCTGGAGAACGAATACACCGGCGCCAAGGAGGAGCGGGTGGTGGATCAGGTAGTCGTGGAAAACGGCGTGCGCCCGGACGAAGAAATCTATTACGCGATGAAAGAAGGCTCGCGCAACAAGGGCCAGATCGACGTGGAAGCCCTGTTCGCGATCAAGCCGCAGCCTTGCCTGGAACAGAGCGGCGACGGCTACTTGCTGTTTCGCATCGGCGACTGCGTAGCCCAGCGCAACGTGCACGCGGCGATCTATGACGCGTTGCGGCTGTGCAAGGATTTCTAAGTTTTTGACGTCACCTGTGTAGGAGCTGCCGGAGGCTGCGATCTTTTGATCCTGTTTTCAAGATCAAGATCAAAAGATCGCAGCCTGCGGCAGCTCCTACGCCGAACGCGTTTCTCCAAGATGTACTGGTGGGAGCTTCACCATGTTGAACACCCTTCTTCCAATCCTGTTGTTTGCCGCCCTGGGCCTGGCTGTCCTTGGCGCGTTGCGGCGGGTGGCCATGTGGCGTCGGGGCCGGGCTTCGAAAGTTGACCTGATCGGCGGCCTGCTTGCCATGCCAAAGCGCTACATGGTCGACTTGCACCACGTGGTGGCGCGGGACAAATACATCGCCAATACCCACGTCGCCACCGCCGGTGGTGCGGTGGCTTCCGCCGTGCTGGCGATCCTGGTTCACGGTTTCGGCCTGCATAACCGCTTCCTCGGGTATGCACTGCTGCTGATGACTGCCGTGATGTTCGTGGGGGCAATTTTCGTTTACCTGCGCCGACGCAATCCTCCGGCCCGTTTGTCCAAAGGCCCGTGGATGCGCCTGCCGAAAAGTCTCCTGGCGTTCTCCGCTTCGTTCTTCCTGGTGACCCTGCCAGTAGCAGGCATCCTGCCGGAAAACTTTGGCGGTTGGATACTGGCGGCAATCCTGTTTGTCGGCGTGTTGTGGGGCGTCTGCGAGTTGTTCTTCGGCATGACCTGGGGCGGCCCCATGAAGCACGCTTTTGCCGGTGCTCTGCACCTGGCCTGGCACCGTCGCGCCGAGCGCTTTGGCGGCGGTCGCTCCACCGGGTTGAAACCGCTGGATCTGAACGATCCTACTGCGCCGCTGGGTGTGGAAAAGCCCAAGGATTTCACCTGGAACCAGTTGCTTGGCTTCGACGCTTGCGTACAGTGTGGCAAGTGCGAGGCCGCGTGCCCGGCATTTGCCGCCGGCCAGCCGTTGAACCCGAAAAAACTGATTCAGGACATGGTCGTTGGCCTGGCCGGTGGCACCGATGCCAATTTTGCCGGCAGCCCATACCCAGGCAAGCCCATCGGTGAGCACGCCGGCAATCCGCATCAGCCGATCGTCAACGGTCTGGTGGACGCCGAAACCCTATGGTCCTGTACCACTTGCCGCGCCTGCGTTGAAGAGTGCCCGATGATGATCGAGCACGTCGATGCCATCGTTGACATGCGCCGCCACCTCACCCTGGAAAAAGGCGCGACCCCGAACAAGGGCGCCGAAGTCCTGGAAAACCTGATCGCCACCGACAATCCCGGCGGCTTCGCCCCGGGAGGGCGGATGAACTGGGCAGCGGACTTGAACCTCAATCTGATGAGCGAGAAAAAATCCGTCGACGTGCTGTTCTGGGTCGGCGACGGTGCTTTCGACATGCGCAACCAGCGCACTCTGCGTGCGTTTGTCAAAGTGCTGAAAGCGGCCAAGGTCGACTTCGCCGTTTTGGGCCTTGAAGAACGCGACAGCGGTGACGTGGCACGGCGACTGGGCGACGAAGCGACTTTCCAGCTGTTGGCCAAACGCAATATCCAGACCCTGGCCAGGTACAGCTTCAACCGCATCGTCACCTGTGACCCCCACAGCTTCCACGTGTTGAAGAACGAGTACGGCGCCTTCGACGGCAACTACCTTGTGCAGCACCACAGCACCTACATGGCAGAAATCATTGGTGCCGGCGCCCTCAGCCTCGGCCAGCACAAAGGCAGCAGCGTCACCTATCACGACCCGTGCTACCTCGGTCGTTACAACGGCGAGTACGAGGCACCCCGTGAAGTGCTGCGTGCCCTTGGCATCGAAGTCAAAGAGATGCAGCGTTCAGGTTTCCGTTCCCGTTGCTGCGGCGGTGGTGGCGGTGCGCCGATCACCGACATCCCGGGCAAGCAACGAATCCCCGACATGCGCATGGAAGACATCCGCGAAACCGGCGCCGAGCTGGTGGCAGTCGGTTGTCCACAGTGCACCGCGATGCTTGAGGGCGTGGTCGAACCGCGACCGCTGATCAAGGACATCGCTGAACTGGTGGCCGACGCGCTGCTCGAAGAGGCGGCGCCGAACAAGCCCAATGCACCGGTGCAACATGAAGAACCTGCGGAGGCCCACTGATGAGCGACATTATCCGCCGCGATCCGCGCGCCGAATGGATCGCCCGCAACCGCTTGCACCCGCTGCACGCGGCCATGCAACCGGCGCAACACAGCTGGATGGGGCCTAACGGGGTCATCCGCAAGAACCCCCACGGCGTCGGCTTTATCGGGCCCAACGGGCTGAAGCGCATCGACCGCAGCGGGGCCCAGCAAGGTGGGGCGACCAAGCGTACCGCCGCTGTAGAAGTACAATTGCCGCTGCATCAGGTGCCTGCGCCGGCGTTCTATATTTGCGTGGTCCCGGACATGGTCGGTGGCCGCCTGAGCAGTCACGACCGTGACTTGCTGGGGCTGGCTCATCAATTGGCTGGCTCGGACGGCGCGGTGTTGGCGGTGGTGTTCGGTGAACACAAGGAAAGCACATTTGCCACCGCTGGCGTGGATCGCCTGTTGGTGCTGGACGGCGAGGAATTCAGCGGTTATGCACCGGAACAACGAGTGCAGGGCCTGCGGGCTGTGGATAACCAGTTCAATCCGCGTCACTGGTTGCTGCCTGACAGCCGTACCGGCGGCGGCGAACTAGGCCGTCGGTTTGCCGCAACCTTGGGTGAACGCCCGGCAACACGGGTGTGGCAGGTCAAGGATCAGGAGTGCATCGGCCGCGCCGGTGCTGGCCTGCAGGATCTTGCCCGGCCGGTTGCGCGCCTGATCCTGGCGGCTGTCGAATGCGCCGAACCGGTCAGTGAAAGCCGTCATGAAGCCTTGCCGGTGGAGTTATCCACAGCCGTGGCGCGCAACCTTTCGCGTATAGAAGATCTGGGCGCAGTGGCAGTCGACCCGGCAGCTATTCCCATGGCCGAAGCGGAATTCATCTTCTCTGGCGGTAACGGCGTCAAGGACTGGGGACTTTTCCACAGTACCGCCCAAGCGTTGGGCGCTACCGAAGGCGCATCGCGGGTAGCGGTGGACGACGGCTTCATGGCGCGCGACCGTCAGGTCGGTGCGTCCGGCACCTGGGTCACCGCACGGGTCTATGTCGCGGTGGGGATTTCCGGGGCGATCCAGCACCTGCAAGGCATCGGTGCCTGTGACAAGGTGGTGGCGATCAATCTCGACCCCGGTTGCGACATGATCAAAAGGGCCGACCTGTCGGTGATCGGCGAGAGTGCCGAGATTCTACAAGCCTTGATCGATGCGGTAGCGGCTTACCGGAACGACGCCAAGCGCGATGCGGCTTAAGGGAAGGAAAAGGTCATGAGCACGAAAATCATCAGCCTGGTGTCCATCGGCGCCCACCCGACCTCCGGCCGGCCACGTCGCGCTGAGCAGGATGCGCGCGCGGTAGAACTGGGCTTGCAACTGGCTGGGGATAACTTGCAAGTCCTGCACGCAGGCGACGTCGCCGAGCCTGCCTTACGTGCCTATCTGGGTATGGGCCTTGAGCAACTGCATGTACTGGAACAACCGCAGGGCGCCGATGCATTGCCCGCATTGACCGCCTACTTGCGTGAAGCCGGCGCCCAGGTGGTACTCACCGGCAGCCAGGCGGAAACCGGCGAAGGGTCGGGCATGCTGCCGTTCCTGCTGGCGGAGAGTCTCGGCTGGCCGCTGGTCGTGGGGCTGGCGCAGGTTGAATCCATCGACGGTAATTGCGCAATGGTGCTGCAGGCATTACCGCGAGGCCAGCGTCGTCGCCTTAAAGTACGGCTGCCGTTTCTGGCCACTGTGGATAACGCTGCACCCAAGCCTCGCCAGAGCGCCTACGGCCCGGCGCGACGCGGCTTGTTGCAGGCGGACGAAGTCGAGGTATTCGACGATGAGTTACTCGCGGTAGCGACCCTGCAACCGGCCAAGCCACGGCCGAAACGCTTGAAGGTGATCAAGGCCAAAAGTGGCGCTGATCGCATGAAGGCCGCGACGGCCAAGGCCAGTGGCGGGGGCGGGCAGGTTTTGAAGGGATTGACTGCGCAAGCCGGCGCCGACGCGATCCTCAAGTTGTTGATCGAAGAAGGCGTCGTTCGCTAAGGCTTGGCAGCCACTGCACGCGAGCCGTGAGCTCTGGGCCGGAGGATGCTGTGGCTTCAATACGTCAAACTATCCAGTTATTCCGGGGCTTTCTACTTGCCCACAATCGCTGTTGGCGGTTTTGTGGATAAGTTGTTTGCTGTCAGCTACAGGCCCCATAAATCGGGCTTCTCAAGAGTTTGATTAAAAAATAGCCAATCTCTCATTATCTACATGAATATCCTTCGAAATCCCTGATTTAGCGTGGTTTCCCCTGGTTTTCCACAGATCTCCAATAGTTGTCCCCGAAGTCTGTTGGCGCTTCTGTGGATAAGGTGTTTGCGATCCGCTGCGAGCCAGGCAGGGCGTGGCTTTGAAGCATTAGATCAAAAAATGATCAGTTGCTTCGATAAACGCATGTTTCGGATAAGTCACGGATTTTATTTAGTTTATACGGAAATGATTTCCGCCTATCCACAGTTGTCCCCAATTGCTGTGGGTGGAGATGTGGATAACTTGTTGGCGGAAGGCCACGAGCTGCGCACTGTATAGCTCTGAACGCAATTGATCATATTTCGTACAGTTATAACTTGAATCGGGTGTTGTCGTTAAAAGATCGCAGCCTGCGGCAGCTCCTACAGTTTGTTGTGTCCGATAAATTATCGGTGCACGCGTCACTGTAGGAGCTGGTGCAGGCTGCGATCTTTTGACTTTGATCAACCTTGAACGGGAACGCCTTTGAGATACGGCGCAGGCTCAGCCCCCAGATTGTTCAGCAGGCGTTCGCTGTACCAGTCCACAAAGTTCACCACACCGAACTCATAGGTCTTGGAATACGGCCCAGGCTGGTAAGCCGTGGAATTGATCCCGCGCTGGTTCTCTTCCGCCAGGCGACGGTCCTGGTCGTTGGTGGCATCCCAGACCTGGCGCATGCGATCAACGTCGTAGTCCACGCCTTCAACGGCGTCCTTGTGCACGATCCACTTGGTGGTGACCACGGTTTCCTGGGCACTGATCGGCCACACGGTGAACACAATGATGTGATCGCCCATGCAGTGGTTCCATGAGTGCGGCAGGTGCAGGATGCGCATCGAGCCCAGATCGGGGTTCTTGATGCGCCCCATGAGTTTTGCGCAGCCCTGTTTGCCGTCCAGGGTCATCGAGACGGTGCCCTTGAGCAGCGGCATGCGCACGATGCGGTTACGCAGGCCGAAGCTGGCATGCGCGTAAGGGATCTTCTCGGCTTCCCAGGCAGCGGCCGAGGCGGCCACGTGGTCCTTGAACCCCTGGTCGGCTCGCGGGTCGGTGACGTCGTCCCATTCCAGCAGGGTTTTGAGCAGTTCCGGGTGCGAGGCGTTGCAGTGGTAGCACTCGCGATTGTTTTCCAGTACCAGCTTCCAGTTGGCTTTTTCAACCAGGGTGGTGGTAATCGCCACCTTGGTGTTCTCCATGTCGTAGGGTTCCATGTAGTGGTTCAGCGTCGACAGGAAGTCATCGATGGCCGGCGGATTTTCCGCCAGGCTGATAAAGATGTAGCCGCCCGCAGTCTTCACGTTCACCGGCTTGAGGCCGTACTGCTTCATGTCGAAGTCGGCACCCATTTCGGTGCCCGCGAACAGCAGGCGGCCGTCCAGCTCGTAGGTCCACTGGTGGTAGTGACAGACCAGCTTGGCGACCTTGCCTTTTTCGCTGGTGCACAAACGCGAACCCCGGTGACGGCAGACGTTGTGGAACGCATGCACCACACCTTCGGCACCGCGGATCACGATGATCGGGTTCTTGCCGATCTGCAGGGTCAGGTAGTTGCCCTTGGTCGGGATCTCGCAGGTCATGCCGGCGATCAACCACTCCTTCTGGAAAATTTCCTGCATGTCGATATCAAACAGCCGCTCGTCAGAGTAAAACGGCTGCGGCAGCGAGAAAGTGCGCTCGCGCTCTTGCAGCATCTGTGCGGTGGCCTTGCGTGCGGGTTCCAGCGGATCGCCCAGGCTGATTTTTGCGGTGACGTCCATCAATTTGATCCTCAAGGCCATTCTGTGTGGCCGGCGAAAGTGGCTATGTGGCCGGTTTAGCGGGTTTGCTACGCAAGGTGTAAAGAATCTGTCTTTGTGTGGAGCGAGTGTGGGGCCGGCGCTGCCCAGAACCTTATCCATGGGCGACATGGCCCAATCTGTTCCCGACGCGCAACCCCCGGTAACCAAGGGCTGGTCGCGATAAGTATGTGAATGTCGCAGATAGGTAAATGGGTGGTTCGCGCTATACGCAGAATCGCCAACATAAGGCCGACCATCGGCGGTGGAGAACAGCATGTCCAACAGCTTCCTGAATCCGGTAACCACCCAGACCTGGGCCAATGGTCGACACATCGTCCGTTGCGTCAAAGTCATCCAGGAAACCTGGGACGTGCGCACTTTCTGCTTTATGGCAGACCAGCCGATCCTGTTCTTTTTCAAGCCGGGGCAGTTCGTTACCCTGGAGCTGGAAATCGAAGGCGTGCCGATCATGCGTTCTTACACCATTTCCAGCTCGCCCTCTGTGCCGTACAGCTTCTCCGTGACCATCAAGCGCGTGCCGGGGGGCAAGGTCTCGAACTGGTTGCACGACACTCTGCACGAAGGCCAGGAGCTGGCGGTGCACGGGCCGGTCGGGCTGTTCAACGCCATGGACTTTACCGCGCCAAAGGTCTTGTACCTCAGCGGTGGGGTCGGCATCACGCCAGTGATGTCCATGGCGCGCTGGTTCTACGACACCAACGGCAACGTCGACATGGTGTTCATTCACAGCGCCCGTTCACCCAAGGACATCATCTACCACCGTGAGCTCGAACACATGGCGTCGCGGATCGACAACTTCAGCCTGCACCTGATATGCGAGAAGCATGGTCTGGGTGAGCCTTGGGCGGGGTATCGCGGTTACCTGAACCACAAGATGCTGGAGCTGATGGCACCCGACTTCATGGAGCGCGAAGTGTTCTGCTGCGGCCCGACGCCGTACATGAATGCGGTCAAGCGCATGCTTGAAGCGGTCGGCTTCGACATGTCGCGTTATCACGAAGAATCCTTCGGTGCGACGCCACCGGAAGCCCGGGCGGATGCGGTGGAGCAGGCGGAAATTGCTGCCGACGCGCCGGAAGTTGATTTGGCGGATCTGCATCAGGTCGAATTTATCTCGTCCGGCAAGAGCATTCGTGTGGCACCCGGTGAAACCGTGCATGCGGCGGCGGCCAAGCTCGGTTTGCTGATTCCGAAGGCCTGCGGGATGGGTATTTGCGGTACGTGCAAGGTGTTGAAATTGGGGGGCGAGGTGGAAATGGACCACAACGGCGGAATTACCGAAGAGGACGAAGCGGAAGGGTTCATCCTGTCGTGCTGCAGCGTGCCGAAAGGGGACGTGCGCATTGAGTTTTAATCGGCGTGGTGATGACTGCTGATTGACCCTGCGGACCATGGATGACGAAATCTGTAGGAGCTGCCGAGTGCAACGAGGCTGCGATCTTTTGATCTTGACTTTAAAATCAAAATCAAAAGATCGCAGCCTCGTTGCACTCGACAGCTCCTACGGCTCCTACGGCTCCTACAGGTGCGCAGGTCCACAAGCAGGTAGCTGCGCAGACCTGCAGAGGGAAAGCTTAGCGGGACATGACCTCGCGAATGTCCGCCGCCAATTCTCGTACCCGTTCCTCCTCGGTGTCCCACGAGCACATGAAGCGCGCGCCGCCGTTGCCGATGAAGGTGTAGAAGCGCCAGCCCTTGGCGGTCAGTGCGGCGATGGCCGGTTCCGACAGTTGCAGGAACACGCCGTTGGCCTGCACCGGGAACATCAGTTCCACTCCTGGAATATCGCTGACCAGCTCGGCCAGCAATTGCGCGCAATGGTTGGCGTGGCGGGCGTATTTGAGCCAGGCGTCGTTTTCCAGGATCCCGACCCAGGGGGCCGAGAGGAAGCGCATTTTCGAGGCCAACTGCCCGGCCTGCTTGCAGCGGTAGTCGAAGTCTTCGGCCAGTTTGTGGTTGAAAAACAGGATCGCTTCACCCACCGCCATGCCGTTTTTCGTACCGCCAAAGCACAGCACGTCGACACCGGCCTTCCAGGTCAGGTCCGCTGGAGAGCAGCCTAGAAAGGCGCAGGCGTTGGAGAATCGCGCGCCGTCCATGTGCAGGTTCAGGCCGAGCTCCTTGCAGGTGGCGCTGATGGCACGGATTTCTTCAGGGGTGTAGATGCTGCCGACTTCGGTGGCCTGGGTCAGGGTCACTACGCGGGGTTTTGGGTAGTGAATATCCTGGCGCTTGAGAGCGACTTCACGAATGGATGCCGGGGTCAGCTTGCCATTTTCGGTGCGCGCAACCAGCAGCTTGGAGCCGTTGGAGAAGAATTCGGGCGCGCCGCATTCGTCGGTCTCGACGTGGGCGGTTTCCGAGCAGATCACGCTGTGGTAACTCTGGCACAGCGACGACAGGGCCAGGGAGTTGGCAGCGGTGCCGTTGAAGGCGAAGAACACTTCGCAGTCGGTTTCGAACAGTTTGCGGAATTGATCGGACGCGCGTGCGGTCCATTCATCGTCGCCATAAGCGCGCTGGTGGCCGTGGTTGGCCTGCTCCATGGCAGCCCAGGCTTCAGGGCAGATACCGGAATAGTTGTCGCTGGCGAATTGTTGGCTCTTGTCGGTCATGGCCGGCTTCCGTGATCGAAGCTCTTATGGTGAAGAGCATTCGTGGTCAATGATGGTGCGCACTTTACCGAAGATCGTCCGGGGAGCACACGGGATGTTGCTTTCGAAAAAATACAGCGTTGGCGGACAATTATGCACATGACTCAGCGCGATGGTGCACTCGATCTGCTCAAGTGGCTGGCGCTGTTGAGCATGGTGCTCGATCACCTGCGATATGTCGGCTATTCCATTGATATCCTGTTTGCGCCGGGGCGATTGGCGTTCCCATGGTTCTGCCTGGCAATGGCTGCGAACCTGGCGCGGATGGGCGCATCCCGCGCCGGCACTCCGTGGCGGTATCTGTCGTGGTTGGTGGTGTTCAGCGCCATCAGCGAGATCCCGTATCGGCTCTTCATGCCGGCTCCCGACACGCTGAACGTGCTGCCCACGCTGGTACTAGGGTTGTTGGTGGCGCGCGGCTGGCAGCAGCAAACGCTGGAATCGCGTCTACTCGCGCTGGGTGCATTGGTACTGGCTGCATTGTTCCCGGAACGACTGATGTTCGGGTTCTTCGGCGTGCTGTTGCCGCTGGCGATGCTCCTGGTGATCAGGCGGCCCTGGTATTACAGCCTGTTGCCTGGGGTGGTGGGCCTGGCGGCGAATCAATGGCAGGTGCTGTATCCGGCGGCGCAGTTTGGCAATGTCGCCGCCATCTGGGGCATTGTCACTTGTCTGATCGCGCCATGGCTGGGGATGGTCTTGTTGCGACATGCCAAACATCTCAAGCCTGCGCCGATGCGACGCTGGGCGTATGCGTTGTATCCGCTGCATTTCCTTCTGCTGTTACTCGTCCGCGAAATCATCGCTTAACCCTGTGGGAGCTGGCTTGCCAGCGATAGCGGCGTCACATCCGGCATTGATGGTGGCTGACCCACCGCCATCGCTGGCAAGCCAGCTCCCGCAGGGTTTTTCGTTGATTTGAGGATCGTGTTCGGCATGCCATTTCCGCCCATGTCGTAAACGCACCTTTGCGTGGCGTCCGTAGGCATTTGGCCTGTCTGCGCCGGTCATACCATCGCATCAAAGGGCACTGTCGCAACACCAGTGCCTCACCGAGACGAATGGCGCATAGATGCCGCTGGGAGAGACGCGATGTTCAGCAAGCAAGACCAGATCCAGGGTTACGACGATGCACTGCTGGCGGCGATGAATGCCGAGGAGCAACGTCAGGAAGATCATATCGAGCTGATCGCGTCCGAAAACTACACCAGCAAACGCGTGATGGAAGCGCAAGGCAGCGGCCTGACCAACAAATACGCCGAAGGTTACCCGGGCAAGCGCTACTACGGTGGCTGCGAGCACGTCGACAAGGTTGAAGCGCTGGCCATCGAGCGCGCCAAGCAACTGTTCGGTGCCGATTACGCCAACGTCCAGCCGCATTCCGGCAGCCAGGCTAACGCCGCTGTCTATCTGGCCTTGTTGAACGCAGGCGATACCGTGCTGGGCATGAGCCTGGCCCACGGCGGTCACCTCACTCACGGCGCCAAGGTCAGCTTCTCCGGCAAGCTCTACAACGCCGTGCAGTACGGCATCGACACCACCACCGGCCTGATCGACTATGACGAAGTCGAGCGCCTGGCGGTCGAGCACAAGCCGAAAATGATCATCGCCGGGTTCTCCGCCTACTCCAAGACTCTGGACTTCCCGCGCTTCCGCCAGATCGCTGACAAAGTCGGTGCCTACTTCTTCGTCGACATGGCGCACGTCGCCGGCCTGGTCGCTGCCGGGCTGTACCCGAACCCTCTGCCATACGCCGACGTCGTCACCACCACCACCCACAAGACCCTGCGCGGTCCACGGGGTGGCTTGATCCTGGCCAAGGCCAACGAAGAGCTGGAAAAGAAATTCAACGCTGCCGTGTTCCCCGGCGGCCAGGGCGGCCCGCTGATGCACGTGATAGCCGGCAAGGCCGTGTGCTTCAAGGAAGCGCTGGAGCCAGGTTTCAAGGCGTACCAGCAGCAAGTGATCGACAACGCCCAGGCCATGGCCGGCGTATTTATCAATCGCGGCTACGATGTAGTGTCCGGCGGCACCGATAACCACCTGTTCCTGGTCAGCCTGATTCGTCAGGGCCTTACCGGCAAAGAAGCGGATGCAGCACTCGGTCGCGCTCACATCACCGTGAACAAGAACGCTGTCCCGAACGATCCACAGTCGCCGTTCGTGACCTCTGGCCTGCGCATCGGCACTCCGGCGGTGACGACTCGCGGCTTCAAGGTGACGCAGTGCGTCACGCTGGCCGGCTGGATCTGCGACATCCTCGACAACCTCGGCGACGCCGACGTAGAAGCAAATGTTGCCCAGCAAGTGACGGCCCTGTGCGCGGACTTCCCGGTTTATCGCTGAGCGCGGTTTTGGAGTAAATGACTATGCAACGGTATTCGGGCTTCGGCCTCTTCAAACACTCCCTCAGCCATCACGAAAACTGGCAGAAAATGTGGCGCACGCCGACCCCTAAAAAGGTCTATGACGTGGTCATCGTCGGTGGTGGCGGGCATGGTCTCGCGACCGCCTACTACCTCGCCAAGGAACACGGCATCACCAATGTGGCCGTGGTCGAGAAAGGCTGGCTGGGCGGCGGTAACACCGCGCGCAACACCACCATCGTTCGTTCCAACTACCTGTGGGACGAGTCGGCGCACCTGTACGAACACGCGATGAAACTGTGGGAAGGCCTGTCACAGGACCTGAACTACAACGTGATGTTCTCCCAGCGCGGCGTCTACAACCTGTGCCACACCCTGCAGGACATCCGTGATTCCGAGCGTCGGGTCAGCGCCAACCGCCTCAACGGCGTGGACGGTGAACTGCTCGATGCCAAGCAAGTGGCCGACGAGATTCCATACCTCGACTGCTCGAAAAACACTCGCTACCCGGTGATGGGCGCCACTGTCCAGCGTCGCGGCGGCGTGGCCCGTCACGATGCCGTGGCCTGGGGCTTTGCCCGTGCCGCCGATGCACTGGGTGTGGACCTGATCCAGCAGACCGAAGTGATCGGCTTCCGCAAGGAAAACGGCGTGTGCATCGGCGTGGAAACCAACAAGGGCTTCATCGGCGCCAAGCGCGTCGGCGTGGTGACAGCCGGTAACTCCGGGCACATGGCAAAGCTGGCGGGTTTCCGGCTGCCGATCGAATCCCACCCGCTGCAAGCGCTGGTGTCCGAGCCGATCAAGCCGATTATCGACAGCGTGATCATGTCCAACGCCGTACACGGTTACATCAGCCAGTCCGACAAGGGCGACCTGGTGATCGGCGCCGGTATCGACGGCTACAACGGCTACGGCCAGCGCGGTTCGTACCCGGTGATCGAGCACACCATCCAGGCCATCGTCGAGATGTTCCCGGTGTTGTCCCGCGTGCGCATGAACCGGCAGTGGGGTGGCATCGTCGACACCACGCCGGACGCCTGCCCGATCATTTCAAAAACCCCGGTGCCGAACATGTTCTTCAACTGCGGTTGGGGCACCGGTGGCTTCAAGGCAACACCTGGCTCGGGCAACGTATTTGCCGCGAGCCTGGCCAAGGGTGAAATGCACCCATTGGCTGCACCTTTCTCCATCGACCGTTTCCACAACGGTGCGTTGATCGATGAACACGGCGCTGCTGCGGTTGCCCACTAACAGGAGAAATCCCCATGTTGCATATCTTCTGTCCTCACTGCGGCGAGCTGCGCTCCGAAGAGGAATTTCACGCATCCGGCCAGGCGCACATCCCGCGTCCACTGGACCCGACCTCCTGCACCGACGAGGAGTGGGGCGACTATATGTTCTTCCGCGATAACCCTCGCGGCCTGCACCACGAGCTGTGGATTCATGCCGCCGGTTGCCGTCAGTACTTCAACGCCACCCGCGACACCGTGACCTACGAAATTCTCGAAACCTACAAGATCGGCACCAAGCCACAATTCACCGACAAGACCGACAGCCCGAAAGCGGCCGCCACGGCTCTGGGAGAGAAGGTATGAGCCAGATCAATCGCCTGTCCAACGGCGGACGCATCGACCGCAACAAAGTGCTGAGCTTCACGTTCAACGGCCAGAGCTACAAGGGCTATGAAGGTGACTCCCTGGCCGCCGCGCTGATCGCCAACGGCGTGGATATCATCGGTCGCAGCTTCAAGTATTCCCGCCCACGCGGCATCTTCGCCGCAGGCGCTGAAGAGCCGAACGCAGTGCTGCAGATCGGCGCGACCGAAGCCACGCAGATACCCAACGTACGCGCCACGCAACAGGCCCTGTATCAAGGCCTGGTCGCCACCAGCACCAACGGCTGGCCAAGCGTGAACAACGACATGATGGGCATTCTCGGCAAGGTCGGCGGCAAGCTGATGCCGCCGGGCTTTTACTACAAAACCTTCATGTACCCGCAATCGTTCTGGATGACCTACGAGAAGTACATTCGTAAGGCCGCAGGTCTTGGTCGATCGCCGACCGAGAACGATCCGGACACCTACGACTACATGAACCAGCACTGTGACGTGCTGATCGTTGGCGGTGGCCCTGCTGGCCTGGCCGCGGCACTGGCGGCTGCGCGCAGCGGTGCCCGGGTGATCCTGGCCGATGAACAGGAAGAGTTCGGCGGCAGCCTGCTCGATTCCCGCGAAAGCCTCGACGGCAAGCCTGCCGTGGAATGGATCGCCAGCGTCATCGACGAACTGAAGAACACCCCTGACGTGCTGCTGTTGCCGCGTGCCACGGTCAACGGTTACCACGACCATAACTTCCTGACCATTCACGAGCGTCTCACCGATCACCTCGGCGACCGCGCTCCGATCGGCCAGGTGCGTCAACGCATTCACCGCGTCCGCGCCAAGCGCGTGGTGCTGGCGACCGGTGCTCACGAGCGTCCGCTGGTCTACGGCAACAACGACGTGCCGGGCAACATGCTTGCCGGTGCCGTCTCGACTTACGTTCGCCGGTATGGCGTCGCACCCGGCAAAAAGCTGGTCCTGAGCACCAACAACGACCACGCCTATCGCGTGGCGCTGGATTGGCTCGATGCCAGCCTGCAAGTCGTGGCTATCGCTGACGCGCGCAGCAATCCGCGCGGCGCGCTGGTGGAAGAGGCGCGCGCCAAAGGCATTCGCATCCTGACCGGCAGTGCCGTGATCGAGTCTCGCGGCACCAAGCGCGTGACTGGCGCGCGCATTGCTGCCATTGACGTCAAAGGGCACAAGGTCACCAGCCCCGGCGAATGGCTGGACTGCGACCTGGTGGTCAGCTCCGGCGGCTACAGCCCGGTGGTGCACCTGGCGTCGCACCTGGGAGGCAAGCCGACCTGGCGTGAAGACATCCTCGGTTTTGTACCGGGCGAGGCACCGCAAAAGCGCGTCTGCGTGGGCGGTATCAATGGCGTCTACGGTCTGGGTGATTCCCTGGCCGATGGTTTTGAAGGTGGCGCCCGTGCCGCCAGCGAAGCCGGTTTCGGGGTGGTCGAAGGTACTTTGCCTAAAGCCCTGAGCCGCCTCGAAGAGCCAACCCTGGCGCTGTTCCAGGTGCCCCACGAGAAGAATTCGGCCCGTGCACCCAAGCAATTTGTCGACTTCCAGAACGACGTCACCGCCGGTGGCATCGAACTGGCGACCCGCGAAGGTTTCGAGTCGGTTGAGCACGTCAAACGCTACACCGCACTGGGCTTCGGCACCGATCAGGGCAAGCTGGGTAACGTCAACGGCCTGGCCATCGCCGCCCGCTCGCTGAACGTCACCATCCCGCAGATGGGCACCACGATGTTCCGTCCCAACTACACGCCGGTGACTTTCGGTGCCGTAGCCGGTCGTCACTGTGGGCACATCTTCGAGCCTGTGCGTTTTACTGCATTGCATCACTGGCACGTGAAAAACGGCGCCGAGTTTGAAGACGTCGGCCAATGGAAACGCCCATGGTATTTCCCGAAAAACGGTGAAGACCTGCATGCCGCGGTCAAGCGCGAATGCAAGGCCGTGCGCGACAGCGTCGGTCTGCTGGATGCTTCGACCCTGGGCAAGATCGACATCCAGGGCCCGGACGCCCGCGAATTCCTCAACCGCATCTACACCAACGCCTGGACCAAGCTCGATGTGGGCAAGGCGCGTTACGGCCTGATGTGCAAAGAAGACGGCATGGTTTTCGACGATGGCGTGACCGCTTGCCTGGCCGACAACCATTTTGTGATGACCACCACCACCGGCGGCGCCGCTCGGGTACTGCAGTGGCTGGAAATTTACCAGCAGACCGAATGGCCAGACCTGAAGGTGTACTTCACTTCAGTGACTGACCATTGGGCAACCATGACCCTGTCCGGCCCGAACAGCCGCAAGCTGCTCAGCCAGGTCACGGACATCGACTTGAGCAACGAAGCCTTCCCGTTCATGACCTGGAAAGAAGGCCTGGTCGGTGGCGTCCCGGCGCGGGTGTTCCGGATTTCGTTTACCGGCGAGCTGTCGTATGAAGTCAACGTGCAAGCCGACTACGCGATGGGCGTGCTGGAGAAAATCGTCGAGGCGGGCAAGCAGTACAACCTGACCCCGTATGGCACTGAAACCATGCACGTTCTGCGGGCCGAGAAGGGCTTCATTATCGTCGGCCAGGACACCGACGGTTCGATGACCCCGGATGACCTGAACATGGGCTGGTGTGTCGGTCGCACCAAACCGTTCTCGTGGATCGGCTGGCGCGGCATGAACCGCGAGGATTGTGTGCGCGATCAACGCAAACAGCTGGTTGGCCTGAAGCCGATCGATCCGACCAAATGGCTCCCTGAGGGTGCGCAGCTGGTGTTCAACACCAAGCAGGCGATCCCGATGAGCATGGTCGGCCACGTGACCTCCAGCTACGCGCACAACTCCCTGGGCTATTCGTTTGCCATGGGCGTGGTCAAGGGCGGCCTGAACCGCATGGGCGAGCGAGTGTTCGCCCCGCTGGCGGATGGCAGCGTGATCGAGGCGGAAATCGTTTCTTCGGTGTTCTTTGATCCGAAGGGCGAGCGCCAGAACATTTGATGACCTCGAGATCTGTGGGCGGGCTACCAATCGCTAGCAGGCTAGCTCCCACAGGGGAACGCGGTTGAATGTGGGAGCTAGCCTGCTGGCGATGACGGCAGTGCAGCCACCACAGGAACCAACAGAATTCAGGAACAGGTGCTTTATGACCGCAGCCAATGTGTACCAACAACGCCCAACCACCGGCGCCAAGGCCGAGTCGTCGTTGCATCATGCCGACCTCGCCAGCCTGGTAGGCAAGGGTCGCAAGAATGCCGGCGTGATCGTGCGTGAGAAGAAACTCCTCGGCCACCTGACCATCCGTGGCGATGGCCACGATGCCGCGTTTTCCGAAGGGGTGCACAAGGCCCTCGGCATTGAATTGCCGGGCGCTCTGAGCGTTATCGTCAAGGGCGAGACCAGCCTGCAGTGGATGGGGCCGGATGAGTGGCTGCTGATCGTGCCGACCGGTGAAGAATTTGCCGCCGAGCAAAAGCTGCGTGAAGCGCTGGGTGATTTGCACATCCAGATCGTCAACGTCAGCGGCGGCCAGCAGATCCTCGAACTGAGCGGCCCGAATGTGCGCCAGGTCCTGATGAAATCGACCAGCTACGACGTGCACCCCAACAGCTTCCCGGTGGGCAAGGCCGTGGGCACGGTGTTCGCCAAGTCGCAACTGGTGATCCGCCATACCGCCGAAGACACCTGGGAGCTGCTGATCCGTCGCAGCTTCTCTGATTACTGGTGGTTGTGGTTGCAGGATGCCGCAGCCGAGTACGGCCTTAGCGTCCAGGCTTGATCACAACCGCTCACCTGTAGGAGCGAGCTTGCTCGCGATGGACTTGAGGACGACGCGTTAACCCAGGCAGTACGCGTTATCGTTGGCGCCCATCGCGAGCAAGCTCGCTCCTACAGAGGTAGCGTCGTTTACCGATACCTCAGGAGTCACTGCACTATGAGCCGCGCCCCAGACACATGGATTCTGACCGCCGACTGCCCTAGCGTCCTCGGCACCGTGGACGCGGTGACGCGGTTTCTTTTCGAGCAGGGCTGCTACGTCACCGAGCACCACTCCTTCGATGATCGGCTCTCGGGACGGTTTTTCATCCGGGTGGAATTCCGTCAGCCTGACGGGTTCGATGAACAGTCATTCCGCGCCGGCTTGCAGGAGCGCGGTGAAGCGTTCGGCATGATCTTCGAACTGACTGCGCCGAACTATCGGCCAAAAGTGGTGATCATGGTGTCCAAGGCCGATCACTGCCTCAACGATCTGCTCTATCGCCAACGCATTGGCCAACTGTCCATGGACGTGGCCGCAGTGGTCTCCAATCACCCGGACCTCAAGCCGCTGGCCGACTGGCACCAGATTCCTTACTACCACTTCCCGCTCGACCCGAACGACAAGCCATCGCAAGAGCGTCAGGTGTGGCAAGTGATCGAAGAGTGCGGTGCGGAGTTGGTGATTCTTGCGCGCTACATGCAGGTCCTGTCACCGGAGCTGTGCCGCAAGCTCGATGGCAAGGCGATCAATATCCATCACTCCCTGTTGCCCGGTTTCAAGGGCGCCAAGCCGTATCACCAGGCCTACAACAAGGGTGTGAAACTGGTGGGCGCCACGGCGCACTACATCAACAACGACCTGGACGAAGGGCCGATCATTGCCCAGGGCGTGGAGGCCGTGGATCACAGTCACTACCCGGAAGACCTGATCGCCAAGGGGCGGGATATCGAAGGGCTGACCTTGGCGCGAGCGGTGGGTTATCACATTGAGCGGCGGGTGTTCCTGAACGCCAATCGCACCGTCGTTCTTTAAATCGCTATCGCTGCCAAGCCAGCTCCCACAGGGCTGAGGTCGCTCAGAAAATGTGCACAACCCTAACATTGTGGGAGCGGGCTTGCCCGCGATGAGGCCCTCAAACACAACACAAGACACAAGACCCACAGGCAATAACCCGAGCAATCAACGCGCCGCCGCTACAAGGCGACGTGAGTGCGACATAAAAACAACAGCGAGGTGAAAGCATGTCTGGCAATCGTGGTGTGGTGTATCTCGGCGCTGGCAAGGTCGAAGTACAGAAAATTGACTATCCGAAAATGCAGGACCCGCGCGGCAGGAAGATCAACCACGCTGTGATCCTGCGCGTGGTGTCCACTAACATCTGTGGTTCCGACCAGCACATGGTGCGCGGTCGGACCACCGCTCAAACCGGCCTGGTGCTGGGGCACGAAATCACCGGTGAAGTGATTGAGAAGGGCAGCGACGTCGAGAACCTGCAAATCGGTGACCTGGTGTCCGTGCCGTTCAACGTGGCTTGCGGGCGCTGCCGTTCCTGCAAGGAAATGCACACCGGTGTCTGCCTCAGCGTTAACCCGGCACGTCCGGGCGGTGCTTACGGTTATGTCGACATGGGCGACTGGACCGGCGGCCAGGCTGAATACGCCTTGGTGCCTTACGCCGACTTCAACCTGTTGAAACTGCCTGACCGCGATCGCGCGATGGAAAAAATCCGTGACCTGACCTGCCTCTCCGACATCCTGCCGACCGGTTACCACGGCGCAGTCACTGCCGGCGTTGGCCCGGGCAGCACCGTGTACATTGCAGGCGCGGGTCCAGTCGGCCTGGCCGCTGCAGCTTCCGCTCGTCTACTGGGCGCCGCTGTGGTCATCATCGGCGACGTCAACACCGTGCGCCTGGCACACGCCAAGGCCCAGGGCTTCGAAATTGCCGACCTGTCCCTGGACACCCCGCTGCACGAACAGATCGCCGCATTGCTGGGCGAGCCTGAAGTAGACTGCGCCGTAGACGCCGTCGGCTTCGAAGCGCGCGGTCATGGCCACGATGGTGCGAAACACGAGGCTCCGGCCACGGTGCTCAACTCGTTGATGGGCGTGGTTCGTGTTGCCGGCAAAATCGGCATCCCGGGCCTTTACGTGACCGAAGATCCAGGTGCAGTGGATGCCGCAGCAAAAATGGGCAGCCTGAGCATTCGCTTTGGTCTGGGCTGGGCTAAATCCCACAGCTTCCACACCGGCCAGACGCCTGTGATGAAGTACAACCGCCAGCTGATGCAGGCGATCATGTGGGACCGTATCAACATTGCCGAAGTGGTGGGCGTGCAGGTGATCAGCCTGGATCAGGCACCGGAAGGTTACGGCGAGTTTGATGCAGGTGTACCGAAGAAGTTTGTGATTGATCCGCACAAGTTGTTCAGCGCGGCGTAAACGGTTACGCAAAACAAAACGGCGACCTCAGGGTCGCCGTTTTTACATCAGAAGATCGCAGCCTTCGGCAGCTTCTATGCCGAACGCGTAACCCTGTAGGAGCTGCCGAAGGCTGCGATCTTTTGATCTTTTCGTTTGCTCACAACACCGCCAACGACCCTTGATACAACACCGGCCCCGTCGGCTGCCCGGTCGGCGAGCCCCCCTTGGGCTCCAGGCTCACCGCCAACGCAATCGGCTTGCCTATCAGCACCTTTTGCGCATCGCTCAGCTCAACCTTGCCCTTGCCACCCGCCGGAATCACGCCGAGGGAAATCGGTTTGCCATTCGCCGGTATCGCCCACAACTCCAGGCTGCGTCCCGGATCAATCGCAGCCAACGCCAGCGGCTCCACTTGCAGATAGTTGTCGTGGGCCTGAACCCTTAGCGCCGGTTGCGAATCGGCCGCCAGCAATGTCGCGCTGTACCGCGCTTCATCACGGTTGTAGAGCACGCTCAGGAACACGACGACCACCAGCGAACACAACGCCGCCGTCACCCGCATCCAGTTCCAGAAGGAACGCTTCTGTGGCACATACAGTTTTTGTGGGTCGATGCGCGCCGTGATGCCTTGCCACACGCGTTCCGGCACCGGTTGCTCGGGCAATGCTTCGGTCAGGCTGGCGAGACTGTCCTGCCAGTGCGCCAGTTCTGCGCGTAATGCCGCGTCTTCCAGCAGCAACTGTTCAAAGCGCCGACGAGCTGCTGCTGGCATCAAGCCAATGGCGTAGTCGGCGGCGAGGGCTCGGCGCAGGCTCGGGGTTTGATAGTTCATGATTCAAGGCACCTGCGCAGGCGCTCCATACCACGGCGGATCCAGGATTTGACCGAGCCCAGCGGCGCGGCCAGGTGTTCCGCCAGTTCCGAGCAGGACAGCCCTTGAAAGTAGGCGACGGTGATCGATTGACGCTGCATGCCGTCGAGGCTTTCCAGGCAGCGGTTCAAGGCATTGGCCTCGCGTGCGGTGTTTAATAATTCGTGGGCGGATGGACTTTCATCCACCAGCGCCTGTTCTTCGAGATCGGTCAACGGTCGGTCGCGGTGTTTGCGCAGCTGGTCGATGGCTTGATTGCGGGTGATGTTGACCATCCAGGTCAGCGGCGCCGACAGATGTGCCTCATAGCGCGAAGCGTTTTTCCAGATGCGCACGAAGCTTTCCTGCAGCACTTCTTCGGCCAGGTCTTGACGCCCCATGAACCGCAGGGCAATACCGTGCAAACGCGGGCCGACACTGCGGTAAAGCGTCTCGAATGCGCGGCGGTCACCCAGCGAACACTGGGCCAGAAGCTGCCTGAGCTGATCGGTGTCGGCAATGGAAATAACGGTTCTCCAATCAGTCGAGGTGGTGAGGTGAGGCTGCGTGCGGTGCCGGTTGCAGGCAGAGGTTAGTTCACAGCGCGCAGTTGTTCCATTCACGGGCAGACACCTCGGAAAAATCCGCCGACCCTGATGCGCAGGGCCGGCGGTACAACTCAACCTTTCGGCATCAGCACTTTGTCGATGACCTGAATCACGCCGTTTGACTGGTACACGTCGTAGGTGGTGATATCGGCGACATCACCTTTTTCATCTTTGATGGTGATGTTGTGCGGGCCGTTCATCATCGCCCAGAGCTTGCCGCCAGCGACGGTGGTGAGTTCGGTCTTGCCGCCACCGGCCTTGATCTTCTCGGTCAGGGTCATCATGTCGAGTTTGCCGGCGACGACGTGGTAGGTGAGGATTTTGGTCAGGGTGGCCTTGTTTTCAGGTTTGAGCAGCGTATCGACGGTGCCGGCGGGCAGGGCGGTAAAGGCCGAATTGACCGGTGCGAACACGGTGAATGGGCCTTTGCCTTTGAGCGTGTCGACGAGGCCGGCGGCTTTCACGGCGGCGACCAGCGTGGTGTGGTCTGAGGAGTTCACCGCGTTGTCGACGATGTCTTTGCTCGGCAGCATGCTTTGGCCGCCGACCATCACCGCGTCATGGCTCATGGTTGCCGCTTGCACGGTGTTCAGGACGGATCCGCCGCCAAGGGCCAGGGTCAGCAGGCTGGCAATCAACGGCGTTTTCATCGAAGTGCGTTTCATGGTAGTGATCCTTGAGGAGGGAATCGGCCAGGAATGTCTGTCCGTGCTTGATATACGCGGCCGGGTCTAGACTGGATGCACCACGAAGAAACTCTTTTTACGGGTCACAACGCCGGACCTTGTAGGAGCTGGCAAAGCCTGCGATCTTTTGATCTTGATTTTGGGCGGGCTTGAATGCGCTGAAGATCAAAAGATCGCAGCCTTCGGCAGCTCCTACAGAAGCTGCGACAGGCTTACAGATGCGGGAACAATCCTCCGGGAAACCAGTCGAACGCACAGCTTTTCGCCGCTCATGGGTGGGCGGTTTATGCCTAAAGAGGTTGTCTCGATGAAGATTTCACGCGGTTTTGCACTGGCTTCGCTCATGACCCTGGCGGCCAGCCCGGTGTTCGCCGGGTTCACCCTGGACGATCTGACCAAAGCGGCGTCGAGCATGCAGGGCGGTGATGCGGCCACTAAAGCGGCGCCGACCTCGGAAACGGCGGGTCTGCTCGGCGCGCTGACTTCGCAGTTGAATGTAAAACCCGAGCAAGCCGTCGGTGGCGCCGCGGCGATGCTGGGCCTGGCGAAGAATCAGCTGAGTTCGACCGACTATTCCGAACTGGCCAAAAGCGTTCCGGGGATCGACAAGTTGTCGGGCGGTGGTGAGCTGGGCGCGTTGGCCGGTTTGCTCGGCTCGAACGGCAAGGCGGCAGGGCTGGACAATGCCTTGGGCTCCGTCAAGGACACCAACGACCTGAACAATGCGTTCAGCGCCCTGGGCATGGACACCGGCATGATCGGCCAGTTTGCCCCCTTGATCCTGCAATACCTCGGTCAACAAGGCGTTGGTGGTTCGCTGCTACAAAGCCTCGGCAGCATCTGGGGCGCAGGTACCGGCACCTGATTCAGCGGCGCCCGGCGCGCAAGGCGTCGATGCGCTGATCTTTTTCGATCCAGAGCTGGTTGACCCAGTTTTGGATTTTTTCGCGAAAAACCGGATCGTTTTCGTAATCGCCCTGCCACAGCGCGGGGTCGAGTTCGCGGGTGTTGATGTCGATGATGACCCTCGGCAAGTTGCCGCTGATCAGGTCCCGGAAGCCCGGGATTTTCTGCTGCGGATAGACCACGGTGACGTCGAGAATCGCATCCAGCTGCTCGCCCATCGCCGCCAGCACAAACGCCACACCGCCCGCCTTGGGTTTGAGCAGGTGGGTGAAGGGTGATTGCTGATGGGCGCTTTTCGCGGCAGTGAACCGGGTACCTTCCAGGTAATTGACCACCGTCACCGGCTGGCGCTTGAACAGCTCGCAGGCCGCCTTGGTGATTTTCAGATCCTGGCCGGCAAGCTCCGGGTTCTTTGCCAGGAAGGCTTTGGTGTAGCGCTTCATGAACGGGTAATCCAGTGCCCACCACGCCAGCCCCAGGAAGGGCACCCAGATCAGTTCTTTCTTGAGGAAAAACTTGAAGAACGGCGTGCGCCGGTTCAGCGTCTGAATCAGCGCCGGAATATCGACCCAGGATTGATGATTGCTGATCACCAGATAGGACGTGTCAGTGCGCAAGTTATCGCCGCCACGGATGTCCCATTGCGTGGGGATGCACAGCCGGAAGATCAGCTTGTCGACTTCCGCCCAGGTCTCGGCGATCCACATCACCGCCCCCGACGCGTAGTCGCGCAGGCGCCCTGGCAGCACCAGCTTGAGCAAGGCAAACACCATCAGCGGCCCGAACAGGACCAGGGTGTTGAGCAACAGCAGCAGGGTAACGAAACAGCCGGTGAGCAGTCGGCGCATAAGTCACTCTTGAAATCATTTGGGCGCGTCATGATAAGCAGCTTCGGGCGCGAGGCCAAATCGGTGATGACGAATGTTTCACCTGGCTGGCGGTATGCTTGACCTCATTAACGGTCCTCAGGTCTTGTGGTGATTGATCCGACCTCTTCGCGGGCAATCCCGCGCCCCAGTAGATTGAGGTGTGCAAGATTTTTTGAACCACCCAAAACCCTGTGGGAGCGGGCTTGCCCGCGACGCGATCGTTAGAACGAACGAATTGCCCACTGGCTGTCTAAAATTGCGCTGCCCACTTTTCAAGGATGCCCACTACGTGAAATCCCTCTTCGCCCTGCTGACCTTGGTGGCCCTGCCAGTGATGGCCGCCGAGCCGACCCTGTACGGTCGCTACGAATACATCGCGCTGCCGGAAATCGGCGGCGAAGTGCTCAAGGCCAAAATGGACACCGGCGCCCTGACCGCGTCGCTGTCGGCCAAAGACATCGAGACCTTCACCCGTGACGGTGATGAGTGGGTGCGTTTCCGCCTTGCGACCAAGGATGCGAGCAATAAGGTCTACGAGCACAAGATTGCGCGGATCAGCAAGATCAAGACCCGCTCGGAAGAGGATGCGGACGATGATGAGTCGGCGGCGCCGACCAAGCGTCCGGTGGTGGATCTGGAGCTGTGCCTGGGTAATGTCAAGCGCACGGTCGAGGTCAATTTGACGGATCGCAGCAGTTTTAACTATCCGTTGTTGATTGGGGCAAAGGCGCTGCGTGAGTTTGGTGCGGCGGTGAATCCAGCTCGGCGTTTTACCGCGGATAAGCCTGATTGCTGAGCATTGGCTGCCGATTGACGTCGCATCCACCATGGTTCACCGTTCCCCCCACTTAACTGACGGGCCCGCACGCCATGCCCCATATCCTGTTGGTCGAAGACGAAGCCGCCATTGCCGATACCCTGATATTCGCCTTGCAGGGCGAGGGCTTTATCTGATTTTCCTCAGCGCCCGCGATGCGGAAATCGATCGCGTGGTAGGGCTGTAAATCGGTGCCGACGATTACGTAGTCAAACCGTTCAGCCCCCAATCGGACCATCTTTTGAGGCCATTACTTTGAACTGAAATTCAAACCTTGGGCATTGTGGCCAACATCGAAGGCCGCTGGCTCACCTCGAAATACCACGCTGCCAGCTGCGGATTAGGCTCGCGCCAAGCCAGGTCCGGATGGCGCAGATCCAGATAACCAAGGGCACAAGCCACACTGATCGCCGCCACATCAAAATGACTGGTCAGCTCGGCGATGGCCTCTGCTTCAAGCAATGCGAGCGCGCGGCGGATTTTGTCGCGCTGGCCGTCAAGCCAGGCATCCCAGTGTTTTTCCGGGGCGCGCAGGGCCACTTCGTAACGTGTGAGCACGGCGGCGTCCATGATGCCGTCGGCCATGGAGGCGAGCGTCAGGCGGCGCCAGCGGGCCGAGCCTTCGCGGGGGATCAGCGGATTGCCAACGTGCTGGTGATCGAGGTAATCGAGGATCACCCGGCTGTCGTGGATGACGTTGCCGTCGGCCAGGCGCAGGGCGGGGATTTTGCTCAGGGGGTTGTCGTTGATCAGGCTCGGGTCTGGGTCGACTGGGGAGAGCACGCAGTTTTGCAGGGCGACTCGGTCCTGTTGACCGGTTTCGTGCAGCAGCACCATGACTTTGCGTACGAAAGGCGAGAGGGAGTTGTGGTAGAGGGTCATGGTCGGGGTGGACATGGCGGCGTCTCGGTCAGTGGTGGTGGCAGGCAGCGGTGGGAGCAAGGCTTGCCCGCGATGACGGTAGCACATCTGAAATTGATGTAACTGACGCACCGCCATCGGTATATCAGCCGACACAGATGTCGACTGATATACCGCTTTCGCGAGCAAGTCCGCTCCCACAGGTTTTGCATTTTCAGGTGGCGGGCAACGAGGGGACCGTAGGAGCTGCCGCAGGCTGCTCCTACCGGGGACGTCGCGTTACCGGCGTTGCAGGAGGCCTCGCAGGGCGAAGGCGGCGGGAATGCCCAGGCCCAGCCAGCTCAAAGCATCCCACACGCCATCGCCCAGCAACGCCGCGAACAACCCGGCGGCGGTGAACAGGCCGATGACCGTGGGAATGGCAAAGACTTTCCAGAAATTCGACTGGCGCGGCCTCATGCTTGAGCCTCCGCAGTTTCAAGCACAGGCTTTGCCGCTTTGCGCCGCACGACCCACAGGTACACCCCGCTGCCGAGCACGATGATGGTCAGCACATCCAGGGTCGCCCACAGGATTTTCATCGGCATGCCGCCGTAATCACCAAAGTGCAACGGCTGCGACATGCCCATGACGTCCATGTACCACGGCCGCTCCGCCACGGCAGTGACTTGCAGGGTGCTGGCGTCAATCAGCACTGGCGTCAGCAGGTGGGAGGTCAGGTGCGTGTTGCCTTTCATGAATACGGCGTAATGATGCTCGCTGGAGAACCGCGTGCCGGGGAAGGCGATGAAGTCGGGTTGCATGTCCGGTGCGACCTCGCTGGCGATGTCCAGCAGGCGAGTCGGTGGCGCGAGCTGCGTCAGCACGGGTGCGTCGGCATAGGGCGCGATCATCGCGCCCAAGGCCTCATTGCGCCATGCCGCGATCAGCAGGTCGGCACAGGCGCTGATCACTCCGGTGACACCGACCACCAGCATCCAGGTCAGGGCCACGACGCCGATCAGGTTATGCAGGTCGAGCCAGCGCAGGCGTGTGGATTTATCCTGGCGCACGGTGGCGAATTTCAACCGGCGCATGAACGGCAGGTACAGCACTGTCCCGGACACGATGGCTACCACGAACAGAATGCCCATGAACGCCAGCAACAGCTTGCCCGGCAGGCCGGCGAACATGTCCACGTGCAGTCGCAGCATGATCATCATGAAACCGCCGTTCGCCGAAGGCATTTCCAGTGCTTCACCGGTGCGGGCGTCGAGCATGAAGGTATGGGACGAATTCGGCTCGGTTCCGGCAGTGGCCGCCATGATCGCGAACGCGGCATTGGGGTCTTCTTCGTCGAAACCGAAGTACTGCATGACTTCGCCCGGCCGATGTTTTTCCGCCGCCAGCACCAGTTGCTGCAAGTTCAGCCGCGAAGTGCCGGCGGGCATTTCCTTGAGCTCGGGTGCATCGCCCAGGAGATGGTCGATCTCGTGGTGAAAAATCAATGGCAAGCCGGTTACCGCCAGCATCAGCAGGAACACGGTGCAAATCAGGCTGGTCCAGGTATGGACGAAGGACCAGCGGCGGATCGTTTTACTCTTCATTTGCAGCCCTTCAGAAATACCAAAGCCGTCCTCGAAGGACGGCCCGGTGTTGGGTGTGTCAGGTCAAGCGTTTACCACTTGTAGGTCGCACTGGCGACGACACTGCGCTGGTCGCCGTAGTAGCAATAGAAACTGTCACAGGTGGAGATGTAATCCTTGTCGAACAAGTTGGTGGCGTTCAGTGCCAGGGACGCGCCTTTGAGGCTGTTGTCCAGGCGGCCGAGATCGTAGTGGACAGCGGCGTCGAACACGGTGAAAGCGTCCGCCTTGCCCAGCTCGGTGTTGGCCTGGTCGCCATAGGTATTACCGGTGTAGCGAACGCCGCCGCCTACGCCAAAGCCGTCGAGCACACCGGTGTGCCAGGTGTAGTCGGTCCACAGCGAAGCCTGCTGGTTGGGCATCAGTTGCAGGCGATTGCCCTTGAACGCGCCGTCCTGTACCTCGGATTTGGCCAGGGTGTAGGCCGCGATGACCTTGAGGTTTTCGGTCACGTCGGAGACGGCTTCCAGTTCCAGCCCTTTGACTTTCACTTCGCCGGTCTGGCTGGTGATCGAGACATTATTGGAGTTGGTGGTGGTGACGGAGACGTTCTTCTGCGTCAGGGTATACACCGCAGCGGTCAGCAGGGTGTTGCTCCCAGGCGGTTGATACTTGATACCCAACTCCCATTGCTCGCCTTCGGTAGGCTTGAACGAATCGGTGGGCGAGGCCGTGGCGTTGCTGGTTGGCTGGAACGATTCGGCGTAGGACAGGTAGGGCACGATGCCGTTGTCGAACACGTAGCTGATGGCCGCATTGGCGCTGAATTTCTTGTCGCGCTCGGTGTTGGTGGCATCACCTTTGTTGAAAAAATTGGTACCGGTGTGCACCCAGTCTTCACGACCGCCCAGCGTCAGTCGCCATTGATCGATGTACATCTGGTCCTGCACATACAGGCCGGTCTGGTAGGTCTTCTGATCGTAGTCGTAGAACGCATCGGAACGCGGCGGGCGCACGATGGGCAGTCCATAGACGGGATTGTTGACGTTGGTGGTCAGGCCATCACCGAAAATCGAGGTGTAGTTGGTGTTGGTGCGCTGGTGATCGAGGCCGATCAACAAGGTGTGACCTACATCACCCGTGGCGAAATCGGCCTGGAAGTTGTTGTCCACGGCGAACTGGCTGATGTCCTCGTCGACGCTGGTGCTCGAACGGCCGACGTTGCCTTGGGCGTCCACCTGGGTGAACGGGTAGGCGCCGGGGGTGAGCGCCTGGAACGACAGGTCCGATTTGGTGTAGCGCAGGTTCTGCTTGAACTGCCAGACATCGTTCAGGCGATGCTCGAAGGCATAACCCAAGGCGTAGTAGGTGCGGTCGTAGTATTCCCAGTCTGGATCACCGAGGTTCTTGTGATGGGAAATGTCACCCAGTGGCGAGTGGATTTTGGTGCCCTGAATCGGCAGGAACTGGCTGGTGATGCCGGTATCGTCGCGGGTGAACTGCGTCAGCAGGGTGAATTTGGTGTCATCGTCGATGTTCCAGGTCAGGCTGGGCGCAATGTTGTAGCGCTTGTTATCGACGTGGTCGATCTGCGTGCCACTGTCGCGGACCACTGCGCTTAGGCCGTAGAGGAACCGACCGTCTTCGTCGATCTTGCCGGTGCTGGCAAAGTTGATCTGGCGATGATTGTCACTGCCATATTCCACCTGGATTTCACTGCTCGACTCGGCGCTGGGGCGGCGGCTGACCATGTCCAGCATGCCGCCCGGTGGGGTCTGGCCATACACGGAGGAGGCCGGACCGCGCAGCAGGGCGAGTCGATCGAGGTTCCAGGTTTCCTGTTTCGGGTTGGCGTATACGCCTTTTGGCAGCGGCAGGCCGTCGAGGAACTGGGTCGGTTCGAAGCCGCGTACACGCAACCAGTCGGCACGGGTGTCGCTGCCGTAGCTGCTGGCGACGATGCCGGGCATGTAGCGCACGGCGTCATCAATGTTCTGTACGTTGCGGTCGTCCATCTGCTGGCGAGTGGCGACCGAGATCGAGCGCGGTGCTTCCACCAGGGCAGTGTCGGTCTTGGTGCCGGCAGCAGTGCGAGTGGCGAGGTAGCCGTCAACCGGGCCCCAGGCGCTCTCGGTGTTTTCCACTCCTGTCACATTGGTCGTCGGCAGGGCCATCACGCCCTCAGGCACGGCCACCAGGCTGAACGTGCCCGCGCTGCTTTGCTCCAGTTGCAAGCCGGTGCCACGCAACGCTTCGCGCAACGCGCCGGTGGCGTCGAACTGGCCCTGGACGGGTGCCGAGGTTTTACCGGCGGCAAGCGAGGGGTTCAGTGACAGCGCAAGGCCCGCCTGGCTGGCGATCTGGTTCAAGGTGCTGGCCAGGGGAGCCGCGGGCAAGTTGTAGGCGCGCACGCTGGAGGCCTGCTCGGCGGCCAATAGCGGGCCGTTGGCCAGCGGGGCGCTGAGGGCAATGGCCACGGCCAACAGGCTGGGGCGCAACAAGGTGTCTAGCGTACGGGACATAAAGCGGCTCCTGAAAGGGAATACTTCTCAATTGCCTAGGTGCCGAACGAGAATCCAAAAGTGATAGAGCCAGGTGAAAATAATGTTGATTCAGGTTTGCGGTGAATCGACTGGCCTCATCGCGGGCAAGCCTTGCTCCCACAGGTTTTGAGTACATCCCGACTCAGCGAACGACCCGGATCCTATGGGGTACAGAGACCCTGTGGACTCCAGACATCCTGTGGGAGCAAGGCGTGCCCGCGATGGCGGCCTGCCAGCCAGCAAAGGTTTCAAGGCTCGGCCTCAGCCTCAGCCTTCGCCACCGTCACCCACCACTGCGTGTGCTGCTCAATCTGCACTGGCAGTGTTGGCAGCAATGCGCGCAAGGCCTTGTCGGTATCCTTCAACGGGAAACTGCCGGTGATCCGCAGGTCTGCAATTTCGGGCGCTACGCCCAGATAACCCGGCCGGTAACGACTCAGTTCATGCACCAGCTCTTCCAGGCGCGCGTTGTCCACCACCAGCATGCCGCGAGTCCAGGCGTCGGCGCCGGGCTTGAGCGCGACGACCGGGCCCAGGCCGTTGTTGCGCATCAGCACCTGCTGGCCTTCGCGCAGAATCTGTTCGTCGCGAATCGCCTGCGGGTGGGCGGCCACTGCGGATTTCAACACGCTAAGGCGTGTGCCATCCTCTTCGCGCTTGACCAGGAACCGCGTTCCCAGTGCGCGCAGGCTGCCTTCGCGGGTTTCGACGATAAACGGCCGGGCATCGCCGTGGCCGGTTTCAACGAGGATTTCGCCGTCCTGAAGAATCACCCGACGCTGCGTCTCGTCAAACCGCACGTCCACGGCGCTATGGGTGTTCAGGTTGATCACGGTGCCGTCGCTCAGGCGCAAGGTGCGCTGCTCGCCAGTGGCCGTGCGCTGATCGGCCAGCCAATAGTCGAGCGGCAAGTAACGCTCTCCCGCAAACAATGCCAGGCCAATCACCGCCACGATGCTGGCCAGGCCGCTGCCCAGCTTGCGCACGCGTCGGCGGATGCCCTCACGCGATTGCAGCAACGCGGCGCGGGCCGGGCCACTGGCGACACTGAAACGCTGGTCAAGCATGCCCAACTGACGCCAGGCGCGCGCGTGCTCTTCGTGGGCGGCGTGCCATTTGGCGAACTCTTCGCGCTCCACCGGGTTGGCGCAATCCAGTGACAGCTGCCAGGCAATCGCCGCGTCCAGTACCTGGGCCGAGACCGGTTTGGAGCTCACGGGGCTCATGCTGGCTCACCGTACAGCGCGATGTAGCACTGGCGAATGCCTTGGGCCAGGTATTGCCTGACCCGGGGTACCGACACCCCGAGACGCTGGGCGATTTCTGCGTGGCTGAGGCCGTCGAGACGGTTATACAGAAACGCCGCACGCGCCTTGCTCGACAGTTTGCCGAGCAGGCGATCGATGTTTTTCAGGTCTTCGAGAATGAGTTGCTGCTCTTCCACCGAGGGGTGTTCGCCCTCGGGAATGAGCATCAGCTCGGTCAGGTAGGCTTGCTCCAGGGCGGCGCGGCGGAAGTAGTCGAACAGCAGACCCTTGGCGATTGCCACCAGAAACGCCCGGGGTTCGCGGGGCTCGTGCAGTTCGCCACGCCCCAGCAGTCGTACGAACGTGTCCTGACTGAGGTCTTCGGCCCGTTGCGGGCAGGCAACGTTGCGGCGCAGCCAAGCCAATAGCCAGCTGCGGTGGTCGCGATATAGCGCACCGACGATCTCACTGTGGGGGCTTTGGACTGACGGCACGCAGCATCACCGATTGGGAAGAGTTAACTAACGAGAATTGTTCGCGATTGTGGCAGAGGCGGGGGAGGTAAGCAATTGGCGCTGGTCGGGTGGTTTAGTCAGGCGCCGTCTATCAGAAGGAGGGAGACTGCTGCCGCCGCTTCCACTGACTCAGCCGCTGCTGCAGATTCAACGGGCTGTGAATCTGCTGCTGCCGTGCCCGGCTGAACAGGATCAGTGCCAGTTCGGCGGTGGCCAGTGCGTCGGCACTGGCGTTATGGCGCTCGAACACTTCGAGTTTGAACCAGTCTATCCACTCGTCCAGTCCGGCCTCGCGGATAGGCGCCTGGGGGCACAATAGCGGGGCGATGTCTGCCACATCGAGAAAGGTATTCTGCAACTTGTACCCCAGATGATCCTTCAGTGCCCGGCCGAGCATGTGCTGATCGAAGGGGGCATGAAAAGCCAGCACCGGGCTGTCCCCCAGGAACTCCATGAACTCCAGCAACGCCTGCGCCGGATCGCTGCCCGCCGCAATGGCGCTTGGGCCAAGGCCATGGATCAGCACACTGGGGGCCAGTTTCATGTCGGCGCATTGCAGGGTTCGTTCGAACTGCTGACTGAAGTCGATGGCCCCGTCCTCGATCACTACCGCACCAATCGACAACACCCGATCCTTGTTCAGGTTAAGCCCCGTGGTTTCCAGGTCCAACACCACCCAGCGTTGTTCGCGAAGGCTGCATTCGCTCAGCCCGATCGCCGGCGGCAAGCGACCCAGACGTTGCAATATTTCGCCAGACAGCGCGGGGCCGGCGGGGCGCAACCAGGAAAACAGGCTCACAACTGATACCTCACTGTGAGGCTGCTTTGCAGACGCTGGGCCTGGCGCAGGGATTCACGCAGGATTCGCCGATCCAGCTGATTGAGGCTGTCGGGGTCGACCCGGTTGGAGTAGGGCAGGTTCTCCCGGGTCTGTAGCTGATGCTGCTGCATGCGGGTTTGCTGGATGAAATGATAGGCCTCTTCGTAGGCCGCGCCGTCCAGCCGGTCGATGACCTCTTTATCAACCAGTTGGCGAAAGCGTTCCAAGGTGTTGTTGGTCTCGATTCCGTTGGCCAGCGCCAGCAACCGGGCGCCGTCGACGAAGGGCGTTAGGCCCTGGACTTTCAAATCCATCGTGGCTTTCTCGCCATGTTTGCGTGCCAGCACGAATTCGCGGAAGCGTCCTACAGGTGGGCGGTTGCGCAGGGCATTGTCGGCCATCATGCGCTGGAACAAACGATTGTCGGCGACCTGGTCGAGAATGCCCCTGCGCAATTGTTCACAGCCTTGCTCATCGCCCCAGACCACGCGCAGGTCGAAATAGATACTCGAGCCCAGCAGGTTTTCCGGCGTGGCCTCGCGGATGAACGCCGAGAAACGTCGCGCCCATTCAGCCCGGGACAAACACAGCTCGGGGTTGCCGGCCATGATGTTGCCCTTGCACAGGGTAAAACCGCACAGCGCCAGGCTCTGGTTGATCTGTTGGGCGATGGGTAGCAATTTGCCGCGAATTTCTGCCGCATGGGCGGCGTCCCTCGCCTCGAACAGAATGCCGTTGTCCTGGTCGGTGTGCAGCGTCTGCTCGCGACGGCCTTCGCTGCCGAAACATAGCCAGCTGAATGGCACGCCCGGGTCGCCTTTCTCCGCCAGTGTCAGTTCGATCACCCTGCACACCGTGTGATCGTTAAGCAGGGTGATGATATGGGTGATCTGGGTGGAAGACGCGCCGTGGGCCAGCATGCGCTCCACCAGTTGGCCGATCTCGCCGCGCAGCGCCACCAGGCTTTCCACGCGCTGGGCACTGCGGATAGTCCGCGCCAGGTGCACCAGATCGACCCGCTGCAGGGAAAACAGGTCACGTTCCGACACCACACCGCACAGGCGGTGGTCCTTGACCAGGCAGACGTGGGCAATGTGCCGCTCGGTCATGGCGATCGCTGCATCAAATGCACTGTGGTCCGGGGTTAAAAAGAATGGTGCGCGGGTCATGTGCCTTTCTATGGCTTCATTGAAGTCGTTGGTGCCGCCTGCCACCACGTGCCGCAAGTCGCGCAGGGTGAAAATCCCCAGCGGCGCCTTATCGCCATCGACCACCACAATGCTGCCGACCTGTTGTTCATGCATCAGGGTCACGGCTTCGCGCAGTGGCGTGACCGGGCTGCAGGTCACTGGATGACGCATGGCCAACTCGCCCAGGCGGGTATTGAGCGAGTATTGGGTGCCCAGGGTTTCCACGGCTTTTTGCTGGACTTGCTGGTTGACCTGATCCAGCAGGCTGCTGACGCCACGCAGGGCGAAATCGCGAAAGGTGTGGGAAAGCGCGAACAGTTTGATGAACGCCAGCTTGTTCAGTTGCAGGCAGAAGGTGTCTTCAGCCGCCAGGTGCTCGGTACGAGTGGCCCGCTCACCCAGCAACGCTGCGAGAGGAAAGCACTCGCCGGTGGTGATTTCGAAGGTGGTTTCGGTGCCGCCTTTGGCGGTGTGCGGGCGCTCACCCACGACGCGGCCTTGTTTGACGATGTAGAAGTGTTCAACAGGGCCATCGTCAGGCTTGATGATGCTCTCGCCGGGTCCGTAAAAGCGCAGCTGACATTGCTCGACCAGGTACGCCAGGTGAGCGTGTTCCATGTGATTGAACGGCGGGAAGCGCTGAAGGAACTGCAAAGTGCCCTGGATGTTTTGCAACACCGCAGTTTTCCCTGCCTGGGTGAAGGCGTCCGCTTTACTCATAACCATTACCGCAGTCGTTTGGAATTATTGTTGTCGGATGACTTCAACATGGTCGGCCCATGGGCGCAGGGTGCCCATTGGACGTAAGTCTAGGTAGGCAACGACCGGATTAACTATCGGAAGAGTCCGACGTAACGTTGGGAAAAATCTCACTCCCCACCTATTGGAAATAAATCCGACGAAGTGCACATTGAACCGCTGGCTGGCGATGTCTCACGAGTGGGCCAGGAACGATTTGTAACCTTTGAGAAAGCCATGTCCGACCAAGATATCCTGAGTGACGCCGAGCGCGAGGCGCTAAGTGCGGTCATGCTCGAACCCGATCTACCGCCCCAGCGTGTGTTGATCGTCGATGATGACAAAGATGCACGTGAATTATTGTCGGAGATCCTGGCGCTGGATGGTATTCGCTGCCTGACCGCAGCCAGCGGTGAAACCGCACTGAAGATGCTGGACGAGAAACCCTCGATTGGCCTGGTGATCACCGATTTGCGGATGGGGCATGTCGATGGCCTGGACCTGATCCGCCAGGTTCGTGAATCGGTGCGGGCGGCGATGCCGATCATCATTGTGTCCGGCGATGCCGATGTGAAAGACGCCATCGCAGCGATGCACCTGAGCGTGGTGGACTTTCTGCTCAAGCCCATTGATACCGTGAAGCTGCTGGGTTTGGTGAAGCACGAGTTGGGATTGGAGCCATAGTCAACTCCCAAAAACTATCTCATTCATATGCAAAAAGGCCCTGATCCGAAGATCAGGGCCTTTTTTTGTTCGCCGCTAGCGTTTACTCAGAGGCCATTGGCAGCCTTGAACTCACGGCGACGACGGTGCAGGACCGGCTCGGTGTAGCCGTTCGGCTGCTTCGTACCTTCCACCACCAGTTCGACCGCCGCCTGGAAGGCGATGTTGCTGTCGAAGTCCGGAGCCAGTGGGCGGTACAGCGGGTCGTTGGCGTTCTGACGGTCAACCACCGGCGCCATGCGCTTGAGGCTTTCCATCACTTGTTCTTCGGTGACGATGCCGTGACGCAGCCAGTTGGCGATGTGCTGGCTGGAGATACGCAGGGTCGCACGGTCTTCCATCAGGCCGACGTCATTGATGTCCGGCACCTTGGAGCAACCTACGCCCTGATCGATCCAGCGCACCACGTAGCCGAGAATGCCCTGGGCGTTGTTGTCCAGTTCGTTCCTGATCTGCTCCGCAGTCCAGCTCGGGTTCACGGCAAGCGGAATGGTCAGGATGTCGTCCACCGAAGCGCGGGCACGCTTGGCCAGTTCGGCCTGACGAGCGAACACGTCGACCTTGTGGTAGTGCAATGCGTGCAACGCCGCTGCGGTTGGTGACGGTACCCAGGCGGTGTTTGCACCGGCCAGAGGGTGAGCGACTTTCTGTTCAAGCATCGCCGCCATCAGGTCGGGCATTGCCCACATGCCTTTACCGATTTGCGCACGACCTTGCAGGCCGGTGCTCAAGCCAATATCGACGTTCCAGTTCTCGTAGGCGCCGATCCATTTTTCAGCCTTCATGTCGGCCTTGCGCACCATCGGGCCGGCTTCCATGGAGGTGTGGATTTCGTCGCCAGTGCGGTCGAGGAAGCCGGTGTTGATGAACACCACGCGCTCGGCGGCTGCCTGGATGCATGCCTTGAGGTTGACCGTGGTGCGGCGCTCCTCGTCCATGATCCCGACCTTGAGGGTGTTGCGCGGCAGGTCCAGCACGTCTTCGATGCGACCGAACAGCTCGTTGGTGAACGCGGCTTCTTCCGGGCCGTGCATCTTCGGCTTCACGATATAGACCGAGCCCGTGCGGCTGTTCTTGCGCGAATTGTTGCCGTTGAGGCTGTGAATCGCGGCCAGGCACGTTACCAGGCCGTCGAGAATGCCTTCCGGCACTTCGTTGCCGTCCTTGTCGAGGATGGCGTCGATGGTCATCAGGTGACCCACGTTACGCACGAACAACAGGGAGCGGCCATGCAGGCTCAGTTCCTTGCCGTCGACGCCGGTGTAGGTGCGGTCGGCGTTCATGGTGCGGGTGAAAGTCTTGCCGCCTTTGGCAACTTCTTCCGCCAGGTCGCCCTTCATCAGGCCGAGCCAGTTGCGGTAGATCACCACCTTGTCGTCAGCATCGACAGCCGCTACGGAGTCTTCGCAGTCCATGATGGTCGTCAACGCGGCTTCCATCAGGATGTCTTTGACGCCGGCCGCGTCCGTCTGGCCGACGGGGGTGCGGGCATCGACCTGGATTTCGAAATGCAGGCCGTTGTTCTTCAGCAGGATCGCGGTGGGTGCCCCGGCATCGCCATGGAAGCCGATCAGCTGAGCGTCGTCGCGCAGTCCGGAATTACTGCCGCCTTTGAGGGCGACCACCAGTTTGCCGTCAACAATCTTGTAGCTGGTGGAGTCTACGTGCGAGCCGGCAGCCAGGGGGGCCGCTTCGTCGAGGAAGGCGCGGGCGAAGGCAATGACCTTGTCGCCGCGGACCTTGTTGTAGCCTTGGCCTTTTTCCGCACCGTCGGCTTCGCTGATGGCATCAGTGCCGTAAAGCGCGTCGTACAGCGAACCCCAGCGGGCATTGGAGGCGTTGAGCGCGAAGCGCGCGTTCATCACCGGCACCACGAGTTGCGGGCCGGCCATGCGGGCGATTTCGTCATCGACGTTTTGCGTCGTTGCCTGGAAATCGGCCGCTTCTGGCAGCAGATAACCGATGTCTTGCAAGAAGGCTTTGTAGGCCACGGCGTCATGTGCATGGCCGGCACGCGCTTGGTGCCAGCCATCGATACGAGCCTGGAAATCATCGCGTTTGGCGAGTAGGGCTTTGTTCTTCGGCGCCAGGTCATGAATGACCTTGTCGGCACCGGCCCAGAACTTATCGGCGGTGAGGCCGGTACCGGGAATGGCTTCGTTGTTCACGAAGTCGAACAGGACTTTGGCGACCTGCAGGCCACCGACTTGAACGTGTTCAGTCATTGCTTGCCTCACTCTGCTCAGCTATTTCGCTTTTCAGCTCTTCAATTATGACAATGAAGCCTCTGGCCATTTAAACCACAAACCCTGGCGCCAGTACATGCCCTTGCGGGCGGCTGGGGTTGGTCCAATCAACGGCTTGAAGCCTTGCTGATGGGGCTTTCAGGGGTTGCGACTGCGCCTTGGCAGACATCGATCCAACGTTATGTAGTGCGCGCTGCGGCATACTACATGATGAATTGCGGTTGTGAAAATTAGACTAATTGCGTCGTTCTGCGACCCCATGACGCATTGCGGTCGCGACGGGGAACGGGATGTTCTCAAAAAAGTGATGGATTGTTCCAGCTAAATATAAAAAGTTGTACACGATTTGTGGTTTGCAGGTTTTTCGTGGGTCACCCAATCGCCAGCAGGCTCGCTCTCACAGGACGCAATCCGTGTGGGAGTGAGCCTGCTCGCGATGACGGCAGACGATTCAACACAGAATCTCCCCTTGCCTATACTTCCTTTTCTATAACAAAAGAGGGCTGCGCCATGGACCACCTCGTACTCACAGTTTTCGCTCCGGACAAGCCTGGGCAGGTCGAGCGCATCGCCCAGTGCATTGCCGAGCACGGCGGTAACTGGCTGGAAAGCCGAATGTCGCGGATGGCCGGGCAGTTCGCCGGGATCCTGCGGGTGGGGGTGCCGGCCGAAGCCTATGACGAATTGGTCGATGCGCTGCAAGCCTTGTCCGCCCACGGGATCCGTGTGCTGATCGCCGAAAGTGGCATTGAACAGTCCTGCACCTGGAAGCCGATCGCCATGGAGTTGGTGGGCAATGATCGTCCGGGGATCGTGCGCGACATCACTCGCCTGCTCAGCGAGCAGGGCGTGAATCTCGAGCGGCTGGTTACCGAGGTACGTCCTGCACCCATGAGCAGCGAACCGCTGTTCCACGCCGAAGCGATTCTGGCGGTGCCGCTGACGCTTTCGCTTGATGTATTGCAGTCGCGCCTGGAAACGTTGGCCGATGATCTGATGGTGGAACTGGTGCTGCGCAGTGAGGCTTGAGAAGGTTATCCAAGTTAAACGTGCACCTGCCTGTGGATAACCTGTAGAGACAGCCCGCCAGCCCAGGCGGGCCGGGCCTCTTCAAGAGTTGATCAAAAAACCAGCAGTTTCAATCACTTGCGCACAATCGCAGGGGATCACGCTGTGGATAACCTTGGGGCAGTTGGTTGCAGGCCACGAGCGTCGTGGCCTGCAGAGGTTTGAGTGTTTTTTGATCAGCTGCGCCGGCGCAAATTTATCACGGCATCGACGCTGTAAACCGCCAGGCCTGCCCAGATAAAGATGAAGGCCACCAGGGTGCTGGAAGACAGGTGCTCATCAAACAACAGTACCGCCTGCAGTAGCACCAGCGTTGGCGCCAGGTACTGGAGAAATCCCAGGGTTGTGTAGGGCAAGTGGCGTGCGGCGGCGTTGAAGCATACCAGCGGTATCAGCGTCACCGGCCCGGCAGCCACCAGCCACCAGGCTTCGGACGTGGTCCAGAACTGTGCTTGCGCACTGCTCGCCGCGGGGTTGAACAGCAGCCATGCAACGGCGATTGGCACCAGCATCCAGGTTTCCACCACCAGGCCGGGCAGGGCCTTGACCGGCGCCTGCTTGCGAATCAAGCCGTAGAAACCGAAGGTCAATGCCAGTACCAGCGACACCCAGGGCAGGCTGCCGACTTGCCATACCTGTTGTGCCACGCCAGCCGCCGCGAGGCCCACCGCCAGCCACTGCATGCGTCGCAGGCGCTCGCCGAGGATCAGCATGCCCAACAGCACGTTTACCAGCGGGTTGATGTAGTAACCCAGGCTGGCTTCGAGCATGCGCCCATTGTTTACCGACCACACGTAGGTCAGCCAGTTGGCCGCAATGAGCGTACCGCTCAAGGCCAGTATCGCCAGCCGTTTAGGGTTGTCACGCAATTCGCGCCACCAGCCTGGGTGCTTCCAGACCATCAGCAGCAAGGCGCCGAATAGCGCCGACCAGAGCACGCGGTGGATGATGATCTCCACGGCGGGGACGCTGGCGATGGCTTTGAAGTAGAGCGGGAAAAGTCCCCAGATGATGTAGGCACTCAGGCCCAGGATGTACCCGCGACGCGGGTTGGCGGCTTGCATGCAGAATCCTTGCTTAGGCAGCTAACAAAGAGGGGATTGTAGGGCGGTTGTATAGATGTGTCCTGTCGGAAAACAAAAAGATCGCAGCCTTCGGCAGCTCCTACAGCTGCCAGAGGCTGCGATCTTTTAATCTCAAAAAAGCTTCAGCGGTTCTTCGTTGAGCGCCGACAGTTGTTCACGCAGTGCCAACACCTGATCGCCCCAATACCGCTCAGTGCCGAACCACGGGAAGCTGTGGGGGAACGCCGGGTCATCCCAGCGCCTGGCCAGCCAGGCGCTGTAGTGCATCAGGCGTAGCGCGCGCAACGGTTCGATCAGCGCCAGTTCCCGTGGATCGAAGTCGTGGAACTCGTTATAGCCGTCCATCAGTTCTGACAACTGGCCGAGGCATTCCTGGCGATCGCCGGCAAGCATCATCCAGATGTCCTGCACTGCAGGGCCCATGCGGCAATCATCGAGGTCGACGATGTGAAACATCTCGTCTCGACACATCATGTTGCCGGGGTGGCAATCGCCGTGCATGCGGATGTTCTGGTGTGGAGTGGCCTTATAGACCTCTTCAACGCGCTTGAGCAGGTCCCTGGCCACTGACTCATAGGCGGGCAGCAGGCTCTTGGGAATGAAATTACCTTCAAGCAACGTCGCCAGCGAGGCATGGCCGAAGTTCTGCACGCCCAATGCTTCGCGATGTTCGAACGGTTTGGTCGCGCCCACGGCGTGCAGACGCCCGAGCAATTGACCCAGGCGGTACAGCTGGTCGAGGTTGCCTGGCTCCGGCGCGCGGCCCCCACGGCGCGGGAACAGGGTGAAACGAAAACCGTTGTGCTCGTGCAGGCTGGCACCGTTATGAATCATTGGCGCCACCACGGGCACATCGCATTCGGCGAGCTCGAAGGTGAACTGGTGCTCTTCAAGAATCGCTTCGTTGGTCCAGCGCTGTGGGCGGTAGAACTTGGCGATCAGCGGTTCACCGTCTTCGATGCCGACTTGATAGACACGGTTTTCGTAGCTGTTGAGGGCCAGGATGCGGGCGTCGCTGAGAAAACCGATGCTTTCGACGGCATCGAGCACAAGATCTGGGGTGAGGGTTGCAAACGGGTGGGCCATGCTGACTCCTGCGCGCAGCAGGCTGCCGCGTCCGGCCAAGCATGGTAGCGCAGACGGGGCTTGTTTAGGGGGTGGGGTTGAGATGTGTGTCGTCCGGGCGGACGCCTTCGCGGGCAAGTCGAATCGTCGCACCGCCGCTCCCACAGGGTTGGCGCCGACTCTAAAGTGGCGCATGGAGCTGTGTGAGCAAGGCTTGCCCGCGATGAAGTTTTATCAGGCGCCGACCACGCCGCCATCTTCACGGCTGATAGCCATTACCGAAGACCGTGGCTTACCGTTCGGCAGATGCTCGGGAAAGGTCGAACCGCCGTTCTCCCCCGGATGCTGGATGCCGACAAACAGGGTTTTATGGTCTGGCGAGAAGCTGATCCCGGTGACTTCGCAGCCGACCGGGCCCACCATGAACCGGCGGATTTCGCCCGTCACCGGGTCGGCGCAGAGCATCTGGTTGTTGCCCATGCCCGCGAAGTCGCCGGCATTGCTTGAGTCGCCATCGGTGAGAATCCACAACCGGCCGGCATCGTCGAATCCCAGGCCGTCCGGGCTGTTGAACATGTTCTGCGGCGTGATGTTCGACGAGCCACCCTTTGGCGTACCGGCATGAACGCCCGGATTGCCGGCAACGACGAACAGGTCCCAGGCAAAACTGTTGGCGCCGTGATCATCGCGATCGGTGCGCCAGCGCAGGATCTGCCCGTAGACATTCTTCTCCCGCGGGTTAGGGCCGCCCACCGGCTGGCCCTCTTCGCCACGCTTGGCATTGTTGGTCAGAGTGCAGTAGACCTGGCCGTCCTTGGGGCTGACGACGATCCATTCCGGGCGGTCCATGCGGGTGGCATGGACCACGCTGGCAGCCAGGCGTGCATGGATCAGCACGTGCGCCTGGTCGGCAAAACCGCTACTGGCATCGATCCCGTTCTTGCCATGGGTCAACTCGATCCACTCGCCATGACCTTTTGGATGATCTGCATGGCTGTCGCCAGCGTCGAACCGTGCGACGTACAAGGTGCCGTGATCCAGCAAGTCGCGGTTGGCCTTGGCATCTGCATGATTGATCTTGTCGCGGCTGACGAACTTGTAGATGAACTCGCCGCGCTCGTCATCGCCCATGTAGACCACGGCGTGACCGTCGGCAGTTTCTGCCAGCGCAGCGTTTTCATGCTTGAAGCGGCCCAGGGCAGTGCGCTTCTTCGGCGTCGATTGGGGGTCGAACGGGTCGATCTCCACCACCCAGCCGTGACGGTTGAGCTCGTTGGGATTCTTCGCCATGTCGAAGCGCGGGTCGTGGGGGTGCCAGTTGATTTCCTTGCTGGCGGCGACCACGCCATAGCGTTTTTGCGCGGCATCGAACGGCTGTCCGGCGTCGCTGCTGCCAAAGCAGTCAGTGAAGTTTTCTTCGCACGTCAGGTAAGTGCCCCATGGCGTCTTGCCGTTGGCGCAGTTCTGGAAAGTACCGAGGACATGTTTGCCCTGTGGGTCTGCGCTGGTTTTCACCAGCGCATGCCCGGCTGCAGGACCGCTCAGGTCGATGGGCGCGTTGCCATGGATGCGCCGGTTGTAGCGCGAGCCCTGGACGAAGTGCCATTGGTCGCCCTTGCGCTGCACTTCGATCACCGACACGCCTTCGCAGGCCAGGGCTTTGTGCACGTCGGCCGCCGATTGCGGCATGCCACCGTGGGGGTAGAGATAGCGGTAGTTGGTGTATTCGTTGTTGATCGCCATCAGCGCGCGGTCTTTTTCTCCGGGAAACTCGAAGAGGCTCATGCCGTCGTTGTTGTCGCCGAACTGCAATTCCTGTTGCTCGGCGGTGCCGTTGCCGCTTGGATCGAAGGCCGGGCCATCCTTGTGCAGCGGCTGTCCCCAACTGATCAGCACCGAAGACCGGTAGCCCGGAGGCAGGCTGATGGCGTCGTTGGTCGCGGCAGGGATGCTCTCGAAACCCAGAAGCTGGCTGGTGCCGGCGCTGACGCTGGCGGCCAGGACGCTGCGGCTCAGCAGGCTACCGCCCATGAACATGGCCGCGCCGCAGAGCGCTCCGGCGCTGATAAAGCCGCGGCGACTGAGGCCGACCATTTTTTCGAGGTCAGTGGACTGGTTTTCTTCTAGTAGGTTCACATCAGGCTCCCTGCAGGATTTTGCAGCCACCTTAAAGCGCATTAATGACGCTAATGTTTCAGAGCGGTGTACCCAACAGTACGTTGGAGGGAGCAAATTGCACCTGTACCGGTTTGCCGACGTCCAGGACCAGTGTTCGCAGGTGTAGCGGCTCGGCCAGCGCGCAGAGGGTCTGGCCGTTGGGCAGGCTGATGCGCACTTCACTCGGGCCGTCCTCGGCGTCGATTATTGCTTCGATCCTGCCCTGCAGGCAGTTGGTGCCGGGTGTCGACTGTTGATCCATGCCCAGCAACTCAAGCCAGCCGGCCTTGATCAGCGCCACCACCTCGGTACCGGTCTGCAGTTCCAGGCGCAGGGTGCTGTCGTGAGTGATCTGCGTGTCGATGACCAGCCCTGCGGCCAACTCCAGGCGGATCCGGTCATTGCGCCCCTGGGCGGTGATCGCAACGACTTTGCCGTGCAGTTGATTGCGTGCGCTGGTCCTGAGCATCAAGCGACCGAGCAGGTTCAGGTCGCTGGCTTCCTCAGCCGTTTCCAGCACCTGGGCCTGCACAACCTGGAGCTTCTGATACAGGCGCAACACCCGCTCACCTTCACTGGAAAGCCTGGCACCGCCACCGCCCTTGCCGCCGACGCTGCGTTCCACCAGGGGTTTTTGCGCCAGGTTGTTCAGCTCATCGATGGCGTCCCAGGCAGCCTTGTAACTGAGCCCGGCGCTTTTCGCCGCGCGGGTGATCGAGCCCTGTTCGGCGATGTGCTGCAGCAAGGCGATGCGCTGCGGGCGTCGAACGATGTGCTGGGATAATAACGTTGGCAGTGACATGGCAGGGCGCTTTGGTTGTGGCGACTTGCAGGACGTTGGCGCCTGGGCGCCTGGTAGTCAAGCCTGTGGACTGCGTGATCGTCCATCGCGGGCAAGCCTTGCTCCCACAGGATTCGCCCCAAAGGTTGGGTGGCGGTCAAGCCTTGCTCTCAGAGGGTTTTGGGGTGCGCGCCAGGCAGTAGACGTCTACCTGGGTAGCGCCGGCTTCCATCAACAGGCGCGCGACGGCCTGGGCGGTAGCGCCGGTGGTCAGCACGTCGTCGACCAGTGCCAGGTGGCGGCCCTTGATTGAGGCATCGAGGGTCAGGGCGAAAGCCTCACGCAAGTTCTTTTTCCGGGCATCAGCCTTCAGGTCCTGCTGCGCGCTGGTGTCCTGAACCCGCAGCACCAGCTTCTCGTCGCAGGGAATTTGCAGTAGTTCACCCAGCCAGCGAGCCAGCATCGCCGCCTGATTGAAGCCCCGCTGGCGCAAGCGCCGGGTAGCCATGGGAACCGGCACCAGCGCGTCCGGGCGCTGCATGCCTTCGTCAAAGCGATGCTGCAGGTATTGTGCGAGAAGTTCGCCGAGCAGGCGCCCATATGGCCATTTTGCGCTGTGTTTGAAGCGGGTGATCAGGCTGTCCACCGGGAAGTCGTAAAGCCAGGGCACAGCGACCTGTTTAAAAGCTGGCGGTTGCTTCATGCACTGCCCGCAGGTCATGCCTGGCGCGAACAAGGGCAGTGCGCAGGTCTGGCATTGATCGCCCAGCCATGGCAGCTCGGTTTCACAGGCCATGCAGATCGGGGCGGTCTCTTCGGCATCTTCCTGGCACAGTAAACAAGACTGTTTGTTTTTTAACCAGATGTAAACCGGTCCATCGTAACGTGGTTGACAGCGCATCGCTCTTCCTTAAATATGCCGAACATCCGTGTCGCGCCTGTGGTTATTCCATAACCGGCGCCTGCCAAGCATAAAACAAGGAAACGCCCATGAGCGCCAGCACCACTGCAAACCTGCGTCATGATTGGTCTTTGGCCGAAGTCAAAGCGCTCTTCGTGCAGCCATTCAATGACCTGCTATTCCAGGCGCAGACGGTGCACCGCGCGCATTTCGACGCCAATCGCGTCCAGGTTTCCACGCTGCTGTCGATCAAGACGGGTGCCTGCCCGGAAGATTGCAAATATTGTCCGCAGTCGGGTCACTACAACACCGGGCTGGAAAAAGAAAAGCTGATGGAAGTGCAGAAGGTCCTCGAAGAGGCCGCTCGCGCCAAGGCCATCGGGTCGACGCGGTTCTGCATGGGCGCGGCCTGGAAGCATCCGTCGGCCAAGGACATGCCCTATGTGCTGGAGATGGTCAAAGGTGTGAAAGCCATGGGCCTGGAAACCTGCATGACCCTGGGACGTCTCGATCAGGACCAGACCGAGGCGCTGGCCCAGGCTGGCCTGGACTATTACAACCACAACCTCGACACGTCGCCGGAGTTCTACGGCAGCATCATCACCACCCGCACCTATGGCGAGCGCCTGCAAACCCTGGCCTATGTGCGTGATTCGGGGATGAAGATCTGTTCCGGCGGAATCCTGGGCATGGGCGAGTCCCTCGATGACCGCGCCAACCTGCTGATCCAGCTGGCCAACCTGCCGGAGCATCCGGAGTCGGTGCCGATCAACATGCTGGTGAAAGTTGCCGGCACGCCGCTGGAAAATGCCGAGGACATCGACCCCTTTGACTTCATCCGCATGCTGGCGGTCGCGCGCATCCTCATGCCGCAATCCCACGTGCGCCTGTCTGCGGGCCGTGAGGCGATGAACGAGCAGATGCAGGCCCTGGCATTTTTCGCCGGCGCCAACTCGATTTTCTACGGCGACAAGCTGCTGACCACTGCCAACCCGCAGGCTGACAAGGACATGCAGTTGTTCTCGCGCCTGGGGATACTGCCGGAAGCACGTGAAGAACATGCCGATGAGGTGCATCAGGCGGCGATCGAGCAGGCGCTGGTGGAGCAGAAAAGTAGCGAGCAGTTCTATAACGCGGCCGTTTGAAGATCCCGCTGCCGCTGATTGGAATACAAACCCTGTGGGAGTGAGCCTGCTCGCGATACGTTAGACCAGTCGGCATCGATATTGAGTGTTCTGGCCTCATCGCGAGCAGGCTCGCTCCCACAGGGGGTGTGCTCACATTGTTTTATGTGATTTGACCTCCGAGGCCTGCATGTCTTTTGATCTCGCCGCACGCCTGGCAGCCCGTCGTGCCGAAAACCTCTACCGCCACCGCCCGCTGCTCGAAAGTCCCCAGGGCCCGCAAGTGGTGGTCGATGGTCAGCCGTTGCTCGCCTTCTGCAACAACGACTACCTTGGCCTGGCCAATCACCCCCAAGTGATTGAAGCCTGGCGTGCTGGCGCGTCCAAGTGGGGCGTGGGGGGTGGGGCCTCGCATCTGGTGATCGGTCATAGCGGGCCGCACCACGCACTCGAAGAAGCCTTGGCTGACCTGACTGGTCGCCCCCGCGCCTTGTTGTTCACCACCGGTTACATGGCCAACCTGGGCGCAGTGACCGCGTTGGTGGGGCAGGGCGATACAGTGCTGCAAGACCGCCTCAATCATGCGTCATTGCTGGACGCCGGCCTGCTGTCCGGCGCGCGCTTCAATCGTTACCTGCATAACGACCCGACAAGCCTGGCCAAGCGGCTCGAAAAAGCCACCGGCAATACCCTGGTGGTTACCGACGGCGTGTTCAGCATGGACGGCGATATCGCCGACCTGCCCGCCCTGGCGCGTGAAGCCCGGGCCAAGGGCGCGTGGTTGATGGTCGACGATGCCCACGGTTTTGGGGCGATGGGTGCCAACGGCGGTGGGATCGTCGAGCATTTCGGCCTGAGCCAGGAGGATGTTCCGGTGCTCGTCGGCACGCTGGGCAAGGCCTTCGGCACAGCGGGAGCCTTTGTTGCCGGCAGCGAAGAGCTCATCGAAAGCCTGATCCAGTTCGCGCGCCCCTATATTTACACCACCAGTCAGCCTCCCGCCCTGGCATCCGCCACCCTCAAAAGCCTCGAGCTGCTGCGCAGCGAACACTGGCGGCGGGCGCACTTGAAGACGTTGATCGGCCAGTTCCGCCAGGGGGCGCAGCAGATCGGCCTGGAGTTGATGGACAGCTTCACGCCGATCCAGCCGATCATGATCGGTGACGCCGGGCGTGCGGTTCGCCTGTCACAGATGCTGCGCGAGCGCGGCCTGATGGTGACTGCAATTCGCCCACCCACTGTGCCTGCCGGCAGCGCCCGGTTGCGCGTGACCCTGACCGCTGCGCACAGCGAAGCGCAGGTGCAGCTATTGTTAAACGCACTGGCAGATTGTTTTCAACAATTGGGAGCTGAGCCAAGCCATGCGTAATCGACTGATTCTGCTGCCAGGCTGGGGCCTCGGAATTTCGCCCCTGGAACCGTTGGCTGCGGCGTTGCACGGGCTGGATGAACACCTGAATGTCGAGATCGAGCCGCTGCCGGAGCTGGAGTCGAGTGATCTCGACGACTGGCTGGATGAACTCGACTCCACCGTACCTCAAGACGCCTGGCTGGGCGGCTGGTCGCTGGGCGGCATGCTGGCGGCCGAGTTGGCCGCCAGGCGCGGTGATCGCTGTTGCGGCCTGCTGACGCTGGCAAGCAATCCTTCGTTCGTTGCCCATGAACAATGGCCCGGTGCGATGCCCGGTGAGACTTTTGATGCTTTTTTGGCCGGTTGCCGCGACGATCCGCGAACGACCCTCAAGCGTTTTTCGCTGCTGTGCGCCCAGGGCGCCGAGGACTCGCGCGGTCTGTCACGGCTTTTGCTGGGCGGTGCTCCGCACAGCTCGCCAGCAGTGTTGATGAGCGGCCTGGAGTTGCTGGCGCAACTGGATACCCGCCAGGCATTGCAAGCTTTTCGCGGTCCGCAGTTGCACCTGTTCGCCGGCCTGGACGGGCTGGTACCCGCTGAAGCGGCAGGCGACATGCTGGCGCTGCTGCCGGATGTCGAAATCGGTCTGATTGAACAGGCCGGTCACGCTTTTCTTCTGGAGGACCCGCACGGAGTGGCCGGGGCGATCCAGGCCTTTTTGCATGAGAGCGGCGATGACTGATTTGTCCCTTCCCAACCTGTCTGGCGGTTTGCCGGACAAGCGCCAGGTGGCGGCCTCCTTTTCCAGGGCCGCGGGCACCTACGACAGCGTGGCCGAATTGCAGCGCGATGTTGGCAGCGAGTTATTGCGTCGCTTGCCGGAAGATTTTTCTGCGGGTCGCTGGCTGGACCTGGGCTGTGGCACTGGCTACTTCAGTCGTGCACTGGGCGAACGCTTTACCGGCGCGCAGGGTGTGGCGCTGGACATCGCCGAGGGCATGCTCGCGCACGCTCGGCCTCTGGGTGGTGCAACGCATTTCATCGCCGGGGACGCAGAGTGCCTGCCGCTGCAGGATGCGAGCTGTGACCTGATCTTCTCCAGCCTGGCGGTGCAGTGGTGCGCAGACTTCGCCTCGGTGCTCAGTGAAGCGCGGCGGGTGCTCAAACCGGGGGGCGTTTTCGCGTTTGCTAGTCTGTGTGTGGGCACGTTGTTCGAGTTGCGCGACAGCTGGCGCCGGGTGGACGGCATGGTGCACGTCAATCGCTTCCGCGAACTGGGCATCTATCAGCATTTGTGCGCCGACAGTGGATTGCGTGTCGCGAGCTTGCAAACCCGTGCGCATGTGCTGCATTACCCGGATGTGCGCAGCTTGACCCATGAGCTCAAGGCGTTGGGTGCACACAATATCAATCCGGGTCGGCCCGGTGGTCTGACCGGTCGGGCGCGGATCCTCGGCTTGATCGAGGCTTATGAGCAGTTTCGTCAGGCCGAAGGTCTGCCGGCGACTTATCAAGTGGTCTACGCGGTGCTGGAGAAACCCTTATGAGTGCAGCCTATTTCATTACCGGTACGGACACCGATGTGGGCAAGACCACCGTAGCCGCAGGCTTGCTGCATGCCGCGCGGTCGGCGGGCATGAGCACGGCAGCGGGCAAGCCGGTGGCCTCCGGCTGTGATGTGACACCCAAGGGGTTGCGCAATGCCGATGCCCTGGCATTGCTGGCAGAATGTTCCTTGCCGTTGACCTATGTGCAGGTCAATCCGGTCGCGTTCGAGCCCGCCATTGCCCCCCACCTGGCCGCCCGCGAAGCGGGCGTGGCGTTGACCGTGCAATCGCTGTTCATTCCCATGCAGCAGATTCTGGACATGCAGGCGGACTTCACCTTGATCGAAGGCGCCGGCGGCTGGCGGGTGCCGCTGGCGGACCAGGATAATCTGTCGGACCTGGCGAAGGCGCTGAACCTGCCGGTGATCCTGGTGGTGGGTGTGCGCCTGGGCTGCATCAATCACGCGCTTTTGACAGCCGAAGCGATCGCCCGCGACGGCCTGCAGCTGGCGGGCTGGGTGGCCAATATCATCGATCCGAAGACTTCGCGCCTGGAGGAAAATCTCGCGACACTGGCCGAGCGAATCCCTGCGCCTTGCCTCGGCCGGGTCCCAAAACTCAAGCTGGTGAGCGCTGAAGCCGTGGCCGAGCATCTGCAGCTGGATCTGCTGGACTAGGTTTTGCCTATGACAAGGCACTGTGCCATTAGTGTTTTTGTCGGGTCTTTTGCCGGCAGGTCTGCTTCAATGAGGGTTGTTGATCCTTCACAAGGACGGATTCTGCGATGGAAATCTCAGGTAACAGCGCTTTTTATGCCGGGCTGGGTACGGTTCAAGCCGGGCAGAACCGCATCGACCAGGCTGCCGGGCAAATTGCCAACACCAGCCTCGAGCGGTCGGCGCTCAGTCAGTCTTCCGAACTCCAGGCCGGGCGCCTGCGTTCGGTCGATAGCAGTCAGCAGTCGGATGTGGCCAGCAACCTGATCGAAATGTCCCAGGGCAGGCTTCAAGCTGAACTGGGTGTGAAGGTGGCCAAGGCTTCCGATGAAATGCTCGGAACGTTGATCGATACTTATGCCTGAATCGCCTCTCCTGCTACAAGCCTGACGCCGCGCCTCCGTGCGGCGTTTTTGTGCGTAAGTCCTTCTCCCTCAACTAATCTTTCATGTACCCCGCTGCATGCGCCAGCGGCCGGATTCGGCTGCGTGTTGAAAATGTCGTAGCCATGATGACGAACGGCAAAAGATCGGCGCTTGACAAGTTTTGGTCGTAAACGTATGTTTCAAACAACTGTTTGACCGCCACAAGAAATCAACGCGGTCGTTCATCCCCGGTTACATCAGCAGAGGTTTATCGCTATGCCTGACTACAAGGCCCCCTTGCGTGATATTCGCTTCGTTCGTGACGAGCTGCTCGGCTACGAAGCGCACTATTCGAGCCTTCCGGCTTGCGCAGACGCGACTCCGGACATGGTTGACGCCATTCTCGAAGAGGGCGCCAAGTTTTGTGAGCAGGTATTGGCTCCGCTGAACCGCGTGGGTGACACCGAAGGCTGCACCTGGAGCGAGTCCGGCGTTAAGACCCCGACTGGCTTCAAAGAGGCTTACAAGCAATTCGTCGAAGGCGGCTGGCCGAGCCTGGCTCACGACGTGGCGCACGGCGGCCAAGGCTTGCCGGAGTCACTGGGCCTGGCAGTCAGCGAAATGGTCGGTGAAGCGAACTGGTCGTGGGGCATGTACCCGGGCCTGTCCCATGGCGCGATGAACACCATTTCCGAGCACGGCACGCCTGAGCAGCAAGAGGCTTACCTGACCAAGCTGGTGTCTGGCGAGTGGACCGGTACCATGTGCCTTACCGAACCACACTGCGGTACCGACCTGGGCATGCTGCGCACCAAGGCCGAACCTCAGGCCGACGGTTCCTACAAAGTCTCCGGCACCAAGATCTTCATCTCGGCCGGCGAACACGACATGGCCGACAACATCGTCCACATCGTGTTGGCACGCCTGCCGGATGCACCGGCTGGCACCAAGGGCATTTCGCTGTTCATCGTTCCCAAGTTCATGCCGAACGCTGACGGTTCGATCGGCGAACGCAACGCTGTGACCTGTGGTTCCCTGGAACACAAGATGGGCATCCACGGTAACGCCACCTGCGTGATGAACTTCGACGCGGCCACCGGCTTCCTGATCGGCCCGGCGAACAAAGGCCTGAACTGCATGTTCACCTTTATGAACACCGCACGCCTGGGTACCGCGCTGCAAGGTCTGGCACATGCCGAGATCGGCTTCCAGGGCGGCCTGAAATACGCTCGCGATCGCTTGCAAATGCGCTCGCTGACTGGCCCGAAAGCACCGGAAAAAGCTGCGGACCCGATCATCGTGCACCCTGACGTGCGTCGCATGCTGTTGACCATGAAGGCCTTCGCTGAAGGTAACCGTGCAATGGTTTACTTCACTGCCAAACAGGTCGACATCGTCAAATACGGCGTAGACGAAGAAGAGAAGAAGAAAGCCGACGCACTGCTGGCGTTCATGACCCCGATTGCCAAGGCCTTCATGACTGAAGTCGGTTTTGAATCGGCCAACCACGGCGTACAGATCTATGGCGGCCACGGCTTCATCGCCGAGTGGGGCATGGAGCAGAACGTTCGCGACAGCCGCATTTCGATGCTGTACGAAGGCACCACCGGTATCCAGGCCCTCGACCTGCTGGGCCGTAAAGTGCTGATGACCCAAGGCGAAGCCCTCAAAAGTTTCACCAAGATTGTCCACAAGTTCTGCCAGACCAACGAAGGCAACGAAGCCGTCCAGGAGTTTGTCACCCCGTTGGCTGCGCTGAACAAAGAGTGGGGCGAGTTGACCATGAAGGTCGGCATGGCCGCCATGAAGGACCGCGAAGAAGTCGGCGCCGCTTCGGTGGATTACCTGATGTACTCCGGTTACGCCTGCCTGGCCTATTTCTGGGCTGACATGGCGCGCCTGGCTGCCGAAAAACTGGCTGCCGGCACTTCCGACGAGGCGTTTTACACCGCCAAGCTGCAGACCGCGCGCTTCTACTTCCAGCGCATCCTGCCGCGTACTCGTACGCACGTGGCAACCATGCTGTCGGGTGCTGGCAACCTGATGGACATGAAAGAAGAGAACTTCGCACTGGGCTACTAAGCCTCGGGCGGGTCCGAAAAAACCGCTGCTTCCTCGGGAGCAGCGGTTTTTTTTGTGCCTGTCATTTGCCGGGAGCAGCCAGGCGACGCATAAATATTTGCCCCGATCCATCAAGAAATGCACCTTTGGAGCCGTTATAGAAGATGGCCATATGACATCCCTTTCGGCGCTGTGTTTTACTGCAATCATTCACGCGCACTGCCATCAACCTTAACAGGCTGGAACTTACCCTTGCCGCGTCCATCCGCTGTACGTCTCAGCCATTTCCTGCCTTCATTGCTGCTCTTGATTGCGGGGCTCTCGACTGCTTACGTCAAGGATCTCAACGTCTTTTTCACTTCGCTGTTCAATGTGTTGCCAACCCTGGTATTGCTGCTCGGCGGCGCCTATTGCGCGGTCTATCGGCGCCAGCGCGAATTGTTCCTGATGTTGACGGTGTACATCGCCTACTATCTGCTCGACACCCAGACCGACTACTACCGCGACAACGGCAAAGTCCGCGATGATGCGGCGGTGGTGTTTCATCTGTGCTGCCTGTTACTGCCGCTGCTGTTCGCAATCTTCGCCGCCTGGCAGGAGCGCACTCATCTATTCCAGGACATGCTGGCGCGCTTCGCGGTTTTACTGGCCGTTGGCAGTGTCGCGCTGGCGCTGGAGCAAAGTTATCCCCAGGCCCTGCTAATGTGGCTGGCGGAAATTCGCTGGCCCGCCGTGCACGGCGCCTGGATGAGCCTGATCCAGTTGGCCTATCCGGTGTTTATCGCGGCTTTCCTGCTGCTGGCGTGGCAATACTGGCGTCACCCCAGGCCTCTGCATGCCGCGCAATTAGTCGGCCTGCTTGGCCTGTTCTGGATGTTACCGGAGACGTTCATCCTGCCGTTCACCCTGAACATCATGTGCAGCCAGGTGATGCTGATGATCGCGACGGCGGTGGCCCATGAAGCCTATCAAATGGCCTTTCGCGACGAGCTCACCGGCCTGCCGGGTCGGCGCGCCCTGAACGAACGCATGCAACGCCTGGGGCGCAATTATGTGCTGGCGATGAGCGACGTCGATCACTTCAAGAAATTCAACGATACCCATGGCCACGATGTCGGCGATCAGGTGCTGCGGCTGGTGGCCAGCAAGCTGTCGAGGGTCGGCGGTGGCGGGCGGGCGTATCGTTATGGTGGAGAGGAATTTGCCGTGGTGTTCGCCGGGAAAACCCTGGAGGAATGTTTGCCGCATCTGGAGTTCATCCGCGAATCCATCGCCACCTACAATATCCATCTGCGTAACCAGGACAGCCGCCCCCAGGATGATCAACAAGGACGCCAGCGGCGTGCGGGGGCGAGCGCGTCGAGTGTGTCGGTGACGGTCAGCATCGGCGTGGCCGAACGGCTGGAGCAGCGCACGCCAGATCGCGTGCTCAAGTCGGCGGACGAGGCGCTTTACAGCGCCAAGGGCGCGGGACGAAACTGCGTCGTGGTCTTTGGGCAGAACCGCCGGGGCGCGGTGCGCATGGAAGCCGCTACGGATTGAGTGATGATGGCGCATTCAGCGTCTGGACTGTGATTGTCCGGCGGGTTCGGCGGCAGTAGGTTGCAATGATCTGCTGCCGGAGAAATGACCATGCCCGAGTACAAAGCTCCCCTGCGCGACATGCGCTTTCTGATCGACCACGTCTTCGACTTTCACAGCAACTACGCGGCCCTCGGTGCCACTGACGCCAGCCCGGACATGGTCAGTGCGATCCTCGAAGAGGGCGCGAAATTCTGCGAGAACGTGCTCGCACCGCTCAACCGCAGCGGTGACGAAGAAGGCTGTCATTTCGACAAGGGTGTGGTGACTACGCCGGCAGGCTTCAAGCAAGCCTTCGCGCAATACGTTGAAGGTGGCTGGCACGGCCTGGCGGCGGATCCGGCGTATGGTGGCCAGGGTTTGCCCAGCTCCCTGGGGCTGGTGATCAGCGAGATGGTCGGTTCCAGCAATACGTCCTGGGGCATGTACCCGGGGCTGACGCACGGCGCCATGTCGGCGATTCACGCCCACGGCACTCAAGAGCAGAAACAGACCTACCTGAGCAAACTCACCGCAGGCCAGTGGACCGGCACCATGTGCCTGACCGAAGCCCACTGCGGCACGGACCTGGGCATCATCAAGACCCGCGCCGTGCCTGCAGAGGATGGCAGCTATGCAGTCTCTGGCAGCAAGATCTTCATTTCGGCCGGCGAGCATGACCTGAGTGACAACATCATTCACCTGGTACTGGCGAAGCTGCCGGATGCACCCGCCGGCACCAAAGGGATCTCGCTGTTCATCGTGCCCAAGTTCCTCCCCGATAGCCAAGGTGAAGCCGGCGAGCGCAACGGCGTCACCTGCGGTTCTATCGAGCACAAGATGGGCATCAAGGCCTCGGCCACCTGCGTGCTGAACTTCGATGGCGCCACGGGTTACCTGATCGGCGAGCCGAACAAGGGCCTCAACTGCATGTTCACCATGATGAACCACGCCCGTCTAGGCACTGGCATGCAGGGGTTATGCCTGGGAGAAGCGAGTTTTCAGGGCGCCATCAAGTACGCCAACGATCGCCTGCAGATGCGCTCGCTGACCGGACCGAAAGCACCGGACAAGCCCGCCGATCCGATTATCGTGCACCCCGATGTGCGCCGCATGCTGCTGACCATGAAAGCCTTCAACGAAGGCAATCGGGCACTCACCTATTTCACCGCGCAGTTGCTGGACGCCGCGCACTTGAGCGCGGACGCAACGGCGCGACAGGACGCCGAGGACTTGCTGGCGTTCCTGACACCCATCTGCAAAGCCTTCATGACCGATACCGGCCTGGAGGTTACTAACCTCGGCATGCAGGTGTACGGCGGCCACGGGTTTATCCGCGAGTGGGGAATGGAGCAGTTGGTGCGGGACTGCCGCATTGCGCCGATCTATGAAGGCACCAACGGCATCCAGGCGCTGGACCTGCTGGGGCGCAAAGTGCTCGGCAGCCAGGGCAAGTTGCTGCGGGGCTTCACCAAGGTCGTGCACAAGTTCTGCGTCGCCAACGCCGCGCATCCTCAGTTGTCCAGCTACGTGGCGCAGTTGAACGATTTGAACCGGCAATGGGGCGAGGTGACCACCCAGGTGGGCATGGCCGCCATGAAAAACCCCGACGAAGTCGGCGCCGCCTCTGTGGATTACCTGATGTACAGCGGCTACATCATCCTTGGCTATCTGTGGTTGCGCATGGCGCTGGTCGCGCAGGCGCAGCTGGACGAGGGCGGCGGCGATGCCGATTACTGCCGGGCTAAACTGGCCACCAGCGAGTTCTACTTCAAGCGCCTGCTGCCACGAACAATGGCTCACCGGGCGGCTATCGAGGCGGGTAGCGACTGCCTGATGAAATTGCCGGCGCAATTGTTTGCGCTATAAGTCGTAAAGATCGCAGTCTTCGGTAGCTCCTGCGGGGGCCGGGTGGTGGCTGCGACGTGGTTTTCGGTGACCAAAAATTACAAAATAGTCACAAGCTGACGCTATGTGTCGTAAAAGTTGTTGGGGTACACTCGATTCAACCGAAATACTTTCCGTGAATCAACTGTAAAGATCCTGCGAGGTTTGCCATGGCTGACTACAAAGCGCCCCTGCGCGATATGCGCTTCGTTCTCAATGAAGTGTTCGAGGTCGCCAAACTCTGGGCCGAGTTGCCTGCGCTGGCCGACACCGTCGACGCGCAAACCGTAGAGGCCATTCTCGAGGAAGCCGGCAAGGTCACCAGCAAAAGTATCGCACCGCTCAGTCGTGCGGCCGATGAAGAAGGTTGCCATTGGGCGGACGGTGCTGTCACCACGCCGGCAGGTTTCCCCCAGGCTTATCAGACTTACGCAGAAGGCGGTTGGGTCGGTGTAGGCGGTGATCCGGCCTACGGTGGCATGGGCATGCCCAAGGCGGTGTCTGCTCAGGTCGAAGAGATGGTCAACTCTGCCAGCCTGTCTTTCGGCCTGTACCCGATGCTGACCGCCGGCGCCTGCCTGTCGATCAATGCCCATGCCAGCGAAGAGCTCAAGGCCGCCTACCTGCCGAACATGTACTCCGGTGTCTGGGCAGGCTCGATGTGCCTGACCGAACCGCACGCCGGTACCGACCTGGGGATCATCCGCACCAAGGCAGAGCCTCAGGCCGACGGTTCATACAAGGTCAGCGGCACCAAGATCTTCATCACCGGCGGCGAACACGACCTGACCGAGAACATCATCCACCTGGTGCTGGCCAAACTGCCAGACGCACCTGCGGGGCCCAAGGGTATTTCCCTGTTCCTGGTGCCCAAGTTCATGGTCAATGCCGATGGCAGCCTGGGCGCGCGCAACCCGGCCAATTGTGGGTCGATCGAACACAAGATGGGTATCCAGGCCTCCGCGACCTGCGTGATGAACTTCGACGAAGCCGTGGGTTATCTGGTCGGGGAGCCGAACAAAGGCCTGGCTGCGATGTTTACCATGATGAACTACGAGCGCCTGGGCGTCGGCATTCAAGGGCTGGCCACTGGCGAACGCTCTTACCAGAACGCCGTTGAATACGCTCGCGACCGCCTGCAGAGCCGCTCGCCGACAGGTGCGCAAAACAAGGACAAGGTGGCTGACCCGATCATCGTCCACCCGGACGTGCGGCGCATGCTGCTGACCATGAAAGCCTCGAACGAAGGCGGCCGTGCGTTCTCCACCTATGTGGCCATGCAGCTCGACACCGCCAAGTTCAGCGAGGAGGCGGTCACCCGCAAGCGCGCAGAAGACCTGGTGGCGCTGCTGACCCCGGTCGCCAAGGCGTTCCTGACCGACCTGGGGCTGGAGACTACTGTGCACGGCCAGCAGGTCTTTGGTGGCCATGGCTACATTCGCGAATGGGGCCAGGAGCAACTGGTGCGCGACGTGCGCATCACGCAGATCTACGAAGGCACTAACGGCATCCAGGCACTGGATCTGGTCGGCCGCAAGATCGTCGGCAGCGGCGGGGCGTTTTATAACCTGTTCGCTGACGAGATCCGTCACTTCACCGCGACGGCAAGCGCCGACCTTTCGGAGTTCACCAAGCCGCTCAACGATGCTGTGACAACGCTCGACGAGCTGACTGCCTGGCTGCTGGATCGTGCCAAAAGCAACCCGAATGAAATTGGCGCCGCCTCGGTCGAGTACCTGCAGGCATTTGGTTATGTGGCCTACGCCTATATGTGGGCGCTGATGGCCAAGGCCGCGTTCGGCAAGGAAAACCAGGATGATTTCTACGCGAGCAAACTGGGCACTGCGCGTTTCTACTTCGCACGTCTGCTGCCGCGTATTCATTCGTTGAGCGCTTCGGTGCAGGCGGGCAGCGAGTCGCTGTTCCTGCTGGATGCAGCACAATTTTAAAGATGTAACGTCATGTAAGCATTTGCTTACACGACGTGCTGCCGATCTGCCCTATGCGAAAATTGGATCCAGAGCTAATCTACTTCACATGGACGTCGCGCAGGAAGCGCAAAGCAACAACACGGACACGTAGGATTCTGCCAGGACGGCGGAGCGAAATGGATGTCAGGGAAACAGTCTGCAAAGCCCCGCTTCGGCGGGGTTTTCTTTGTCCGCAAGAAAATGCCGGCCTGCGCGCCTAACGCTCGGCCGGACCATTGATGACCTCTTCCAGCAGTGTACGCAACAAGGCCAGCGAGGCTTGTTGACGCTGCACATCGCGACACACCAAGCCTACTTTCAACGGCACCCGCGGCTCGGTCAACGGTTTCCATAGCAGTTCGTCGTTGCCCAGGGCCTTCTGTGAGCGTCCCGGAAGTACCGTGGCCAGGCGGGTGTGCGGCAGACTGTCGAGAATCCCCGCCATATTATTCAGTTCCGCCTGCACTTGCGGACGCCGCCCGAGATTGGCTAGCTGTGTCTGCCAGATCTGCCGCACCTGAAACTCCTCCCCCAGCAACAACATTGGCAGTTCGGCGGCCTGGCTCATCGAGACTTTCTTGAATTCACGCAACGGGTGATCCGCCGGGATGACCAGCGTCAGTTCATCTTCGTACAGCAATACCCCGTGCAAACCAGGCTGGCGGGGCGGCAGGTAGCTGATGCCGATATCCAGCGATCCATTGAGCAACCGTCGTTCTATTTCCAGGCCGGTCAATTCATAGATCTGCACCACCAGGTGCGGTTGGGCCTTGCGCACCCGTTCGAGCATCTGCGGCACGAGGCTGGTGTGGACGGTCTGCAATACGCCGATGGCCAGGGTACGCAGGGCCTGGCCCTTGAAGTTGCCCAACGCTTCGCGCGCGCGCTGCAAGCCATCGAGCAAGGGCAAAGCGTGGTTGTACAAGGTATGAGCGGCCAGGGTCGGCAGCAGGCGCTTGCTGCTGCGTTCGAAGAGGCTGACGTCGAGGTTTTCCTCAAGGTGACGGATCTGCTGCGACAGGGCGGGTTGGGAGATGGCCAGTCGCTCCGCCGCCCGGCCCACATGACCTTCTTCGTAGACCGCGACGAAATAGCGCAGTTGCTTGAAATCCATAAGTAACTCTTATCGAAAGTACTGCTAAATCGAAATGGTCGAATGTCGCCCATCCGCCTAGTCTAACCGCAATGAGAGGGCTTACAGGGCCAACGCGGACGATGAACACCGATTACATTGAAGTCATTTACATAGGCAATGCAAAAAACCTCCACCGAGGTGAAATCTGATGAATCTGTTCAAAATGCGTCGTGGTCTCCCGGACCTTGACGACCTCGCCCTGGACGCGATTGCGCCATCTACAACGGTTAACCCCTCCCGCGAGTACCTGATGCCCAGCGTCGAGCGCCCTCAGCAAGTATTCGTGCGCGGCCAGGGCTCCTGGCTGTGGGACAGCGCCGACCGGGCGTATCTGGATTTCACCCAGGGACGAGGTGCCAACAGCTTGGGGCATAGCCCTTCAGCGCTTGTGAGTGCGATTGCCGAGCAGGCGCAGGCGCTGATCAACCCCGGCTTTGCTTTGCACAACCGCGGCATGCTCAGCCTCGCCGCACGACTGTGCCAGCTCACCGGTAGCGACCAGGCGTACTTGCTCAACACCGGCACCGAAGCCTGCGAAGCGGCAATCAAGCTGGCGCGTAAATGGGGGCAGCGGCACCGTGCCGGAGCCTCGCGCATCATCGTGGCCAGCAATGCTTGCCATGGCCGCAGTCTCGCGACTATTTCGGCGTCGGACAGCTCGACGCTGACCAATCGGTTCGAACCGCAACTTCCAGGCTTCAGTCACGTTCCGTTCAACGACCTCGCGGCTCTGCATGCGGCTGTCGACGCCAGAACGGTGGCGGTTATGCTTGAGCCGATCCAGAGCGAAGCAGGCGTCATCCCGGCCACCGCGAATTACCTCAAGGGCGTCGAGCGTTTGTGCCGCGAGCTGGGTATTTTGCTGATCTTCGATGAAGTGCAGACCGGTCTAGGCCGATGCGGCCAGCTACTCGTGGAACAATCCTGTGATGTCCGTGCCGATATCGTCGTGCTGGGCAAAGGCTTGGGCGGGGGAGTACCGCTGGCCGCTTTACTCGCCCGAGGTACTGCCTGTTGTTTCGACCGGGGTGAGCTGACGGGGACCCATCATGGTAATGCGCTGATGAGCGCTGCGGGCCTGGCAGTAATGGATGCGCTGCAGGAACGTGGATTTCTCGAGCATGTCGTCACGGTCGGCCAGCACTTGCGCGAAGGCCTGGCGCGTCTGGCGCACCGTTACGGCCACGGCGAACTGCGCGGGCAAGGGCTGCTTTGGGGGTTGGATCTGTCCGACGACTCGGCCGAGGCAGTGGTCAAAGCCGCGCTGTACGAAGGCTTGCTGATCGACGCCCCGCAACCGGCTTGCCTGCGCTTCACCCCGGCACTCACGGTGAGCAAAGCCAACGTTGACGAGATGCTCCTGCGCCTGGCCCGTGCGTTCTCTCGCGTTCGCACCGCGCAACTGCAGTGCCGCAAAGGGATTGCCGTCTGACCAGACCCTTCCTGCAGGAATTTCCGAACCGTCTCGCGGTATAACGCATCGCCCCAGGCCTGATTTTTTTGGCGTGGGGCGTTTTTTTTGCCTGTATGGATGCGCTAAGCGTGGGAAGCAGTGAACCCTGACGAACGGCGCGGGTCGATTAGGTGTGCGGCTCACCGGAGCCTACTTCAATCAGGAGCTGACCCATGGATATCATTCGAATCATCATCGCCATTCTGTTGCCGCCACTGGGTGTGTTCCTGCAGGTGGGTTTTGGCGGGGCATTCTGGCTGAACATTCTGCTGACGCTGTGCGGGTATATTCCAGGGATCGTGCATGCGGTTTATATCATCGCCAAGCGTTGAGATGTGTTGCGTCAGTTATATTGCAATCGCCAGTCAGCTAGCGCCTACAGGTGTAGGCGCTAGCTGGCTGGCGATGCTGGCACTGCGGTGTCAGCACTTGTCCAGCCCCAGCACCCGCCGATAGAACAACCACTCCTGCTCCAGCGCGTGCGCCTGGTTGCTCGCCTTGCGAAAGCCGTGGCGCTCGTCCGCGTAGTAATGCGCTTCCACCACAATGCCGTTGTCCTGCAACGCCTTGACCATGTCACGGGTCTGCTGCGGTACCACCACGGCATCCAGTTCACCCTGGAAAAAAATCATCGGCACACCAATGTTGCTCGCATGCAGCAAAGGGGTTCGTGCGGCGTAGCGTTCGGCATCCTGCACCGGGTCGCCAATCAGCCAATCCAGGTAGTCACCTTCGAACTTGTGAGTGGCGCGGCCAAGGGCCACCGGGTCGCTCACGCCGTAAAGACTGGCGCCTGCGCGGAAGACGTGGTGAAAAGCCAGCGCACACAGGGTGGTGTAGCCACCGGCGCTGCCGCCGCGGATGAATGCCTGGTCACCGTCAATCAACCCGCTGTCGGCCAGATGGGAAACGACGGCACAGGCGTCTTCGACGTCCACTTCGCCCCAACTCAAATGCAGCGCCTGACGATAGGCTCGTCCATAACCGCTGCTGCCACGATAATTCAGATCGGCCACGGCGAAGCCGCGTTGCGTCCAATACTGGATTCGCGGATCGAGCATCGGATAGCAGGCGGAGGTTGGGCCACCGTGGATGAACACTACCAGCGGCGGCTTCGCCTCAGCGCTCATCGCCGGATAGAAGAAGCCATGGGCTTCACCCGTTCCGCTGGGGTAACGCAGGGTTTGCGCAGTGCTGATCTGATCGGCAGGCAGTGGCGCGATGCCACCGGCCAGCACGTTGAACTCGCCGGTGGCGCGATCGATGGCAATCACGGCTGATGGGCTGACCGGCGAAGCCGCGATGCAATAGATGAATTGCTCATCAAGGGCGAGATGCCGAAAGCGACTGTAGCCGCCCGTGAAATCTTTATCTTGATTGCCTGCCAGGCCCAGTTTGCCAAAACCTTCTTCGGTCCAGCTTGCCAGGTAGCTGTCGTCGGCCAGGGGCAGCCATGTACAGCCACCGAGCTGCCACGGCGCGGGGGCGTGATCGGCAGCGGCTGCGGGAAGTGGGTGAAGCCCGTCTTCGGCCTCGACCCAGGGCTGCCAGTAGCCGGCGCGATCGGTCAGGCAGGACAGGCGACCACGGGTATCGAAGCGCGGTTGCTGGAGTGATTCGTCGTTGCGCTGACCAGCCACGCAGCGCGGGCTGTTGAAACCGCCATCACTGTCGCGCTCGGCGACCATCAATCGGGTAGCGGTCCAGGGTTGATGCGGTCGGCTCCATTCGATCCACGCCAGGCGCCGGGCGCCTTTGCTCAGAGTTGGCGCGGCGTAGAAGTCGGCACCTTCTGCCAGCAGGTGACGGCTGCCGTTGGCAATATCGATGGCGACCAGTCGATGGCGGTCCCGGTGCTCCTCGACGGCCAGGACCTGGCCATCGGCGAACTGCAGGTCACCGTAACGGCATTCACCTGAAGTCAGCCCAACCGGGGTTTCACCGGCCAGCGACTGTCGATACAGTTGCTGGTCAGCCTCGTTGACGAAAACAATCCCGTCATCGGTCAGGCAGAACGCGCCGCCGCCATATTCGTAGACACGACTGCGCACGCTGAACCCGGCAGGCGTCAGGCAGCGGGCCTGACTATTGCGCCAATGCCAAATGCGACACGCGCCATCCTCAGGACGGTACTCGTTCCAGAACAAACCCTGGGAGCCGAGCTGCAGCTCCGCAAAGTCGACACCGGCGGCGACGGCCCTGGCGGCGCTGAAAGGCTCAGCTTTTGGCGATGAGGCGTGAGTTTCGTTCATTGCGAAAGGCCAGTTGTTCAATGGTTTGGGTCGCGTGCTCGGCTTCTTCGCGGGCCTTGAGAATCACGCCGTGGTGTTGCGACTTGCTGCAAACCGGGTCGGCATTGCTCGCGTCTCCGGTGAGCATGAAGGCCTGGCAGCGGCAGCCGCCGAAGTCCTTTTCTTTCTCGTCGCACGAGCGGCACGGTTCAGGCATCCAGTCGTAACCGCGAAAACGGTTGAAGCCGAACGAGTCGTACCAGATGTGCTGCATGCTGTGATCGCGCACGTTGGGGAACTGTACAGGCATTTGTCGCGCGCCGTGACAGGGCAGGGCGGTGCCGTCCGGGGTGACCGTCAGGAAGATACTGCCCCAGCCGTTCATGCAGGCTTTCGGACGTTCTTCGTAGTAGTCCGGCGTGACGAAGATCAGCTTGCACGGATGCCCTTCGGCCTCCAGTTTGGCCCGGTATTCGTTGGTGATGCGCTCGGCACGCACCAGTTGTTCCCTGGTTGGCAACAGGCCGACCCGATTGAGCTGCGCCCAGCCGTAGAACTGGCACGTTGCGAGCTCGACGAAATCGGCCTCGAGGGCGATGCACAGCTCGATGATGCGGTCGATCTTGTCGATGTTGTGCCGATGGGTCACGAAGTTCAGCACCATCGGGTAGCCATGGGCTTTCACTGCCCGGGCCATTTCCAGCTTCTGCGCGAAGGCCTTTTTCGAGCCGGCCAGCAAGTTGTTCACTTGCTCGTCGCTGGCTTGGAAACTGATCTGAATGTGGTCCAGTCCAGCCTTCTTGAAGTCGCTGATTTTCTGCTCGGTAAGCCCGATGCCTGAGGTAATCAGGTTGGTGTAGAAGCCCAGTTTGCGCGCTTCGGCGATCAGTTCGGCGAGGTCCTGGCGCACCAGGGGTTCACCCCCGGAAAAGCCCAGCTGCGCGGCGCCCATTTCCCGCGCCTCGCGGAATACCTTGATCCACTGTTCGGTGCTCAGCTCTTTGCCCTGCTCGGCGAAATCCAGGGGATTGGAGCAGTAGGGGCATTGCAGGGGGCAGCGATAGGTCAGCTCGGCCAGGAGCCAGAGAGGCAAGCCGATTTCAGGCTTGGGCGGTAACTTGTCCGACACGCCGTCAGGCAAGTTCGATCCAGTGCTGAGCACGGGCGACCTCCATGAATTGCTCAATGTCTTCACTAAGCTCGGGCACACCCGGGAACTGTGCGTCCAGCTCGGCGATGATCGTTGCCACGTCGCGCTCGCCGTCGATCAGGCCGCCAATCAGGGCGGCGCTGTCGTTGAGTTTGATCATGCCTTCGGGGTAAAGCAGCACGTGGCCTTTCTGCGCTGGTTCATATTGGAAACGGTAGCCCGGGCGCCAGGTGGGGGTTTTGCTGCGATCAAAACTCATAAGATGATTCCTTTATGCCAGACCCGTTGTGCGGTCACGCTGTGATACGGCGGGCGGTTCAGTTCGTAGGCCATGCTCATGGCATCGAGCATGCTCCAAAGAATGTCCAGTTTGAACTGGAGAATTTCCAGCATGCGCTCCTGGCCTTCCCGCGTCGTGTAGTGCTGCAGGGTAATCGCCATCCCGTGCTCGACATCGCGGCGTGCCTGGCCCAGGCGGGTACGGAAATATTCGTAGCCGGCAGGGTCGATCCACGGGTAGTGCTGCGGCCAGCTGTCGAGGCGCGACTGGTGGATCTGCGGTGCGAACAGTTCAGTCAAGGAACTGCTGGCGGCTTCCTGCCAACTGGCTCGGCGGGCGAAATTGACGTAAGCGTCCACGGCGAAGCGCACGCCGGGCAACACCAGTTCCTGGGAGCGCAGCTGGTCCGGATCGAGGCCAACGGCCTGGCCCAGGCGCAACCAGGCTTCGATCCCGCCGTCTTCACCGGGGGCGCCGTCGTGGTCGAGCAGGCGTTGTATCCACTCGCGGCGGATTTCGCGGTCCGGGCAGTTGGCGAGGATCGCCGCATCTTTGAGGGGGATGTTCACCTGATAGTAGAAGCGGTTGGCGACCCAGCCCTGAATCTGCTCGCGGCTGGCGCGACCTTCGTACATCGCCACGTGGTAGGGGTGGTAGATGTGGTAGTAGGCGCCCTTGGCGCGCAGGGCGGCTTCGAATTCGGTGGGGGACATCGGGGTGTCGGGCATTTCGGTTCTCCGGTGTTCGGTGGTGTCCGGGCTGGCCTCATCGCGGGCAAGCCTTGCTCATCCACTTTGGGAGCAAGGCTTGCCCGCGATGGGGCCGTCAGCTACAGCACAATACTCATGCCGTCATAGGCCACTTCAACCTTGCGCCGAACCAGCTCGGCACGCTGCGGCGAATCTTCATCGAGAATCGGGTTGGTGTTGTTGATGTGAATAAGCACCTTGCGCTGATCAGGCAGCTGTTCCAGCACTTCGAGCATGCCCCCCGGGCCGTTTTGCGCCAGATGGCCCATTTCCCGACCGGTGCGAGTACCAACGCCGCGACGCTGCATCTCGTCGTCATCCCACATCGTGCCATCGACCAGCACGCAGTCGCTGGAGGCCATGATCTCCAGCAACGGCGCATCGACCTTGCCCAGGCCTGGTGCATAGAACAGCTTGCCGCCGGTGTTCAGGTCTTCGACGATAAGGCCGATGTTGTCACCCGGATGCGGGTCGAAGCGGTGTGGCGAGTAAGGCGGTGCCGCACTGCGCAAAGGCAGCGGAGTGAAGCGCAGGTTCGGGCTGGAGGGGATACTGAAGCTGTGGTCGAGCTCGATGCGGTTCCAGCTCAACCCGCCGTTCCAGTGGGTCAGCATGGTGAACAACGGAAAACCTGTGCTCAGGTCCTCATGAACCATGTCCGTACACCACACCTGGTGCGGGCAACCTTCGCGCAGGCTGAGCAGGCCGGTGGTGTGGTCGATCTGGCTGTCCATCAGGATGATCGCGCTGATGCCCGTATCGCGCAGTGCGCGGCCCGGTTGCATCGGGGCGAAGCTCTGGAGCTGGGCGCGGATGTCCGGCGAGGCATTGCACAGCACCCAATTGACGCCGTCATCGGATATCGCGATGGACGACTGGGTACGCGCGGTGGCCTTCAGGCTGCCGTCGCGAAAGCCTGCGCAGTTCGCGCAGTTGCAGTTCCACTGGGGGAAACCACCGCCAGCGGCGGAACCTAGAATCTGGACAAACATGGCCGCTCCAACATTTCAAATCCGAAAAATAAAAACGCCCCGGTGAACCGAGGCGCTGAACCGCGAGAACAACTTATTAGCGGCTGGCGAAGTACATGGTGACTTCAAAGCCGATACGCAGGTCGGTGTAAGCAGGTTTGGACCAGGACATGGGAGTGCTCCTTCAGGTGGTTGGGACAGTTGAGATCTATACATATAGTCCACCTCCAGCTGGAGATGTTCAGATAGTTAGGTGGCTATGTTACTCAAAATTACAGAACTCTTGCCCGTGAAACTTTGAGAAAGCTCTTTGCAGCCTCGGTAATGATCATTTTGCCACTTGCCAGGGCAGGCCGGGAGACACAGCGCTGGCCAGGCAGCGCCACCCGCCGGTGGCCTCATCAACACTGCGGGCTGCATCTAGCAGGGCCTGTGAGTCTGTCGTTAAAAGTGCCCGCTGCAACTGCTCCAGGTAATCCGACGAGCGGCCGCCCAGTTTGCCCTGCCACAACAGTTCGCTGGCCTGGGACTGCTCCAGTGCAGTGATGTCGAACTGAGCCGCCAAGGCCTGGCGCTGGGTGTCGATGACTGCCTCGTCGATGCCCTCAAGCATCGCCGGCAGGTCGCTGATGAAGGCCTCGATGTGCTTGAGCAGCTCATGCGCAACGACGCTCGGCGATTGCACCCCGAAGACGATGCCCACCTGGCCATGCAGCTGCCGCAGCGCACTGAACACCGCATAACCCAGCTGCTGTTCCACGCGAAGGCGCTGGTAGAAGGGCGTCTGGCACAGGTGCGCGAGCAGGCGCCAGGCCGCCTCGTCAGCGATCTGCCGGGTAGCGACCGGACAGAACAGCAGCAGAGCGTGTTCACTGGAGTCTGTATCGATCTTCGTCCACAGGTGCTGGGTATTGATCGAAGCGGGTGCGGTCAATTGGGTGTCCGCCACGCCTGGCACGCGACTCAAGGGCAGGCCCATTGCCGCCTGGGTCTGGCTGGAAAGACCGGTGGCCAGCCCGTCCCAGCGCGCTCCCGCCCAGAGGTGCTGCAGGTCTGCCGATTCCTCGACTGGCTCCAGGCATTGCCCGGGCAACGCCTCGAGCAACTGTCGAATAGGCATCAGCGCCAGGCGCTTGGGCAGTTCCCGTGGAACATCGGTCTCGGCCTTTGTCAGGTCTTTCAGCGCATGCTCGAGGATGATCGGCATGGGGTCCTGCAGGCCGGTCATTTTCAGTAGCCATTGATTGCCGCAGGCACTGAAGGAGCAATCCACACCCGCCTGGCGCGCGTCTTCACGCAAGGTCAGAAGACGCTGTTCCAGGTTTGCCTGAAGCTCAGGCCGAGGGCTGGCTGCGAGCCGCCAGCGCAGATGGATCGCGCCTTCATCCGTATTGTCCGGCAACGCCTGGCTGAACTGCATGGGCGATTGTTCGCGGCGACTGCGCAAGCGATCCTGGGCAAAGGTACGCAGGCCGCGATGCTTGCTGGTCTGCCCACGAATCAGTCCGGCGCTGGGCGCTGCAGTTTCTGTTTGCAGGAACGGGTTGGGAAGTGGCAGTTGCCATGGCCCGCCGAACTTATCCACAGCGCCGATTTGAGCGAGGATTTGCTCAAGCGCGAGCGCTTCGTGGTCGCTTGTCCCGGCCTGTTCGCTGTCCAGTTGCGCCAGGCGCAGGGCGCTGCTGATTCGCTGCTGGCGTTGCAGCAGGGCGCTGAATTCGTCGCGCCATTGCGGCTGATGCTGCTGGGCGGCAAAAAAGCCCAGCCAGTTCTGCAGTTGCTCGCGAAGCACGAGCACCTGGTGCGGTTGAGTGGTCGTGAAGCCCAGGTGCAGCAACGCTTGTCCGGCGAATTGATACAGCGGCCTGGCGGTCAATTGTTCCGCCAGCCCAGCCTTGCGCAACTCTGCGAGGAACCCTGCGGGTTTGACCGCGTTTAACCAGTGACACAGGAACGCCAGCGCTTCGCGGGACGAACCAGGCAGTGCCTCGAACGCGAACAGCAGATCCACACGTCCTTCACCGGCCTGTTGATAACAGTTGCTTGCTGATTGCATCAGGGCGGCAGGCGCTGTTTGCGGGGCTTTTTCACCTTTGGCAACAGGTTGGGCGAACACCTCGGCCAACGCCTTCAAATCCTCGAGACTTTGCGGCCCCGCCAGGCTCAATGTCATTTGCCCGGCTTGATAGAAATGCTGATGGAAGTCCTGCAGCGCGCGCTGAAACTCAGGCCGCTCGACCGCCAGGCTGTCGCGATTGCCCGCATGGAATCCCCGCAACGGGTGAGTGGCCGACAGTCCTTCGAACAGCGCATGTTGTTGTTGCGCCGTCGCGTCCTGGGACCAGGCGACATATTCCGCGTGCAGCACTTCGCGTTCGCGCAACTGTTCGTCCAGGTTCATACGCGGGTGAGCGATCATGTCCGACAGGCGCTCCAGCCCACCGCTGAAAAGTGCTGGCGGCAGTTCGACGAAAAAGTCGGTGGTACGTTCGTTGGTGCGCGCATTGACCTGGCCGCCATGCCCTTGCACGTAGGCCATCAAGCCCTGGCCTGCGGGAAAACGCTCGGTGCCCAGAAAAAGCAGGTGTTCGAGAAAATGCGCCAGCCCAGGCCACGCCAGAGGCACGTCGTGACTGCCCGCATTCACCCGCAGCACAGCGGCGCAGCGCTTGAGATGCGGCGCGTGGCGCAGCGTCACCCGCAGGCCGTTGGCCAGGGTTTCAGTGTGGGGACGGGAGGGATTCGACGCAGGCATGAGCACTTCCAGTACAGAGAAGCGCTAATGCTAGCGGATAACGGTGGATCAGCGCTTGTTCAGGTCGCCATAAAGCTCGGGACGACGATCGATCAGGTAACGATTGGCCGCCCGGGATTGGAGCATCAACTGGCGATCCAGCTCGCCGACGATCAAGGCTTCATCCAGACCGGCCTGGGCCACGCGGCTACCATCCGGTGCGGCAATGCTGCTCTGGCCGCAGTAGTGAATGTCGCCTTCTGCCCCGCAGTAATTGGCATAGGCCACGTAGCACTGGTTCTCGTAGGCCCGGGAGCGGACCGTGACGTCGGCGATGAAGTCGTAAGGAATCATGTTCGCCGTCGGTACCAGGATCAACTCGGCACCTGCCAGGGCCAGGCGTCGAGCATTTTCCGGGAACTCCAGGTCGTAGCAGATCAGAAAGCCGAGCTTCCAGCCGTTGAGCTCCACCACCGGGAAGTCGTTGCCGCCGGCATTGAACATAGAGTGATCGAGGTCGCCGAACAGGTGCGTCTTGCGGTAGTTGCACAGGCGCTCACCGTGGGCGTCGATCAATTGCACCGAGTTGTAGATCTGCCCGTCCTCGGTGCGCTCGGGATAGCCATACAGGATGGCAATGCCGGCGGTTTTAGCGATGCGCGCGATTTGCTGCGCCGATTCACCGTTGTGCACTTCGGCCAGTACGCTGACGGCATCGATGCCAATGTTGTAGCCGGTCAGGAACATCTCCGGCAATACCAGCAAATCTGCACCCTTGGCCTCCAGTGCCAGTTGATGCAGACGCTGCAGGTTGCCGGCGACATCCAGTGGTAGTGGCGGGCATTGGTATAGAGCTACGCGCATTTGAACTCCTTTTACTCGGGCAGGGCGATCGGACCGATCTCGTTGAACACATCTCCTGGACCCGGGTTCTCGGCGTGAGTTTCACCGCCGAAGTGTTTCATGATGCCCCACACCGCATTGAGCGAGGTCTGCACAGCCCCTTCGACCCACGCCGGCGTCCACGACACGTCATCGCCGGCGATGAAGATTCCGCGCTGCTCAGCGGGCATGTCATCCTGCATGAAGTGGGCATACATGCGCTGGTTGTAGCGGTAGTGACCGGGCAGGGCGCCTTTGAATGCGCCGAGGAAATGCGGGTCGGCTTCCCAGGACACGGTAATCGGGTCGCCAATGATGCGCGCGGCAATGTCGACTTTCGGGTAGATCTTCTTCAGGGAGTCCAGCGCCAGCTTCACGCGCTTCTCCACCGGGTGCGGGAGCATCTTCAGGGCATCGCTCATCCATGAGTACGAGAGGCAAATCACCCCAGGCTTGTCGACGCCATTTTCATACTGGCCGTTGTCGAACAGGTAGGTGCCGCGGGTCAGGCGGTCGGTGAGCGTCATGCTCATCAGGTCGCGACCGGTCTGCGGGTCCTTGTCCTTCCAGAATGGCCGGTCGACCATCACAAAGGTTTTCGAGGATTGCATGTAGCGGGTGCGGTCCAGGGCCATCCACATTTTCTGCGAGAACAGGCTTTCGTCGCACTCGATCTGGGTGGTCAGCAGCCAGCTCTGGCAGGTGGTCAGCACCGCTGCGTACTCGCGGGAGTCGCCATAGTTGTCGGTGACGGTGAAGCGCCCGTTCGGCGCGTGGGCAATCTTCTTCACCCCCGAACGCGGAGCGCCGCTGTGCAGTGAACTGAGGCTGGTGCCCTGGGGCCAGTGCACGCAGCGTTCCGGCACATGGCGCCAGATGCCCAGCGGTACCTGTTCCACGCCGCCGACCACCAGGTGCTGGTGGTCGTCGCAGTTGGTCATGACCACGCGGAAGATTTCCAGCATCGAGTTGGGGAAGTCCGAATCCCAGCCGCCTGTCCCGAAGCCGACCTGGCCAAACACTTCCCGGTGGTGGAACGACAGTTTGGCGAATGCCTTGGAAGTGGCGACGAAGTCGTAGAAGGTCCGGTCATCCCACAGCGGCACCAGGGTGTTCCACAGCTCCTTGAGGCGCGGTACGTCGCGGTCGCGGATGGCTTGCTGGATATCTGAAAACTGCGAGCCGGCTTCCAGCGCATCCGCCCAGGCGTCAGCCACTTCCTGGAACAGTGCAGGAAGGTCCGCGAGTTTCTGCGCGTAATGAGTTTTGCCTTCCAGATCGATCACCGTGCTGCCTGACGCCGGGGTCAGCGGGTTCGGGAACGGTTTGGTCTGCAGGCCGAGCTTGTCGACATAGTGGTAGAACGCCGTGGACGACACGGGAAAACGCATGCCGCCCAGCTCGGCCACGATGCCGTCAGCGCCGTTGAAAGCCTGGGAGCGCAAACGCCCGCCCATTTTCGAGGCTTCATAGACAACGGGCTTGAGGCCCAGCTTCATCAGCTCATAGGCCGCCACCAGGCCGGCGATGCCCGCACCGACGATCGCTACCTCGGCACCGTGATTGTCTTCAGGAATACTGCCCAGGCCGGCCGGATGTTCGATCCAGTCGTCAAAGGCAAACGGGAAGTCCGGGCCAAAGATGGTGACTGGTTTCTTACCGTCTGCAGGATGGCGATTGTTCTTGTTCATGGCTGACCTTGCTGGCGACCCGACGCGGAATGCGCATCTGAGTATAGGAAAAGATGCCGGCCATTCTAGAGCGCGTCGAATACGTTAATAAGACGCAATGTGTCGTCGTTTTGCTGGTTTACCGATCAGAATGACGAATTAAATAGGCATATCGACCATCGGTGCGGCAAAGATTGCCGGCGATGAGGCCAGCAGGATCACCCCTGTCCGAAACTCATACCGGCTGCCCGCGATCAATCTTGCTGCTCAAAATGATTGAAGTCGTGGTTTTCTCCACCCCATCCACACTGCCGATCTGATCCAGCAACTGATCCAGCTGCTCCGGCGAATCCGTCCGCAACCAGGCGACATAATCAAATTCACCACTGACCGCACACAGTTGCTGGACCTGCGCCATCGCACTGAGACGGCGCAGCACTTCCTTGCCCGAACGCGGTTGCACGGTGATCCCCACATACGCCTGAAGCCCGCCGTCAACCAATCGCTGGCCCAGACGCACGCCATAGCCGGTGATGACCTTGGCCTTCTCCAGCCGTGCCAGCCTTGAAGTCACTGTAGTGCGGGCAATGCCCAGTTGCCTGGCGAGCATGGCCACGCTTTCGCGGGCGTTGATCTGCAGCGCGGCGATCAATTGGCGGTCGATTTCGTCAAGGACAGGCGGGCGAATGTCGGGCAAGGGGCGTCTCCAGCGGCATGGATCATTGGGGCTGCATGTTACAGGCCCGCCACACATCGCGGATGTTTGATCCAGGCTCAACACTGTTCCGATGAAGACGGTGCAGCACACCGGCCCGCTGGTCATTCGCATGCAACTGCCGATCCCGCTCGGCGTGCCCACTCTGGGCGCCTCCCTGGCCACCCAATCCGGCCTGCTGGATGGACAGCTGCTGTCGCTCGTAGTCGAATGCACTGTCCATGGATGCGAGGCGATAAAAATGACCAGCAAGTTGCCCCCGGTCATCCGGGAACGCGCACTGCAGATTGCGCATCACGAAATGGGGCACTACGTGGTGGCCCGAGCGTTGGGGTTTGCAACCGGTGGAGTGACCTTGTCCGTGACCATGGACTTGCGCCACCAAGGCGGTGCTTCGATCACCCTGTCGCGCCCGATTGCCTCCATGGAGGCGATGAAAACGCATCTGGAGGCCAGGCTGATGGTCCTTCTGGCTGGGGCCATGGGGCAGACCTTGTCTTCAACTCATTCGACTGCCAGGCGGGTCGACAAGGCGCAAGCCGTAGGCATTCTCAAGGGCGCGCAGGGCGCTGAGCAGGACTACGCAAAAGTCAAAGAGCTTCAGCATCTGCTGCGCAATATAGCCTGCCCTGACACCCATCCAGTGTCATCCGACCAGGTAGCGGCGCAGCTCAAGGTGATAACAGACGACTTGTGGGTCCGGACTCAGAAGATCGTCGAAGAACGGGCCGAAACCATTTCCGGGTTAGCAAGCGTGCTGGTGGATGGCATGGCTATCGTGGAGCAGTGGGGCCGCCCGGCGGATACGTATGAGGTGGTGTTGACTGCGGCGACGCTGGAGCGCTTGGGATTGGTGCGGAGTATTCCATTGGTTCTGGCCGCACCACCACATTGAAGTGTGCGGTGATGCCCCGAAAAACGGGGCTGGTTCCGCTTAAGTATTGATATCTATGCCTTGAAGCTCGTCGTGCTTTGGGCTGTTTCCCGCGTCAGCACCTTCGTTACGTCATCGATCACGGCCTTGCTCATGGTGGTCAGATAGTAAGCAGCCCGCGCGTGGCGTTGAGTGTCCCTGCCGTAGGCTGCTTCTTGTGTGAGCTCTTTGGCCAGAAACAGAAAATCGGACGCCATGGCCAGCGCATCGCCGAGCGGCACGCCGCGGCTGACATGGAACAGGGCCTGGTTTGAACAGTAGATGAAGGGGGTGAAGCCGACGGTTTTCAGCTCCGAGGGTTCGGACTGGGTTTTGTGGGTCATGTTTTTGCTCCTGGTTCGAGGAGCTGCCGCGTTCGTTTCCAAGCGAAGGGGTGGCAGCTGTACGCAGGTTGGAAAACCGGGAACCGAGGAACCGGCACGCACGATGGCGTCCCACGCACAGCCGCCATGGCGGAGAACTGTTACGTTGCGGTTCGACGGGTTTCCAAGCCCGATCGCTGATAGGTCAGCGATGGCCGGAGAATATCCCGTCAAAGAAAAGCACAACAAGGCATTAAAGTGCCCAGACACAATATTCGGATTTTGCCTACAAACTATGTAGGAGTCATCCGATATTCCTACGCCTGAAGTAAACGAAACCCCACTTTTCAGTACTGTCCGTCCTGCATGATTTACAGACGCGTCTGGCATACAGCAGGTTGCGCTGTATCGATCAAGGAGCTTTCCTTCGGCACAGCGCTGTCGCGAGGCTCTCGGAAGGGTTTCAGGTGGCGTACTTTTATCTGCGGGTGCCGGTCGGGGTCGTTTTCAAGCGCCGGAAACAACACGGTGTGTTCCCGATGCTATTCCGCCAACACGCAGCGATATCGAGAAGGTGGGCATTAGGCGGGAGCGCAACTGGAAGCGGCATAAGCGCTCTGTGCTGAAGACTCTGTGGCGGACACTGTTGCGGGTGGGGGCTGACTTAGATTTGCTTGGCTTCCTGCTCGCGCATCCCCGTGATGATCGTGGATGTGGACAAGACCAGGCGAAGCTGATTGTCCTTTGAAGGCACGAACTGCAGGCCCTGGTAGTAGGCTGCAGCAGCCTCATCTTTTGCGTCGACGACAATGAATGCCACGCCTGAGTGTTTCGATACCGCGTACACGCGGCGAAAGAAATCAGCCATCAACCGCTGACCAAGCCCCTTCTTCTGCATGCTCTTGTCGACGGCCAGTCGGCTCAACAACACTGCCGGCATCGGGTACCTAGGCATCTTCTTTTTTTGCTCATCGCTGAGTTCAGCCAGCGCTACGGAAGCGTTTGCCAGCGTGTAATAGCCCCGCAAAACACCGTCCTGCAGATACATGAACGTTTTGGAGATATTCCGCTTCTCGTCTTGACCAGCCTGTTGGGCAATGTATGTATTGAGAGCAGGATGCCGTTCACAATCGAACCCAGCGCGATCAATCGACTTATCGAAGTTGACGGTGATGAAATCCATTGAAAGCCCTTAGTGCAAGGCAAGCAGGTTGCGCAGTGCCTGATTGGGCTCAGGGGGGTTATCGAGCATCTGGAACGCAGTATCAGCATCGAGCACAGTCATGCCTTCGAAATCCACCGTGTCGGAAAGCTGGGCTGACTGATCGTGAACAACGCAGAGGAGGGAGAGTGCCTCAACTGCTTTTTTCAGCTCGAGGATATCCCGCTCCATGCCAATGAGATGCGGAACTCTAGGAGCGCGAGTGACTTTAAAAGCACCTGATTGACTGCGCACAGTGCCAGCAAGCGCTTTTGCGGCGTGCCGCTCAACAATGTCATTTGCGAGCGCAGACACAGCCACAGTGCGACTGTCATCCAGTCGAACGGCGAATGGCGACTTCTTGGTTACCGTCGGTGGCAGTGGTTTGTTTTCTGCTTGCTTGGTCACGGTGCTGCTCCTGTTGAATAACAAGAATATCACAAGCTGCTTGACACCCAAGGTTTTCGAAGGAACCGCCGACCAGTAGCGCCGACCTTCGTCGTTTGGACGGTGCTGTGCGCGTTTTAACGGCTAGGCGTCTGGGAATCTGCGCACCGACAGGCGGCAGGCCCGCCTTTACAGACTTCATACAGGTACGAAAACCCGCATCCAACAAAAAAGGCCTACGTCTGAACGACGTAAGCCTTTGATTTGTTTGGTGGGCCCACACGGACTTGAACCGTGGACCAAAGGATTATGAGTCCTCTGCTCTAACCAACTGAGCTATAGGCCCTCAGTAGGTCGCGGATTATAACGATGGTTTCTCGGCTGTGCTATCCGAAAAGCTCGAAACTGTTGTACGAAGAAATGTCGCGGCGAATTCGTCGGGTGGCAGCGGCAGGCTGACGATGTAACCCTGGATCTGGTCGCAGCCTTCGGCAGCGAGGAATTGTTGCTGGGCCTGGGTCTCGACGCCTTCGGCGATCACGGTGAATTGCATGCTGCGGCCCAGGGCGATGATTGCGCGAACGATGGCCACGTCGTGCGGGTCGTCCGGCAGGCCGCGGACGAAAGACTGGTCGATTTTGAGGATGTCCAGCGGGAGCCGCTTGAGGTAGCTCAGGGATGAATAGCCTGTACCGAAGTCATCGATTGCCAGTTGCACGCCCAGGTTTTTGAGCTGGTGCAGCACTGCCAGCGCTTCTTCCGCCTGGCTCATGATGAAGTTTTCGGTAATTTCCAGTTGCAGTAGATCCGGTCTGAGACGGTTGTCCTTGAGCAGTTGTTCGATGCGCCCGAGCAGGTTGGGCTGGCGCAGCTGGGCGCCTGCCAGGTTTACCGACAGCGGGCCCATGCTTTGATAGAGCCGATTCCACTCCAGCATCTGGCGGCAGGCGGTTTCCAGTACCCAGTCGCCGATTTGCAGGATCATGCCGTTTTCTTCGGCCAGGGCAATGAAGTTCTCTGGTGGCACATCACCGAAAGTCGGGTGGCGCCAGCGGATCAGTGCTTCGGCGCCGACCAGGCGATGGTCGTCGAGGCTGATCTTCGGCTGGTAGTGCAGGTGTAGTTCATTGCGCTCGATGGCGCGGCGCAACTCGTGTTCCAGCGCTACCCGCTCACTGGCCTGGGCGGTCAGGTCGCGGGTGTAGCTTTCGACGCGGTTGCGCCCCTTGGCCTTGGAGCGGTACATCGCGGCGTCGGCATTCTTGACCAGTGTGGCCACGTCACCGCCGTCACGGGGATAGAGGCTGGTGCCAATGCTGGCGCTGATGAAGAACTCATGTTCACCGGCCTGGAACGGCGCCGAGAAGCAATTGAGCAACTTGTTGGCGATGTAGTCGGCATCGCTGGGTTGTTGAAGGCCTGGAAGCAAAATGATGAATTCATCGCCGCCGAGTCGTGCCACGGTGTCGATGTCCCGCAGCTGCTCTTTGAGGCGCACGGCAATGCCCTTGAGCAGCAGGTCGCCGACCGGATGGCCGAGGCTGTCGTTGATGTGTTTAAAGCGGTCCAGGTCGAGAAACAGTACTGCGCCCTGGCCGCCGTTTTCCTGCTGGTTGTTCAGCGCAGTCAGCAGCCGGTTTTCGAACAATGTGCGGTTTGGCAAGCCGGTCAGTGGATCGTGGTGCGCCTGGTAGTCGAGCTTGGCCTGGGCGTGCTTGAGGCTGGAAATGTCAGCGAACACGGCAACAAAATGGGTAATGAATCGATCGCGGTTGCGCACTGCGCTGATGGTCAGCCAGCTGGGGTACAGCTCTCCATTTTTACGGCGGTTGGAAATCTCCCCTTGCCAATGGCCTTCGGCGGTCAGTTGATGCCACATGGCGGCATAAAACGCGCTGTCATGCAGACCTGATGCGAGCAGGCGAGGGGTGTGACCCAGTGCTTCGCTTTCGCTGTAACCGGTGATTTCGGTGAACGCGCGATTAACCGCGCTGATGTGCTGCTGGGTGTCGGTGATCAACACGCCCTCGGCGGTGCTCTCGAACACGGTAGCGGCCTGTTGCAGCTTCTCCTGCATCAGGTGGCGTTCGGTAATGTCCCGGGCGATGGTCAACATGCAATCTTCATTGCCGATCGGCAGCGGCCGGCTGGACACTTCGCAAAGGCGAATCTGCCCATCGCTGCGGCGGATGTGGCAACTGAAGTCGCGAACAAAACCATCGCGATTGAGCAGGTCGAGCATCTGCTTGCGCTCGTTGAGGTTGACCCAGATGCCCAGTTCCAGGGAGGAGCGGTCGACCGACATCGCGCTGTTGAAACCGGTGATGCGGCTGAAGCCATCGTTGACCTCCATCAACAGGCCATCGCTTTGGCGCGACAGCAACAAGCCGTCCGGGGAAGCGTGGAACGCCTTGGCGAATTTCTCCTCGGAGATTTGCAGCTGCTGTTGGGTCTCCTTGAGCTGGCTGATGTCACGAACGACAACGACCAGCGCCGGGGTGGCATCCAGGTCGAAGGGTTCGGCGGAGATCAGGCCGGTGAACACTTGGCCGTTGTTGCGGCGAAAGGGCATCTCGAGGTTGCGGATGCTGCCTGCCTGCAAGCGCTGCAGCAGGCCCGGGCCGACGCCGGGGATGCCCCAGATGTTCAGGTCAGTGGCGGTTTGGCCGATGACTTCCTCGGCGCCGAGGCCGATCTGCTCCTCAAACGCTTCGTTGACCTCCAGCAGGCAGCCATCGGACAACCGCGCAATCACCAGAATGTCAGGGCACTGCTGGAAGACCGAGGCGAACTTCTGCTCGGACAGGCGTAGCGCTTCTTCCGTGCGTTTGGCGTCGCTGATGTCGATCATCAGGCCGCGCAGCACCGGCTCGTGCCCATGCTCGATCAGGCTGACGATGTCGCGTACCCACAGGCACCGACCGTCGGCGGTGATCACGCGGTAATCGACCGTGTGATCACGCCCGGCCAGGACTTCGTGGTCGCAGAAGGTTTGGGCTCGGGTCAGGTCTGCAGGGTGAATGATGTTGCGCCAGAACCCCGGGATCAGCCAATGGGAGAGCGGGTAGCCGAGCAGTTCTTCGGCATGCGGCGACACGTAGCTGTAGGTGAAGTCGCTGATACGCGCTTCCCAGGCAATGGCCGAAAGGCTCTCGACCAGGCCGCGGTAGTGATACTCGCTGCTGCGCAATTCCTGTTCGAGATCGACCCGGCGGGAAATTTCCGAGCTCAGTCGGCGATTGATCCTGATGACGACCGCCAGCACGGTGATCAGCAGCAATAATCCCGGCAGGCCGTAAACCAGCAGGTCGGACCAGAATGTACGGTGATCCAGCACGTTGCCGACCCAATGCTCCTGAATGGCGCTGATTTCAGCCGGGCTCATGTCCGCCAGGACCTTGTCCAGGATGCCAACCAGTATTTTGTTGTCCTTGGGCACGGCCATGGCCAGTTGATAGCGGTAGGGCGTCTCGCCGCTCACATACAGGCCGTCGAGCTTCAACTGGCGCAGGCTCCAGACGCTGGAGGCGAGATCGCCGACCACGGCGTCTACTTCATCCGTCGCCAGCGCCTGCAGTGCCGAGCTGACGTTGGGCATGGCCACCAGGTTCAGGTCGGGATGATGGGTGCGTAGCAGTTCATGGGGGGCGTAGTTGTCCACCACGGCGATTTTCAGCCCGTATAAGTCCGCGATTTTGCGCGGCTGGGCGCCCCCCACGTGGGCGAGGATGACGATCGGAAAGTCCAGGTAAGGGCGCGTGAAGGATAAATAAGACTGGCGTTCCGGGGTCGACATGATGCCCGGCAACAGATCCAGCTTGCCTTGCCTGACCTGTTCCAGGACCACCGTCCAGCTGACGGGCTCGACCGGTTTGAGGTCGACCGACAGGCGTTGCCGAATCACGTCGATGTAGTCTGCGGCAAGACCCTGGTAGCGGCCCTGATCGTCCCGAAACTCGAAAGGTGGCCAGGACGCATCGACACCCAGGCGCAGGTGCGGATGGGCGTCCAGCCAGCTACGTTCTTCGTCGGTTAGAGTCAGAGCGCCAGCCGTTGTGGTCCAGGTGATCAGCGACAGTAAAAAAAGCACGGTCGGCAGTCTGGGCATAACGCTCTCGTTATGGCTCGGGGGAATGTTTCGAGTGTAGACGGGCAATTCGGCGGGAGGGAAGTGCGGGGGATTTAATCTACATAAAGCAAAACCCCCGGCCTGGGCCGGGGGTTTTGTGATCACTCGTCGAGGAAGGAGCGCAGATGCTCGCTTCTCGTCGGGTGGCGCAGCTTGCGCAGCGCCTTGGCTTCGATCTGACGAATCCGTTCACGGGTTACGTCGAACTGCTTACCAACCTCCTCGAGGGTGTGGTCGGTATTCATGTCGATACCGAAGCGCATGCGCAGTACCTTGGCTTCACGGGCAGTGAGGCCGGATAGTACTTCGCGAGTCGCTTCTTTAAGGCTCTCAACGGTAGCTACATCGATTGGCGACTGCATGGTCGAGTCTTCGATGAAGTCACCCAGGTGGGAGTCTTCGTCATCACCGATCGGGGTTTCCATGGAGATCGGCTCTTTAGCGATCTTCAATACCTTGCGGATCTTGTCCTCAGGCATTTCCATGCGTTCGCCCAGCTCTTCCGGGGTCGGTTCGCGACCCATTTCCTGCAACATCTGCCGGGAAATACGGTTGAGCTTGTTGATCGTCTCGATCATGTGCACCGGAATACGGATGGTGCGGGCCTGGTCGGCGATCGAGCGAGTGATCGCCTGACGGATCCACCAGGTGGCATAAGTCGAGAATTTGTAGCCGCGACGGTATTCGAACTTGTCCACCGCTTTCATCAAGCCGATGTTGCCTTCCTGGATCAGATCAAGGAATTGCAGGCCACGGTTGGTGTACTTCTTGGCGATGGAGATCACCAGACGCAAGTTCGCTTCAACCATCTCTTTCTTCGCGCGGCGGGCCTTGGCCTCACCGATCGACATGCGACGGTTGATGTCCTTGATTTCGGCAATCGTCAAACCGGTTTCGGTTTGCAGCGCGATCAGCTTCTGCTGGCAACGAATGATGTCCGGCTGCAGGCGACCAATGGCTTCAGCGTATTTGCTTTTGCCTTTGGCCAGTGCATCGGTCCAGCTTTCGTCAACTTCATTGCCTGGGAACTGGCGCAGGAAGTCGGCACGCGGCATGCGGGCATCACGAACGCACAGTTGCATGATCGCTCGCTCTTGCTGACGCAGACGATCCAGGGCACTGCGAACACGCTCGACCAGGCCTTCGAATTGCTTCGGCACCAGTTTGATCGGCATGAACAGCTCAGCCAGAAGCACCAGCTCGGCAATCGCCAGCTTGTTGCCACGACCGTGCTTTTTCAGGGCCTTGCGGGTGACTTCCATCTGGTCGGAGACAGCGCCAAAACGCTGTGCTGCGATGACCGGATCCGGACCGCTTTCGGCTTCTTCTTCGTCGTCAGTTGCTTCGGCGTCGTCGTCATCGGTGTCGTCATCCGCTTTCACGGCTTTCGGATCGACTGGCGGCGGCACTTCTGCAGCAGGCGGCGCAATACCGTCGTCCGGGTCGATATAACCGCTCAGGACGTCGGACAGGCGGCCACCTTCGGTGGTGACGCGAGTGTACTCGGAGAGAATATGGTCAACCGTGCCAGGGAAGTGCGCGATTGCGCCCATCACTTCGCGGATACCCTCTTCAATACGCTTGGCGATTTCAATTTCGCCTTCACGAGTGAGGAGCTCTACCGTACCCATTTCACGCATGTACATGCGCACTGGGTCGGTGGTGCGACCAATGTCGGTCTCGACCGCTGCCAACGCTGCTGCTGCCTCTTCGGCCGCAGCTTCGTCGGTATCGGCGTCGGCCAGCATAAGGGAATCCTTATCTGGCGCAACCTCGAATACGTTGATCCCCATGTCGTTGATCATGCGGATGATGTCTTCCACCTGTTCCGGATCTGAAATATCCTCCGGCAGGTGGTCGTTGACCTCCGCGTAAGTCAGGTAGCCCTGCTCACGACCAAGTGTGATCAACTCTTTGATACGAGACTGCTGTTGCGCTTTTCCGGACATAACACCCTATCCACTGAAGGTCTTGGCGGGCAAAAAACAAGCCGAGGATTATACCTGAGCTATGACCTCACGCGCCAGTTGAGGTCGGGTTTGATACAGCCACATTACGTTTTAATAGGTCGCGCATCTGATTTGCGATCTGATTTGCTTCCTCGGCAGTCAATCCTGGCTGCCTTGCTTTCCTGATCAGAACTTCCAGGCTGTCTGTGTGTTGACCTGCTGATAACCTAGTAATGGTGTCTAAAAACTGTTGTTCAAGGTTGTCGCCGTCAATCAGCCACTCCTTTTCCGCCAAAGCCTTGAGCAGGCGACCCTGTTCGGTGCCGTGCCAGCGGGCCATCAACTGGATAGAGTTTAGCTTAGGATTTTTCTGCACCGCCTCGATAAGGGCGACCAGCAGTTGTGCGTAGGTATTGCTTTCATTGGCGAAATGGTCGGCGGTTTCCACCTTGCCGGCCAGTTGCGGATGATGAATCAGCGTGCGCAGTGCAATCAGTGTAGGGGCTTCGACAGCGATCGGCGTGCGTGGTGCGCTCTGCTGATCGCGATCACCGCCACGCTTGCCGTTCTTGTCCCAGGGCTTCTTGTCCCACTTCTTGCCGCCGGCGCCAGGCTTCTTCGGCGTCCACTCCTGCTGCGGCGTGTACATGTCGGGTGATTGCGGCTGATGATAGTCGCTGTAGTCGGGCATGGCGTCATAGTCGATGCCTGGATCGTAGGCCGGCGGCGCATCTTGCGGAGCGCTTTGCACCAACTGGCTGACGGCTTCGCCACTCAGGCCGGTGATTTCACTCAGGCGCTGGCGCATCAGGATACGCAGGTTGGCGCCGGGCACCTTGTCGATCAGCGGTGCGGCCAGCGTGGCCATATGGGCCTTGCCTTCGAGCGAGCGCGGGTCCGATTCTTCAGTCAACTGCTGGAAAAAATAGTCGGCCAGCGGTTGTGCGTGCTGGTTGATCCTTGCGCGGAAGGCATCGGTGCCCTCCGAGCGGACCAGGGTATCCGGGTCCTCGCCTTCGGGCAGGAACAGGAACCGCGCACGCCGCCCGTCCTGCAGGCACGGCAGCGTCGCTTCGAGCGCCCGCCAGGCGGCATTGCGGCCGGCCTGATCGCCGTCAAAGCAGAACAGCACGTTGGGCACGACGCGAAACAGTCGCTTCAAGTGTTCTTCGCTGGTGGCTGTGCCCAGCGTTGCCACGGCGTTGCGCAGGCCTTGCTGCGCCAGGGCGATGACATCCATGTAGCCCTCAACCACGATGATTTCATCGAGATTGCGGTTGTTCTTGCGTGCTTCGTAGAGGCCGTAGAGTTCCTGGCCTTTATGAAACACCGGGGTTTCCGGCGAGTTCAGGTATTTGGGCTTGTCGTCGCCCAGCACCCTGCCGCCAAAGGCAATAATGCGGCCGCGGCTGTCGCGGATCGGGAACATCACGCGATCGCGGAAGCGGTCATAGCGTTTGCCGGTTTCGGCGTTCTCGATCAGCAGGCCGGCATCGACCATGGCTTTCTGCTGCAAGGTGTCGCTGCTCAAGTGCTTGAACAGGTTGTCCCAGCCAGGCGGAGCGAAACCAAGGCCAAAGTCCCGGGCTATTTCGCCGGTCAGGCCGCGCCCCTTCAGGTAATCCACGGCAGCCTTGCGCGACGGATGGCTCTTGAGCGCCTGGCGATAAAATTCGGCGGCGGCAGTCAGCAGGGGATATAACGGGGAGTCGGTGGGCTGTCGTGGTTTGTGCGGCCGGCCACTTTCTTCCCTGGGGATTTCCATGCCTGCGGCTTTGGCAAGCTCTTCGACGGCCTGGACGAAATCCAGGTTGTCGTGGTCCATCATGAAGCCGAGGGCGTTACCGCCAGCACCGCAGCCGAAGCAATAGTAGAACTGCTTGTCGGGGCTGACACTGAAAGACGGGGTTTTTTCTTTGTGGAACGGGCAGCAGGCAGTGTAGTTCTTGCCGGCTTTTTTCATTTGCAGGCGCGAGCTCACCACATCGACGATGTCGGTGCGGTTCAGAAGGTCGTCAATGAAGCTCTGGGGAATTAGCCCGGCCATGGCGTTCTCGTCATCTGCGCTGAATGGATCCAAAACCTGCGGCGAGCGAGCGCGGTCCGTTGCTTGAGGCGCGTGTTAAGGCGGCTCGAACCTGTCGTTTGCGTAATCGCCGTAGGGAAGTGTATCTGTCGAAAATCAACTGACGTTAGTACCCATCAGTATTCGACCATTTGAAAATATTGCGCTGAAATCCGCTACCGCCAGTCGGTGGCCTCGGATAGCTCATAAGCGGGCACGCAAGAGGGTGCCTTGGGCTGATCGTCGTGAGAGGAATCAGTGGGTGTGCTCGTCAGTAGCCTTGGAAGGCTCGTCAGAAAAGACGTGCACCGCTGGCAAAAGAGCCAGGTCTGACGCTGTGAAGCGGATTTTGTCTAGGTCGCGTCTGCGGCTTTGACGGTGAAGCATCAAGCGTTTTCCGCAAATGCCATAAGCCCGGCTGAGGGCCGGGCTTGGCAGAAGCTTGCTACGAACGTCTGTGTATTAGTACAGACGAACGGCGCGGCGCTGTTCGCGCTGTACTTTCTTGGCGTGACGCTTAACAGCGGCTGCTGCTTTACGTTTACGCTCAGAAGTAGGCTTCTCGTAGAATTCGCGGCTACGAACTTCAGCCAGTACACCGGCTTTTTCGCAGGAGCGCTTGAAACGACGCAGAGCTACGTCGAAGGGTTCGTTCTCTTTTACTTTGACGGCTGGCATCCAGAGCTACCTTCATTCATTACCGGGGTCAACATCCTCGTGGCAAAAGAGCACTTGAAGACGTCGGTTTTTAAGGGTTGCGGATGTTAACCCCTCATCGCTCGGAATGCAAAGCCTCTGATCGAAAACCGCTGGTCGGGGCATCGCGTGGCGACTATTATGCGCGCCTTCGAATTCAGCCTAAACAAGGCGCAAACCCATGCTAGTACTGGGATTAGAGACTTCTTGCGACGAAACTGGTGTCGCATTATACGACAGTGAGCGCGGTCTGCTCGCCGACGCGCTGTTCAGCCAGATAGACCTGCATCGCGCCTATGGCGGGGTGGTCCCGGAGCTGGCCTCGCGTGACCATGTCAAGCGCATGCTGCCCTTGATTCGTCAGGTGTTGGCCGAGGCCGACTGCGTGCCTACCGAGATCGACGCGATCGCCTACACCGCAGGTCCCGGGCTTGTCGGTGCATTGCTGGTGGGGGCGTCTTGTGCCCAGGCGCTGGCCTTTGCCTGGGGCATTCCGGCCCTCGGCGTGCATCACATGGAAGGCCACTTGCTGGCGCCCATGCTGGAGTCGCAACCGCCGCAATTCCCGTTCGTCGCTTTGTTGGTGTCAGGCGGTCATACGCAGTTGGTTCAGGTCGACGGGATCGGCCAATACACCCTCTTGGGCGAGACGCTCGACGATGCTGCCGGTGAAGCTTTCGACAAGACCGCGAAGATGATGGGGCTCAATTATCCGGGTGGCCCTGAAATTTCGCGCCTGGCTGAGCAGGGCGTCGCCGGACGTTTCACCTTTCCGCGGCCAATGTGCGACCGCCCGGGCCTGGCCTTCAGCTTCAGCGGCTTGAAAACCTTCGCGCTGAACACCTGGCAGCAGTGCGTGAGCGCCGGGGACGACGGTGATCAAGCCCGTTGCGACATCTCGCTGGCGTTCCAGCAGGCCGTGGTAGAGACTTTGACCATCAAGTGCAAGCGCGCCCTGAAACAGGCCGGCATGAAGCGCCTGGTGATCGCTGGGGGTGTCAGCGCCAACAAGGCACTGCGCACCTCGCTGGAAAAAATGCTCGGCGAAATGCAAGGCGATGTGTTTTATGCGCGTCCGGAATTCTGCACTGACAACGGTGCGATGATCGCGTTTGCCGGTTGTCAGCGTTTGCAGGCTGGCCAGCATGAGAGCCTGGCAATCAGTGTGCAGGCCCGCTGGCCGATGGAACAGTTGTCGGCGCTTTGAGCCGCCTGCGATGCACGGCGCTCACAGCGCTGAATTAGAAATGCCGTTCGCGCCCGGCAAACAGGTCGCGTAGATTGCCACGGTGACGCCAGACAATCAGGCCGGTAAGCGCGCTCATCGGTAGCAGGGCAGCGGGCTCTTGCCACGCCAGCAGTGGCAGGGTCAGAGGGGTGGCAATCAACGCGGCGAGCGAGCTGGTGCGGGTCAGGTAGAACGTCAGCAGCCAGGCGCAAACGGCCAGTAATGCCGCTGGGGGGTAAAGCCCCAGCAGCATCCCGGCAGCGGTGGCGACACCCTTGCCGCCGCGAAATCGGAAGTATAACGGGAACAGATGGCCGATCACGGCGCAGACGCCGATCCAGGCTTGCTCCTGCAGTGAAAGTCCGGCAACACCCGCGATCAATACGGGCACAAGGCCTTTGCAGAGGTCTCCGATCAAGGTCAGGACCGCCAGTTTCTTGCCGGCCAGACGCAACATGTTGGTGGCGCCGGCATTGCCCGAGCCACTCATTCGCGGATCGGGATTACCGGTCAGGCGGCTGAGCAAGATGGCAAAGGACAGCGAGCCGAGCAGGTAGGCGAGAGTCGCCAGTAACCAAAACATGCTAACTATTCCGGGCGAGGACGCCCTGATTCTAACGGCGCATTGCGCCCTTGTCGTGCAGCGGAGAAAAGTGCTTGGACAGAGTGTTTATCGAGGGCCTGGAAGTCGACACCGTCATTGGTGCCTACGACTGGGAGCGAGGCATCCGGCAGTGCTTGCGTCTGGATCTGAGTTTTGCCTGGGATAACCGCCCGGCTGCGGCGGGAGACGACCTGACCCTGGCACTCGATTACGCCAGCGTTTCAGCGCGCATCCAGGCTTTTGCCGAGCAGGCGCAGTACCAACTGGTCGAGACTTTTGCCGAGCGTCTGGTGGAAGTCCTGATGAGCGAATTCGAGATCACCTGGGTTCGGCTCAAACTGACCAAGCCAGGGGCTGTCCCCGCGGCGACTGGGGGTGTGGGTGTGGAGATCGAGCGCGGATGTCGCTGACCCAGGTTTATCTCGGGCTCGGTAGCAATATCGAGCGCGAAGCCCATCTGCAGGCGGGCCTGGAAGCCCTTGCGGGTTTTCTGGTGGATATACGCTGCTCGGCGGTGTTCGAAAGCCAGCCGGTGGGCATCAAGAGTGGGCCGTTTTTCAATTTCGTGGTATCGGCCTGGACTGATCTGCCGTTAATCGAGCTGGACCGTCGGCTCAAGTTTATCGAGGCGGATAACGGTCGTTATGCGCCAGATCGCCGAGGTTTGCCTCTGGATATCGACGTGTTGCTGTTCGGTGACCTGGTGGGCAACTTCGATGGCCTGGTACTGCCGAGGGCAGAAATCCTTAAAAATGCCTTTGTGTTGTGGCCGTTGTCGCTGATTGCCCCGGACCGTGTGCATCCGGGTGTACGAAAAAGCTTTGCGACCTTGTGGAGTGAAGCTCAGATTGATCAGGTGTTGGCCCCGGTGGCGTTCGAGTGGCGCGGTGAGCAACTGACGCCTGCTGAGCTGCTGTAATAGCAAAAGATCGCAGCCTTCGGCAGCTCCTACAGAATTTGCGTCAATCCATGTAGGAGCTGCCGAAGGCTGCGATCTTTTGATCTGCTCTACGCGTGCTCCTTATAGGCTTTGATTGCTTTGAGCCTTTCGCGCTTGATCGCTTCTCCCAGTTCAGGCCCTTTGAATCCCTGCTCCAGCAGCGGCTGAACCGCCACACCGCGGGCTGCCGCTGCCGCCCCGCGCAGGTAGTCCGCCTGCGGATAACTTCGCTGCTCCAGCCCCTTGCGCCCGCGCGCATCCATCTCGCAGGCCGCAATAAACTCCTCAAAACGCTGTGGCCGGCGGTACACATCGAAACTCTGCAACAGTTCCAGCAAGGTCGAGGGCTTCAGCTCCAGGGCGCGGTGGCCATGGGTGTGGTATTGCCCCACCAGCAACGCCAGTTCCTGACAGTCCTTCGGTACCTTGAAGCGTTCGTTGACCGCCTTGATCAGCTTCAGCCCGGTGTGCTCGTGGGCGATATGGCGTGGCCATTCCTCCGTGGGGGTCAGCCCCTTGCCCAGATCGTGCAGCAGGCAGGCCCAGCGCACGGTCAGGGGGAGCTTGTGCAGGGCAGACTGCTGCAACACGCTCAGGGTATGCACCCCGGTGTCGATTTCCGGGTGATGGGCTTCCGGTTGCGGTACCCCGAACAGGGCGTCGACTTCAGGCATCAACACCTTGAGCGCGCCACATTCGCGCAACACCTCGATAAATATTTGCGGTTGGTCTTCCATCAGTGCGCGGGAGATTTCCTTCCAGCTGCGCTCAGCCGTCAACGCCTGCAATTCACCGGAATCGGCGAGCTGGCGCATCAATTCCAGCGTTTGCGGAGCCACCGTAAATCCGAGCCCGGCGTAGCGAGCTGCAAAGCGGGCAACGCGCAGTACTCTGAGCGGATCTTCGGCGAACGCAGGTGAAACATGGCGCAGAAGGCGATCCTTCAGGTCCTGCTGGCCGTGGTAGGGATCGGTCAGATTCTGCTGATCGTCCTCGGCCATGGCGTTGATCGTCAGGTCGCGGCGGATCAGGTCTTCTTCAAGGGTGACTTCAGGGCTGGCATGGAAGGTGAAGCCACCGTAGCCGCGCCCGCTTTTGCGCTCGGTGCGGGCGAGGGCATATTCTTCCCCGCTTTTGGGATGCAGGAACACCGGAAAGTCTGCGCCCACGGGCCGGAAACCCTTGGCGAGCATTTCTTCGGTGGTGGCGCCTACCACTACCCAATCGATATCGGTGACCGGAATACCCAGCAGGCGATCGCGCACTGCACCGCCGACTTTATAAATCTGCATAAAAAACCTCCGTTAGCTCGACAGAATAACCTTTGCGTCGAACCACCGGAGGCACAAACGGATTCAAAGATGAATGACAGCCAGGTCCAGCCGGCCGTAATCACCTTCAGCGTGTTCGCCTTTGGGAGGCACATGTTGGGTTTTCATCACCTGGTCCCCTTGCAGGGTTTCCAGATGAATATCGAAGCCCCACAGCCTGTGAAGATGTTTGAGAACCTCGTCGGTCGACTCGCCCAGCGGTTTGCGATCGTGCTGCTGATGGCGCAGGGTCAGGGAGCGGTCGCCGCGCCGATCGATGCTGTAGATCTGCACGTTGGGTTCACGATTTCCGAGGTTGTACTGCGCCGCCAGGGTCTCCCGGATGGTGCGGTAACCGCCTTCGTCGTGAATGGCCGGAACCAGCAGATCGTCCTTTTGATCATCGTCGAGAATGCTGAACAGCTTCAGGTCACGTATCACTTTGGGTGACAGGTACTGCAGGATGAAACTCTCGTCCTTGAAGCTGCTCATGGCGAATTTGATGCTCGAAAGCCAGTCCGTACCGGCAATGTCTGGAAACCAGCGGTAATCCTCCTCGGTAGGGCTTTCGCACATGCGGCGGATGTCGCGGTACATCGCAAAGCCCAGGGCATAAGGGTTGATGCCACTGTAGTACGGGCTGTCGAAGCCCGGTTGCATGACCACGCTGGTGTGAGAAGTCAGGAACTCCATCATGAAACCATCGGTGACGAGGCCTTCATCGTAAAGGTCGTTCATCAGCGTGTAATGCCAGAACGTGGCCCAGCCTTCGTTCATGACCTGGGTCTGGCGTTGCGGGTAAAAATACTGGGCGATCTTGCGCACGATGCGCACGATCTCGCGCTGCCAGGGCTCCAGCAACGGTGCATGTTTTTCGATGAAGTACAGGATGTTTTCCTGAGGTTCGGCGGGGAAGCGCGCATTGTCCTTCTCGCTGTACTTGTCCGCGCCCTTGGGAATGGTGCGCCACAGGTCGTTGATCTGCTTCTGCAGATGCTCTTCGCGATCCTTCTGACGGCGGCGTTCTTCTTCGGCTGAAATAGGGTAGGGGCGCTTGTAGCGGTCGACCCCGTAGTTCATCAGCGCATGGCAGGAATCCAGCAGGTCCTCCACCGCGTCGATGCCATGCCGCTCTTCGCACTGCATGATGTACTGCTTGGCAAACACCAGGTAATCGATGATCGAACTGGCGTCGGTCCACGTGCGGAACAGGTAGTTACCTTTGAAGAAGCTGTTGTGGCCATAGCAGGCATGCGCTACCACGAGTGCCTGCATGCAGATGGTGTTCTCTTCCATCAGGTACGCAATGCACGGGTCGGAGTTGATCACGATCTCGTAAGCCAGCCCCATCTGGCCGCGGCTGTAGGATTTTTCGGTGCTGAGGAAGTGCTTGCCGTAGGACCAATGGTGATAGCCCAGCGGCATGCCTACTGATGCATACGCATCCATCATCTGTTCGGCGGTGATCACTTCTATCTGGTTGGGATAGGTATCGAGTGCGTAGCGAGCGGCGATACGACTGATTTCGCGGTCATAGGCCTGGATCAGCTCGAACGTCCACTCGGAGCCGGTGGAAATGGGTTGGCGCTTCTGCTCTTTGGCGGTCATGTCACTAACCTGCGCTGGAAGAGTTCACGGAAGACCGGATAGATATCCCCGGCCGAGACCAGTTGCTGCTGGGCAAAAGTGTCAGAGAAGGCTTCGGCAATGCGTTCGTACTCGAACCACAGAGCCTGGTGCTCCCGAGGGGTAATCTCGACATAAGTGTAGTACTGCACGAACGGCATGATCTGATTGATCAGGATGTCGCGGCAAATCGGTGAATCGTCGTTCCAGTTGTCCCCGTCGGAGGCCTGTGCCGCATAGATGTTCCACTCATTGCTTGGATACCGCTCCTGCATGATCTCCTGCATGAGCTTCAGGGCGCTGGAAACGATGGTGCCGCCGGTTTCGCGAGAATAGAAAAACTCTTCCTCGTCCACTTCTCGTGCGCTGGTGTGGTGGCGAATGAACACCACGTCGATCTTGTCGTAGTTACGTTTCAGGAACAGGTACAGCAAGATGAAAAAGCGCTTGGCGATGTCCTTGGTCGCCTGGGTCATGGAGCCTGAGACATCCATCAGGCAGAACATGACCGCCTTCGAACTGGGGTTGGGTTGCTTGATCAGCAAGTTGTACTTGAGGTCGAAAGTGTCCAGGAAAGGCACGCGATGGATGCGCGCACTGAGTTTTTCGATTTCTGCCTCTATTTCCTGGATATCGCCGAAGTTGTCCGGTTCATCCCGCTTCAGTCTCAGCAACTCCTCCTTGGCTTCGCGCAATTTTGCCCGGCTGCTGCCAGACAGGGCAATACGCCGTGCATGGGCTGAGCGCAGGGTGCGGATGATGTTGATCCGCGACGGATTGCCTTCGTTGCTGATGCCCGCGCGGACGGTCTTGAAGGTGTCGGTACCGGTCAGGTTGCGCTTGACCAGGTTGGGCAGTTCAAGATCCTCGAACATGAATTCGAGGAATTCTTCCTGGGTGATCTGGAAGACGAATTCGTCCATGCCCTCACCGGAGTTGCCGGCCTTGCCGGGCCCTCTGCCGCCGCCACCGCCCGGTGGACGGGCAATGTGCTCGCCGCTGGTGAACTCCTTGTTGCCCGGGTGCACGACGGTCTGCTTGCCACCACGGCCGTGGTGAAGCACTGGCTCATCGATATCGCGACCAGGGATGCTGATCTGCTCGCCGTGTTCCATATCGGTAATGGAGCGCCGGCTCACCGCCTCTTCGACGGCTTTCTTGATGTGGTCACGGTAGCGCCGTAAAAACCGCTGGCGGTTTACCGTGCTCTTGTTCTTGCCATTGAGACGTCGGTCGATCACATAGCTCATAGGCCCTCCGGGGAGCTTCGAGTCATAAGCTTCAAGCTGCAAGACAGAAGCTTCAGAAACAAGCGGCGCGCGACATATGGCCACAAATACGCAAACACCGCGTATCTGTGGAGGGTTCGTTGTTTGCCGCCTGCAGCTCCCTTACTGGGACTTTCTCACCCGCAGATACCACTCGGATAGCAGCCGTACCTGTTTGTCGGTATATCCACGCTCGACCATTCGTGTAACGAAGTCGTTGTGTTTCTGCTGGTCCTCTTTGCTGGCCTTGGCATTAAAACTGATGACTGGCAGCAGGTCTTCGGTGTTGGAGAACATTTTCTTCTCGATGACCACCCGCAGTTTTTCGTAGCTGAGCCAGGTCGGATTCTTGCCGTTGTTATTGGCACGGGCACGCAGTACGAAGTTGACGATTTCGTTGCGGAAATCCTTCGGATTGCTGATGCCTGCCGGTTTTTCGATTTTCTCCAACTCTTCGTTCAGCGCTACACGGTTGAGGATCTCGCCGGTTTCCGGGTCGCGATACTCCTGATCCTGGATCCAGAAATCCGCATACAGCACATAACGATCGAAGATGTTCTGCCCATACTCGCTGTAGGACTCGAGGTAGGCGGTCTGGATCTCCTTGCCGATGAATTCGATGTAACGCGGGGCCAGGTATTCCTTGAGGAACCGCAGATAACGTTCGCGTGTTTCGGCCTGGAACTGCTCCTGCTCGATCTGTTGTTCCAGCACATAGAGCAGATGCACCGGGTTGGCGGCGATCTCGTGCGGGTCGAAGTTGAAGACCTTGGACAGGATCTTGAACGCGAAGCGGGTCGAGAGGCCGTTCATCCCTTCATCGACGCCTGCATTGTCACGGTATTCCTGGATCGACTTGGCCTTCGGATCGGTGTCCTTGAGGTTTTCGCCGTCGTACACCCGCATCTTCGAGTAGATGTTCGAGTTTTCCGGCTCTTTGAGGCGCGAGAGCACGGTGAACTGGGCGAGCATTTTCAGGGTGTCAGGTGCGCAGTGGGCTTTGGCCAGCGAGCTGTTGAACAGCAGCTTGTCGTAGATTTTCACTTCGTCGCTGACGCGCAGGCAGTAAGGCACCTTGACGATGTAGATCCGGTCGATGAAGGCTTCGTTGTTCTTGTTGTTTCGGAAGGTGTGCCATTCCGATTCGTTGGAGTGGGCGAGCAGGATCCCGGTAAACGGGATCGCGCCCAGGCCTTCGGTGCTGTTGTAGTTACCTTCCTGGGTAGCGGTCAGCAATGGGTGCAGCACCTTGATCGGCGCCTTGAACATTTCGACGAATTCCATCAGGCCCTGGTTGGCCCGGCACAGGGCCCCCGAGTAGCTGTAGGCGTCGGCGTCGTTCTGCGGGAATTCTTCCAGTTTACGGATATCGACCTTGCCCACCAGCGCCGAGATGTCCTGGTTGTTCTCGTCCCCAGGTTCGGTCTTGGCCACGGCGATCTGGTTGAGGATCGACGGATAGAGTTTCACTACACGGAACTGGCTGATGTCGCCACCAAACTCAGCCAGGCGCTTGGTGGCCCATGGCGACATGATGGTATTGAGGTAGCGCCGGGGAATACCAAAGTCTTCCTCGAGGATCGCGCCATCTTCTGTGGCGTTGAACAGACCCAGGGGTGACTCGAAGACCGGCGAGCCCTTGATCGCGTAGAAGGGCACTTTTTCGATCAGCTGTTTGAGCTTCTCGGCCAGGGACGATTTACCGCCACCGACGGGGCCGAGCAAGTAAAGAATCTGTTTCTTCTCTTCCAGGCCCTGAGCGGCATGGCGGAAATACGACACGATCTGGTCGATGCATTCTTCCATCCCGTGGAAGTCTTCAAAGGCCGGATAGCGACGGATCACCTTGTTGGAAAAGATTCGCGACAGCCTCGAGTTGGTCGAGGTGTCCAGCAGTTCCGGTTCTCCGATGGCCAGCAAAAGACGCTCGGCGGCAGAAACGTAGGCACTGCGGTCCTGTTTGCACAGCTCAAGATACTCTTGCAGCGAGAGTTCTTCCTGGCGTGTGGACTCGAAGCGTTGTTGGAAGTGGCTAAAGATACTCATGACGTCACCTCGCTCGATACGTGGAGCCGACGCCGGATCACTCAGTCGATGCTGGCAGCAACCGAACAGGCGGTCGCTGTTTACCCCCCAGAACTCTTTCAGAGCTGACGACTCCGAAAGCTACTCCCGATGACCCGCGCGCCGGTGTACCGGCTCTCCCCTGTTTTGGATGGCCTGGGCTTAAGGATAGTTGGGAATTCGGGAGGTAAAGGCGAGATACGCAATTAGTTGTGGCAGACCGTTCGTCTGCCACGGCGCTAGCCCACAGTGGCTGGGGCTTACGCGTTACAAAAATATTATTCCGAGGTGCCTTGCGCGGTTTGCGCAGGATAAGTCGTACGCCACAGCTCAAAACCGCCATCCATGCTGTAGACATCGGAGAAGCCCTGGCTGATCAGATAAGCGGCCGCGCCTTGGCTGGAATTGCCGTGGTAACACACAACGACCGTCGGTGCATCAAGGTCGGCGCCCTGGATGAACGCGTGCAGGGAGTGGTTATCCAGGTGCCTGGAACCTGCGATGTGCAGCGCGGCAAAAGTAGCGGGGTCGCGGACGTCGACCACTACAGCGCCTTGTTCGCGCAGGGTTTGTGCCTGCTCTGGGGGGATACGTTTGAATTCGCTCATGGCGGGCTCCTGTGGCTCGGCTGAAAGCGTAGCCTAGCGCTGAATGCTGGCTGACGATGATGCGGTGAGTGTGGGGGCGATGGGCTCAGCGGCGACATGGCCGTGCGCGTCGCATTTGCAAGACAGGCGTTCGCCGGTGTCGACGTTCATCAGGGTCAGGGCGCCGCCCCAGACGCAGCCGGTGTCGAGGGCCGAGATGCCCGGCTCCACAACGTTGCCCTCCAGCGCTGCCCAATGGCCGAAGATGATCTTCAAGCCTTTGGTCTTGCGTTCTTTGTGCTGGAACCAGGGCTTGTAGCCCGGTGGTGCCGAGTCCAGGCCTTCCTTGCTCTTGAGGTCGAGCTTGCCTTCGGCCGTGCAGAAACGCATGCGGGTGAAATAGTTGGTGATTACTCGAAGGCGCGTGATGCCTTTGAGTTCGCTATCCCATTTCGCTGGTTCATTGCCGTACATGCCGTCGAGAAAGGGTGGCAACAGGTTGTCGTCGCGCAAGGCTGTCTCGACTTCGGCGGCACATTTCAAGGCTTTGCGCAGCGACCATTGTGGCGGGATACCCGCATGCACCAGCGCCATGTTGCGCTGTTCGTCGTAATGCATGAGCTTTTGCTGGCGTAACCAGTCCAGCAGGTCTGCGCAATCGGGCGCATCGATGATCTCACGCAGGGTGTCGCCTTTTTTCAGGCGCTCGATGTTCCTCCCGGCTGCCAGCAAATGCAGGTCGTGGTTGCCCAGTACGCATACCAGCGACTCGCGCATGCCGTAGAGGAAGCGCAGGGTTTCCAGCGACTGCGGGCCACGGTTGACCAGATCGCCGACCAGCCATAGCCGGTCATGAGTCGGGTCGAAGACAACTTTTTTGAGCAGGCATTGCAGTGCGTCAAGGCAGCCTTGGAGGTCTCCGACGGCGTACGTTGCCATCAGTGCAGGGCTCCGGGCACCGCCAGGCGGAACGGCGCAATGACGGCGTCGAAGTGCTTGCCGTCGTCGGCAATCATTTCGTAGGTGCCCTGCATGGTGCCGACCTTGGAGGTCATGACCGTGCCGCTGCTGTAGGTGTGGCTCTTGCCTGGATCGATCAGCGGTTGCTGGCCGACGACGCCCGCACCGCGAACCTCCTCGACATGCCCGTCGCCATCGGTGATCACCCAGTGCCGCGACAACAGCTTGGCCGGTAGCTGGCCATTGTTCTGCACGGTGATGGTGTAGGCGAAGGCAAAGCGTTCGTGCTCGGGTTGCGATTGTTCTGCCAGATAGCGGGTGACGACGCTGACGTCGACCTGATAGCGAGGATCGGACATGCAAGAGGCCTTAAAAACGAAGCGGGACGCGGGGCGTAGCTGAGGGAGTCAGTCTAGGCCAAGTACCGGGTAGTAAACCAGACTGGCGTCCTACCCGATAGCGCTCATCGCTGGTCAGTCGGCAGCAGGTGCCTGGGGTACCTGCTCGCTGAGCTTGTCGGCCAGGCGCACGAAGGCGGCCAGGTCGAGTTGCTCCGGACGCAGGCTGCCATCAACGCCGGCGGCTTCGATTTCGTCATTGCTCAGCAGCAGCTTGAGGGTGTTGCGCAGGGTCTTGCGACGCTGGTTGAAGGCTTCGCGAACCACGCGCTCCAGCAGCTTGTGGTCTTTTGCCGGATGCGGGAGCACCGCGTGAGGCACCAGACGCACGATCGCCGAATCAACCTTGGGCGGCGGATTGAACGCGCCAGGGCCGACATTGAACAGATGCTCGACCCGGCAGTGATACTGAACCATGATCGACAAACGGCCCCAGTCTCCGCCCCCCGGGCCTGCCGCCATGCGCTCGACCACTTCTTTTTGCAGCATGAAGTGCATGTCGCGGATCAGGTGGGCGTTGTGTAGCAGGTGGAAGATCAGCGGGGTAGAGATGTTGTAGGGCAGGTTGCCGACCACACGCAGACTGGCAGGCGCTGCGTTCAGGCTGTTGAAGTCGAACTTCAGTGCATCGCCCTGGTGCAGGTTGAAATTGCTCTTGCCGGCAAACTGCTGGTTGAGGATCGGGATCAGGTCCTTGTCCAGTTCCACCACGTCGAGCTGGCCGCCGCTGCTGAGCAGGCCTTGGGTCAGCGCTCCCTGGCCGGGGCCGATTTCCAGCAGGCGATCTTCAGCCTTGGCATGGATGGAGCGCAGGATGCGGTCGATGACGCCGGCATCGTGCAGGAAGTTCTGGCCAAAGCGTTTGCGCGCCTTGTGTTGGTAATGCTCGGTCATATACGGGTCTCGGCCATCTGGTAGGCGGTTTCCAGGGCGACTTGCAGGCTGCCGGTGTCGATTTTGCCGCTGCCGGCCAGGTCCAGGGCAGTGCCGTGGTCGACCGACGTGCGGATGATCGGCAAGCCGAGGGTCACATTGACTGCCGCGCCGAAGCCTTTGTACTTGAGCACCGGCAGGCCCTGGTCGTGGTACATCGCCAGCACTGCGTCGCAGTGCTCCAGATATTTGGGGGTAAACAGAGTGTCGGCGGGAAGGGGACCGCGAAGGTCCATACCCTCACCGCGCAAGCGCTCTAATGTAGGTTCGATGATGTCGATTTCTTCATGGCCCAGGTGACCGCCTTCACCGGCGTGCGGGTTGAGCCCGCAAACCAGGATGCGTGGCTGGGCGATGCCGAATTTCTCTTTCAGGTCGGTGTGCAGGATACGTGTCACGCGCTCCAGGCGCTCAGGCGTGATTGCGTCGGCAATCTCGCGCAGCGGCAGGTGAGTGGTGACCAGCGCCACGCGCAGGCCACGGGTCGCGAGCATCATTACCACTTGTGCCGTGTGGGTCAGGTCAGCGAGAAATTCCGTGTGCCCGGAAAAGGCGATGCCCGACTCGTTGATGACGCCCTTGTGTACCGGGGCGGTGATCATGCCGGCGAAATCCCCGTCCAGGCAGCCTTGGCCAGCGCGGGTCAGGGTTTCCAGGACGAAAGCGGCATTGGCCTTGTCCAGTTGCCCGGCAGTGACCTTGGCATTGAGCGGGGTGTCCCACACATACAGGCTGTTGGCTGGCGCCGGGGCGTCTGGCCAACTGTCCGGTGTCACTGCCAGCAGATTAACGGCCACACCCAGTTGCGCGGCCCGCTCAATGAGCAAGTCGCGGCTGGTGATGGCAATCAGGGGGTGTGGCTGGGCTTGCGAGGCGAGTAGCAGGCACAGGTCAGGACCTATGCCCGCCGGCTCGCCGGGTGTCAGCGCGAAACGTTTGGGGTTCACTGCGCTGCCTGGTCTGCACCAGGGAGTTTGATCTCGACGTACGCTTCGTCACGGATCTGACGCAACCAGGTTTGCAGCTCTTCGTCGTATTTGCGGTTACGCAGTACGGTCATGGCTTGCTGTTCGCGCGCCTGGTTGGTGCTGTCGGTAGCGCGGCGGCCCAGGACTTCCAGGACGTGCCAGCCATATTGAGTCTGGAACGGCTTGGACAGCTTGCCTTGTGGAGTATTGGCCATCACTTCGCGGAACTCTGGCACCAGGGCGTTCGGGTCGATCCAGTTGAGGTCGCCGCCGTTGAGGGCAGAACCCGGATCTTCCGAATAGCTTTTTGCCAGCTCGGCGAAGTCTTCGCCCGACTCGATACGGGTGTAGAGCGACTCGACCAGCGCCTTGGTCTTCGCTTCGTCACGGATCGGACTTGGCTTGACCAGGATGTGGCGTACATGCACTTCATCACGCACCTGAGCTTCACCGCCACGCTTGTCGAGGATCTTCAGGATGATGAAGCCCCCTGGTGTGCGCATCGGCTGGGTCACGTCGCCCACGGCCATGGTGCTCAGCATGCGGTCGAACGGTGGTGGCAATTGAGCAGCTTTACGCCAGCCCATGTCGCCGCCTTCCAGTGCGGTTTCGCTGGCGGATTTGGCGATGGCCAATTGACCAAAGTCAGCGCCTTGCTTGAGCTGCTGGTAAACCGAGTCTGCCTGCTTGGCAGCATTCTGAATCGCTTCAGAGTTGGCGCTTTCCGGTGTAGGAATCAGGATGTTGGCCAGGCGGAACTCTTCGGACAGCTGCATCTTGCCCAGGTCGGAAGCGAGGAAGTTCTTCACTTCCTGCTCGGACACCTGGATGCGCTCCGCCACACGGCGCTGACGCACGCGGCTGATGATCATTTCGCGACGAATCTGCTCACGTGCGTCGTCGTAGGACAGGCCGTCACGTGTCAGGGCGGCGCGGAACTGATCCACCGACATGTTGTTGCGCTGTGCGATGGTGCCGACAGCCTGGTTCAGTTCTTCATCGGTAATGCGGATGCCGGAGCGTTCGCCGATCTGCAACTGCAGGTTTTCGACGATCAGGCGCTCAAGAACCTGCTGGTCCAGCACACCAGGCGGCGGCGCGGCGGCGCCACGCTTGGCGATGGTTTGCTGAACTTCATGAACCCGTTGATCCAGCTGGCTCTGCATGACCACGTCGTTATCGACGATGGCCACCACTCTATCGATGGACTGCACCGCGGCGTTGGCCGCGGTACCCAGGAACAGCGCGCCCAGCATGAGCGGGCGCAGACAATCAGAAAGCTTGGTCTTCACGTTCACGATAACCTTGGATGCCTTTGTCGAGGAAGCTCTCTACTTTGGCGCCGGTGAGGCCGCCGAGTCCCTTCAGAACAATTTGGAGGAAGACGCCATGGTCGCCTTTTTCGTTTTGCGGAGCGTCTTGACTGGTTTCGTCGTAGTCAACCCAGTAACGGTTGATCACGCGCAGTTTCCAGCAGCAGTTGTCGTACTCAAAGCCACCAAAGGCTTCCAGGGTACGGTTGCGGTTGTAGTCATACTGCCAGCGGCTGATAGCGTTCCATTGCGGCACGATCGGCCAGATAACCGAGAAGTCGTGCTGCTGGATCTTGTAGTAGTCCTTCACGTAGCCCGGCGTGCCAGGGGTTCCGTAGTCACCGCCACCAACCTGCCATTTACCGGAGGTTTGGTCGTAACGAACCTGGTCATTGCGATAACGATAACCGGCGTTGATGACCTTGTTCGGGTTGTCTTCAGGCTGGTAATGGAACATCGCGCTACCCGAGCGAGGGCTGCGGCTGTCCGGGTCCCAGTTGTAATCGGCAGTGGTGCGCCAGTCACGGTTCCAGCGGTATTCGTATTCCAGTGCGTAGGGCGAAACATTGGATCTCGCGTCATCACGGGTCTTGGCATCGATACCCGGCAACTGGACTTCACGGTCCTTGAAGTAGAGCGCCTGGCCGACGCTGATACGCTGACGTTCAAAGCCGTTTTCTTCGATCCAGCGGCTGGTGACGCCCAGGGACAGTTTGTTTTCGTCGCCGACCCGGTCGGAGCCGGAGAAGCGGTTGTCACGGAACAGCGACGAATAGTTGAAGGTATATTCGCTGGTGTCGAAGACAGGAATATCTTCCTGATCCGTCTCAGGCACATATAGATAGAACAATCGCGGTTCAAGAGTCTGGTTGTAGTTCTTGCCAAACCACGTGGTTTTGCGATCGAAATAAAGGCCGCTGTCAATACTAGCAATCGGCACGCCACGGTTCTGATTGGTGTCGAAGGTGCCGTTGAGCTTGTCCTGTTCCGCATTCTGGGTGGCAATTTGAGATTTGCCGATACTGTCCAAGTCAAGTTGATACTGGGTGTACTGATACTTCAGCGTTGGCTTCAGGAAACCGTATGACCAATCCAGTGGCAAGCTGACGGCAGGCGCCAAATTTAAACGATCGCCGGTAGCGCGGGCGAGGCCGGTAACATTATTGTCCAGACGGGGAGTCACAACGCCATCTTCGTCCGAGAAATCGCCGTTTTTCAAATCACGGTCGAATCGCACGAGTTCAGTGTCATAGGTGAAATTCAGGCCGCCTGGAGTATAGGGCAGCGCACCGTTGAAGGTGATCTGCGGCAAACGGTCGTACGGAGTGATGTCCGACACAGTAGCAAGTTGATAAGCCTGAGCGTTCACGCGAGCGGTATAGCTATCACCGCGGTACGTCACCGACCCCTGCTGATTCACATAATCCGCGCTTTTCACGCCAATCTGGTCAGTCTGCAGATCCTGGAAGTAATAAGGATCGCTGATCTTGGTGTAATCGACCTGCGTGAGAACACGCGAGTCGAGGCCGCCCTTGTGCTGCCAGTTGTACATGTAGCGGGTTTTTTCGTAGTCGGTCTGTTTGCTGCGCTCGGTGTCGTCGTCGTTCAGGTACGCGGCGCCGAACTGTCCTTCGCTGGACGGCGTCAGGTAGCGGAACTCGCCTTCCATCAACAGGCCGCGCTTGCTCATGTAGCGTGGGTACAACGTGGCGTCGTAGTTCGGTGCCAGGTTGAAGTAGTACGGAGTTACCAGCATGAAGCCGGTATCGGTGCCCGTGCCGATGGTCGGCGGCAGGAAGCCGGACTGGCGACGGTCGTCGATCGGGAAATAGATGTACGGCGTGTACAGGACCGGAATGTCCTTGACCCGCAAGGTCACGTTGGTCGCGGTACCGAAGCCGGTGGCCGGGTTCAGGGTGATGTTATTACCCTTGAGCTGCCAGGCATTGCTGTTCGGTTCGCACGTGGTGTACGTACCGTCCTTGAGGCGGATGATCGCGTTTTCGGCACGCTTGGCGTACAGGGCGCTACCGCGGATACGGGATTTGTGCAGAACGTATTCGGCGTTGTCGACCTTGGCTTCACCGGTGTCCAATTGTACATCGGCGTGATCGCCAACGATCAGGGCACCATTGTCGCGAATGCGCACGTTGCCGCTCAGCTCACCGCGGCTCTCGGCCTGGTACAGGTTGGCTTCGTCGGCTTCGACCTGCATGCTGCCCTGGCGCATGACGACGTCACCGGCCAGTGCTGCAACCTGTTCTTCCTGCTTATAGCGAGAGGCCTTGGCGCCGATAAAGGTCGGGGCGTCACTTTTATTCGTCTTGTCATTCATGCCAGGACGAGTGGGTTCGATATAGGAACCCGAGCAGTAAGGGCCGGTTTCAGCCAATTGCGCTGCGGTGAGGTTCTCGCGCGGAACCCAGTCGAGGTGACTGTAGTCTGCACTGCGAGACTTCAGGCCGCGGCCCTTGGCTTCGGTCACCAGTGCCGGTTTGGCGCCGGTGTCGTCGCTCGTACCGCTGTCGGCAGGCGTCTCGCCGCTTGCACTTACCGCGCTGCCGTCATGGACGGGGCGAGGTGGCAAAGCAGCGGCTGGGGATTTTGGCGCACAGTCCCAGGCACCCGAAGCAGAGACTGAGCAGTCATACTGTTCCGCGGCGACCACGAACGAAGTGGCTAGAGGTTGAAGGGCCAGCAGACTGCCGGTAACCAACAACGGAAATTTTTTACGAAACGCGGGGGATTTCAATGCCATCTTATTAGTCCGGGCTTCCTGCGTGCCATCTGCCCGCGGTGTGGGCCGCACGCCTCTCGATGGTCTGAAAAAGATGCTGGATAATAAAGCATGACCCGCTTGACGGCTAGCGCCGTCGGAGACCCTTGCAATGCCTGACCAAGATGTACGTTTGCAACACCTGAAAGTTTGGCTCGAAGAACAGTTGGCCACCCTCTTTGCAGAGCAGGGCTGGGGAGCCGTACCCCCAGCCACGTTGACTGCGGCCAGTAGCGATGCGAGTTTTCGGCGCTATTTCCGCTGGGAGGGCGCGGGCCGCAGCTTTATCGTGATGGATGCGCCGCCGCCCCAGGAAAACTGCAAACCCTTCGTTGACATCGCTTTTTTGCTGGCGAAATCCGGCATCAATGTGCCGAAAATTTACGCCGAAGACCTGGAACGCGGTTTTCTTTTGCTCAATGACCTGGGCAACAAGACCTACCTGGACGTGATCGACAGCGAAAATGCCGACGATTTGTTCAAGGATGCCTTGCAAGCCTTGCTGGCCTTTCAGCAACTGCCAATGGTGGCGCCGCTGCCAAGTTATGACGTGGCCTTGCTGCGCCGTGAGCTGGAGTTGTTCCCGGACTGGTATGTGAAGCACGAACTGGGCGTCGAATTCGACTCCACCCAGCAGGCACTGTGGCAGCAGGCCAGCGACCTGTTGATCGACAGTGCGCTGGCGCAGCCAAAAGTCCTGGTGCATCGCGACTATATGCCGCGCAACCTGATGCTCAGCGAACCGAATCCCGGCGTGCTGGATTTCCAGGATGCGGTCTACGGCCCCGTCACTTATGACGTCACTTGCCTGTTCAAAGACGCTTTTCTCAGCTGGCCCGAAGAACGCGTACGCGGCTGGCTCGAAGATTACTGGCAGCAGGCCGGTGCCCTGGGCATTGCGGTGCAATCGGACTTCGAAAGCTTCCTGCGCGCCAGCGACCTCATGGGCGTGCAGCGTCATCTGAAGGTCATCGGCATCTTCGCCCGCATCTGTCACCGTGATGGCAAACCCCGCTACCTGGCCGACGTGCCGCGCTTCTTTGCTTATATAGATGCTGTGGTCGCTCGCCAGCCGGAACTGGCGGATCTGGGTGCATTGCTTGATAGCTTGCGTGCCGGAGTTCAAGCATGAAGGCGATGATTCTCGCGGCAGGCAAGGGCGAACGGATGCGCCCGCTGACGCTGACCACTCCCAAACCGCTGGTGCGTGCCGGCGGCATACCGTTGATCGAATATCATCTCAAGGCGCTGGCGATTGCCGGTTTTACCGAGATTGTGATCAACCATGCCTGGCTCGGCCAGCAGATCGAGAACTACCTGGGTGACGGATCGCAATACGGCGTGCGGATTCACTACTCGCCTGAAGGCGAACCGCTGGAGACCGGCGGCGGCATCTTCCGAGCGCTGCCATTGTTGGGTGACGACGCTTTCCTGGTGGTCAACGGCGATATCTGGACCGACTATGACTTCAGCGTGTTGAAACACCCCATCGACGGGCTGGCGCACCTGGTGCTGGCGGACAACCCCGCGCATCACCCTGCCGGGGATTTCAGCCTGCGCGACGGGCTGGTGCGCGACGGGCAAGCAGATGATGCGACGCTGACCTACAGCGGGATTGCGGTGCTGCACCCGCAGTTGTTCAAAAATTGCTCAGCGGGTGCGTTCAAGCTGGCGCCGTTGCTGCGCGCGGCCATGACGCAGGGGCAGGTGACTGGTGAACGCCTCGATGGACGCTGGGTAGATGTCGGCACCCACGAGCGCCTGGCAGAAGTGGAAACCTTGATAGAAGCGAGTCGCTGAGATGCTGTGGCCAGGGACTCTGATTGGAGCCGGGGCGGGCTTTGCCATCGCCAGCATTCCGGGGGCCATGCTCGGCGCGCTATTGGGGCAGGCGCTGGACCGGCGTCTACAGCTGCAGAGCTGGGGACACTTGCGGGAAAAGCTCGGCGGCCGGCCAGTCCTGCGCAACGATGAACTGCTGTTCATCCTGCTCGGGCGGTTGGCCAAATGCGATGGACAGGTGGTGGCAGGTCACATTCAGCAGGCCCGAGAGGAGATGCGATCGCTGGAAATGACCGAGTCCGCGCAACGCCGGGCGATTGTCGCATTCAATCGCGGCAAATCAGGACATGACCGGCTGCGCGGATACCTGCAACGCCTGAGCGCCCAACCTTTCGCTGCCGAAGGCGTGTTGCGCGCCTGTTGGCGCATGATCTGGGCGGATGGGCGTGCCGGTCGCAGTGAGCTGGAGCTGATTGCCCAATGGGGTCGTTGGCTGGGCTGGACGCCACAGCAGGTGCAGGCCCTGGCGAGCGAATATGAACCGCAGAAACGACCTGCGATCAGCAGCGCGCTGACCTATCAGGACGCGATGCGGCTGCTGGGGGTGTCGGCTACCAGTGAGCCGGCGCAGATCAAGCGCGCCTACCGTCGTCTGCTGAGTCGGCATCATCCGGACAAGATCGCCGGCAGTGGGGCAACCACGTTGCAGGTGCGCGAGGCGACGGACAAAACCCGCGAGTTGCATAACGCCTACACGGTAATCCGTCAGCGTCGGGATTTTCGCTAGCGTTTTCATCCCGCCGGCTGAGGGCTCAACCAACCCCGCACCCGGCGGACCAGCTGCTCTTGTTGATCCTTGGCATTTCCTGGCAAGGCTTTCAACGAAACCTGGCTGAACGCTGCCGTCTTCAGCCGCTTGCTCGCCTGCAATCGCTTGAGCGCTTCATCGCGGTCCAGCGGCTTGTCCATGTAGAAAATATCTGCGGTGGGCAGTTTGACCGTCGAGGTCAGCTCGACCAGCTCGGGCTTGGTGGATGCCGGCGTCTTGACCGCGACCATTACCAGCTTCTCGACCTGCGGTGGCTGCTTCTCGCTCAGGTATCGGGCTGCCCAGTAGCCGCCGGTGCCATGTCCCAGCACGACGATGCTGCGAGCGCTTTGCCCTTCGGCGTAGGCCACTGCCGCGTCTATTCGCGCGAAAATCCGTTCGGCATCGACCCTTCGCTGTTCGTCGACGCTTTCGACCACAGCCTTGTCTGCCACATCGGCCTCGCCGCCGGCGGCCTGTTCGATGGGCGTGGAAGTGGTCGAATCCTTGGTCCCTGTGTCAGGGGCCTTGATCGCCGGGGGCACTTCGAGGACGCGAGGGGCAATGGCGTCGCTTTGCAGGTCTGGCAAGGTGATACTCAGGGTGCTCCAGCCGGCATCCGGTAATTTACGACGCAATGGGCCGATCGCTTGCGGTGAGTCAGCTGTCTCGCCGACGCCCGGGACGATAATCACCGCACCTTTGGGCTCTGCAGTATTCGCCGGTTTCCACAGCGCCAGGAAGGTCTCGCTGCCCGCTTGCAGCTGTTGCTGTTCCTGAGCGGGCAAGGTGCGTTCGAGTGCGGCCGCGTCTTCCTGACTACGCTCAAGCAGCGGTTGGCGTTGCGTTGGCGCAGATGCAGCAGGGGAATCAGCAGCAGGGGCCGGGTCAGCCGCGTTGACGGAAAACGCGCAAGGCAGGATCAGCGACAGGCACAATGCTGGCAGTGCCAGGTGGTAGACAATGGGCATCGGATATTCCAGGCCAGAAGTGATTCCGGCAGCCTAATGGGTTAGTCAGTATTTGTCAGTGTGTGGGGCTTTAATGATGGTTGTGCGCTGCCTGTTAATGATTGCCTGTCTGTGCTTTTCCCTGGCGGGTTGGGCGGCCTCCGCGCCTTCCGAGCATCTTGCGCAACTGTCGCCGGCGCAGCGCCAGTGGTTGGCCAGTCATGGCGAGTTGCGCGTCGGGGTGGTGCTGCAAACGCCTTATGCCCAATACGATCGGCGCTTGCAGCGGCTGTCCGGGGTCAATGTCGAGCTTATGAAGTGGGTGGCCAAATCCCTCAAGGTCGAATTGAGCTGGCGCAATTTCCCCGACCTGGCGCAACTGGAGGCGGCGGCCCGAGAAGACGAAATCGACATTGCCCCTGGGCTGACGCAAACCCCGGGAGGTCTGCGGCTATGGCAGTTTTCCGACCCTTATATGCGGGTGCCCCAGCTGGTGGTCAGTGATCAGAAGAGCGCTGGCGTGGTAGAGCTGGAAAAACTCGATAGCCAGACCCGGGTGGCGGTGCGCATGCCAGGTGCGACTGCTGACTACCTGCGCGGCAATTACCCGCATCTGAATTTGCAGGGTGTGCCGATCGAGCGCCAGGCCTTGCAACTGCTGCTGAGCCAGCAGGCCAGCTACGCAGTAGTCGATGAGGCGCAGCTCGGTCGATTGTCCGCCGAACCGGAGTTTGCCGGACTGGTGGTGGTGGGTGACATTGGCTTGCCGCAGTTGCTGCGGGTTGCGACCCGCCGTGACTGGCCTGAACTGGCAGGCATCGTCGAGGCGGCGTTGCGGGCGATACCGGCCAAGGACCTCGAACAGTTGCACAACCAGTGGCTGCAGCCCAAATACCCTCGGCTGGCCGAGTCGCCAGGCTTCTGGCAAAACCTGTGTCTGTTGTTTGCGGTGCTGATGTTCAGCAGCATGGCCATCGTCTTCTGGCAACGGCGCCAACAGCACAGCCTGGAGCAGCGGCTGGTCGCGGCGCGTGAAGACATTGCCTTGCGTGCGGCCAGCGAAGAAGCGCTGCGGCTCACGCAGTTTTCCATCGATCAAAGTACGGTCGGCATTCTGTGGGTGAATTGGGACAGCCATGTGCGCTATGCCAACCGTGCAGCCGAGACCATGCTGGGCTATGCCGCCGGCGGAATCATTGACCGGCCATTGATCGATTTCGAACCCGGCCTGCACATGGATCGCTGGCTGAACCTGTGGAAGCGAGCCCGTGCCAGCGAGGAGGGGCCGCAAAGTTTCGAAACCAACTGCGTGCGGGCGGACGGCAGTATCTTGCCAACGGACGTGTCGTTGAGCTTCCTGCGATTTCGCGAAGGCGAGTACCTGGTGGTTTACCTCAACGACGTCACTGAACGTCGCCGTGCCCTGGCCGCACTGCAGGAAAGTGAAGCGCGGCTGCAGGGGATCGCCGCCAACGTCCCGGGATTGGTCTTTCGCCTGGAGCGGGCGCCGGTGACAGGGCAGATCGACTTTGCCTACATCAGTGAAGGCAGCGAAACCCTGGTCGGTTACTCCCCGGCGACTCTCGCCCATCGCGACAAGGGCCTGCGCAGCCTGGTGCATCCGGATGACAAAGCCAGCTACCACAGGACCCAGGACCTGGCGCTGGACACCGACAGCGACTGGTCATGGCAAGGACGAATTCTTACCCGCCAGGGCGAACAGCGCTGGGCCGAGATCAAGGCGATTACCCGTCGACTGGAAGACGGCGCCTACGTCTGGGATGGCATCGTCTGGGACATCAGCGAAAGCAAGCGCATCGAACTGGAGCTGGCCAGCTCGCGCGAGCAGCTACGGGAGTTGTCCGCGCACCTGGAAAGCGTGCGGGAAGAGGAGAAAGCGCGAATTGCCCGGGAGGTCCACGACGAGCTGGGGCAAATGCTCACCGTGCTGAAGCTGGAGACCTCGATGTGCGAACTGTCCTACGCGCAGCTTGATCCTGGCCTGCAGGATCGCTTGAACAGTATGAAGCGCCTGATTGCACAGTTGTTCCAGCTGGTTCGGGACGTGGCGACAGCGTTGCGCCCGCCAATTCTCGACGCCGGGATCGCTTCGGCGATTGAATGGCAGGCCCGGCGCTTCGAAGCGCGCACCCATATTCCCTGCCTGGTGCAGGTGCCGGACAACCTGCCAGTGCTCAGCGACGCTATGGCCATTGGACTGTTCCGGATCCTTCAGGAAGCGTTGACCAATGTCATGCGTCATGCCCAGGCGCATACTGTCGAACTGACGCTGGTTCGCGAGGGCAACGAGTTGCTCATGACGGTCAGCGATGATGGCGCAGGATTTGTCGCCTCAACCGGTCGGCCTACTTCCTTTGGCGTGGTGGGCATGCGCGAACGGGTGTTGATCATGGGCGGCGAGTTGTCGCTTGAGAGTGAGCCGGGTGAGGGTACGACGCTGATGGTGCGAGTGCCGCTGGATGGGGCCTGAAGGTTTGTGTTGTCAATGATGAAGCCTTCGCGAGCAAGCCCGCTCCCACAGCAGTTGGAGTGTAATAGAGATCTGTGCCTCGACCCGGTCTCCCTGTGGAAGGGGTTTTGCTCGCGAATGATCCTGGATCTGAAACAAGAAGAATGGAGAACAATGTGATCCGTGTACTGGTAGCCGAAGACCACACCATTGTCCGCGAAGGCATCAAGCAGTTAATCGGCCTGGCCAAGGACTTGCTGGTGGTAGGGGAGGCGAGCAATGGCGAGCAGTTGCTCGAGACCCTGCGTCATGTTCCCTGCGAAGTGGTGCTGCTTGATATCTCCATGCCCGGGGTCAATGGGCTGGAAGCCATTCCGCGGATTCGCGCGCTGAACAATCCCCCGGCCATCCTGGTGCTATCGATGCATGACGAGGCGCAAATGGCTGCCCGCGCTTTAAAAGTAGGCGCGGCAGGCTACGCGACCAAGGACAGTGCCCCGGCGCTGCTGCTGACGGCCATCCGCAAGGTCGCAGCGGGTGGGCGCTACATTGACCCCGACCTGGCTGACCGAATGGTCTTCGAGGTGGGGCTGACCGATTCGCGGCCGCTGCATTCGCTGCTGTCAGAGCGTGAATTCTCGGTGTTCGAGCGCCTGGCCCAGGGCGCCAACGTCAACGACATTGCCCAGCAACTGGCGCTGAGCAGCAAAACCATCAGCACCCACAAGGCGCGGTTGATGCAGAAGCTCAACATCACCTCCCTGGCGGAGCTGGTGAAATATGCGATGGAACACAAACTCCTCTAATTGCGCTAAACCCCGTAGGAGCTGCCGAAGGCTGCGATCTTTTGATCTTTCCTTTAGGAGCCACAATCAAAAGATCGCAGCCTTCGGCAGCTCCTACGGGGATATGTGGCGACATATCTATCTGCGACATCCCTTCAAGCCGCTTTTGCCTGTGCCTCAAGCCTGTAGCTGGCAAGGTGCCGGTGCATTTGCCCAAACGCGCCATCCTTGTAGGGCAATCCCTACCCCCAACCTTCCAGCCGGCTGAGGCGATTCTCTCCTGCCCCCCGATTTGCGTGGTCCCCAGCGTCCACTAGGCTTAGTCCACAGCAGTCATCAACAACAAAGGTGTGGGTATGAGCCAGGTCGATTCAAGCGCAGGGGCCAGCGACATTCTGGTCAGCTTTCGTGGAGTGCAAAAGAGCTACGACGGCGAGAACCTGATCGTCAAAGACCTCAACCTGGATATTCGCAAAGGCGAATTCCTCACGTTGCTCGGGCCGTCCGGCTCCGGCAAGACCACCAGCCTGATGATGCTCGCCGGTTTTGAGACCCCGACCGCTGGCGAAATCCTGCTGGCCGGGCGCTCCATCAACAACGTGCCGCCGCACAAGCGTGACATCGGCATGGTGTTCCAGAACTACGCGTTGTTCCCGCACATGACCGTTGCCGAGAACCTTGCGTTCCCGCTGAGCGTGCGCGGCCTGAACAAAAGTGATGTCAGCGACAAGGTGAAAAAAGTCCTGAGCATGGTTCAGCTCGACGCCTTCGCCCAACGCTATCCGGCGCAGCTGTCTGGTGGCCAGCAGCAGCGCGTGGCCCTGGCCCGGGCGCTGGTGTTCGAGCCGCAACTGGTGCTGATGGACGAACCGCTGGGCGCACTGGACAAACAACTGCGCGAACACATGCAGATGGAGATCAAGCATCTGCACCAGCGCCTGGGCGTGACCGTGGTCTACGTGACCCACGACCAGGGAGAAGCGTTGACCATGTCGGACCGCGTGGCCGTGTTCCACCAAGGCGAAATCCAGCAGATCGCCCCGCCGCGCAGCCTCTACGAAGAGCCGAAGAACACCTTCGTCGCCAACTTTATCGGTGAGAACAATCGCCTCAATGGCCGCCTGCACAGCCACACCGGTGACCGCTGCGTGGTCGAGTTGGGCCGTGGCGAGAAGGTTGAAGCCCTGGCAGTGAACGTCGGCAAGACCGGCGAGCCAGTCACGCTGTCAATTCGCCCGGAGCGCATAAGCCTCAACGGTTCGAGCGAATCCTGCGTCAACCGCTTCTCAGGACGGGTGGCGGAATTCATCTACCTGGGCGACCACGTCCGGGTACGCCTGGAAGTCTGCGGCAAGACCGATTTCTTTGTTAAACAGCCGATAGCCGAGCTCGATCCCGCGCTGGCCGTTGGTGACGTAGTACCGCTTGGCTGGCAAGTCGAACACGTTCGCGCGCTCGACCCACTTCTAGAGGCGAATTAATCGCCCCCTGCAACACCAACCCTGCACGTGGAGAACAATATAAATGTTGAAATCCCTGAAATTCACCGCCCTGGTCATGGGCATGATCGGTGCGGCACACGCAATGGCGGCAGGTCCCGACCTGACTGTCGTGTCCTTTGGCGGGGCGAACAAGGCGGCGCAGGTCAAAGCCTTCTACGCACCTTGGGAAGCGGCGGGCAACGGCAAGATCGTGGCGGGCGAATACAATGGCGAGATGGCCAAGGTCAAGGCCATGGTCGACACCAAGAGCGTGTCCTGGGACCTGGTGGAAGTTGAATCGCCAGAACTGTCCCGCGGCTGCGACGAAGACATGTTCGAGCAACTCGACCCGGCACTGTTCGGCAAGACCGAAGACTACGTCAAGGGCGCCATCCAGCCGTGCGGCGTAGGCTTCTTTGTGTGGTCGACCGTGCTGGCCTACAACGCCGACAAGCTTAAAACCGCGCCGACCAGTTGGGTGGATTTCTGGGACACCAAGCAGTTCCCGGGCAAGCGTGGCCTGCGTAAAGGCGCCAAGTACACCCTGGAATTCGCCTTGATGGCCGACGGCGTAGCGCCCAAGGACGTCTACAAAGTGCTGGCGGGTAAAGACGGTCAGGACCGCGCGTTCAAGAAGCTCGACGAGCTCAAGCCAAGCATCCAGTGGTGGGAAGCGGGCGCACAACCGCCGCAGTACCTCGCTTCGGGTGATGTGGTCATGAGCTCGGCGTACAACGGCCGCATCGCCGCCGTGCAGAAGGAAAGCAACCTGAAGGTCGTGTGGAACGGTGGCATCTACGACTTCGATGCCTGGGCCATTCCTAAAGGTCTGGACAAGGCGCGTGCTGAAGCGGCGAAGAAATTCATCGCGTTCTCGGTGCAGCCACAGCAGCAGAAGACCTACTCGGAAAACATCGCCTACGGCCCGGCCAATACCCAGGCCGTACCGTTGCTGGCCAAGGATGTCCTGAAGGACATGCCGACCACCCCGGAAAACATCGCCAACCAGGTGCAGATCGACGTCAGCTTCTGGGCTGACAACGGTGAGCAACTGGAGCAGCGTTTCAATTCCTGGGCGGCCAAGTAGGAGCTGCCGAAGGCTGCGATCTTTTGATCTTGATCTCCAGCGATCTCAAGGCCGCCAAAAGATCGCAGGCTGCGCCAGCTCCTACAGGGGGCGGCGTGTTTCATGAATGTTGATGTAATGCGGCATTACTTCGGTAATGCCGCCCATCCAAAGATTTCCGGAGTACGCCATGGCCACCGCCATTCCCCTGAACGCGGGCACTGACCCCACCTTGAAGCAGCGGCTCAAGCACGCCGAGCGGATCAACCGCTGGAAAGCGCAAGCCTTGATCGCGCCGCTGGTGCTGTTCCTGCTGCTGGTGTTCCTGGTGCCGATTGTGGCGCTGCTCTATAAAAGTGTTGGCAACCCGGAGGTGGTCGGCGGTATGCCGCGCACCGTGGCTGCCATCGCCAGTTGGGATGGTCGAGGCCTGCCCGCTGAACCGGTCTATAAAGCCGCCAGCGAAGACCTTGCCGAAGCTCGCAAGAATCAGACCCTGGGAGACCTGTCCAAGCGCCTGAACATGGAATTGGCCGGCTACCGCAGCCTGTTGACCAAGACTGCGCGTGCCTTGCCGTTCGCCACTGAACCAGCCTCTTATAAAGAAGCGCTGGAAAGCCTCGACGAGCGTTGGGGCGACCCAGCTTATTGGCAAGCCGTGCGCCGCAATACCAGCAACATCACGCCTTATTACCTGCTGGCTGCTGTCGATCACCGCATCGACGACCTCGGCGAAGTGGCCCCGGCCACTCCCGACCAGGCGATCTACCTCGACATCTTCGCCCGTACTTTCTGGATGGGTCTGGTCATCACGGCGATCTGCCTGGTGCTGGCGTATCCACTGGCTTACCTGCTGGCCAACCTGCCTTCACGGCAAAGCAACCTGTTGATGATTCTGGTGCTGTTGCCTTTCTGGACCTCGATTCTGGTGCGAGTCGCAGCCTGGATCGTGTTGCTGCAATCGGGCGGCCTGATCAATAGCGGGCTAATGGCCATGGGCATCATCGACAAGCCGCTGGAACTGGTGTTCAACCGTACCGGGGTCTACATCTCGATGGTGCACATCCTGCTGCCGTTCATGATCCTGCCGATCTACAGCGTGATGAAAGGCATCTCGCCTACCTATATGCGCGCGGCGATTTCCCTGGGCTGCCATCCGTTCGCCAGTTTCTGGCGGGTATACTTCCCGCAGACCTATGCCGGTGTAGGTGCCGGTTGCCTGTTGGTGTTCATCCTCGCCATCGGCTACTACATCACGCCCGCGTTGTTGGGTAGCCCGAACGACCAGATGGTCAGCTACTTCGTCGCCTTCTACACCAATACCAGTATCAACTGGGGCATGGCGACCGCACTGGGTGGGCTGCTGCTGTTGGCGACCGTCGTGCTTTATCTGATTTACAGCTGGCTGGTAGGCGCCAGTCGCCTGCGCCTGAGCTAAGGGGAGAACGGAATGCTGAGTCCTTACATGTCGCCCATCGAACGGGTGTGGTTCTACAGCTTGCGGATTCTCTGCGGCTTGATTTTGTTGTTCCTGATTCTGCCGGTGCTGGTGATCATTCCGCTGTCGTTCAACTCGGGCAGTTTCCTGGTGTACCCGCTGCAAGGCTTTTCGCTGCACTGGTATCAGGACTTCTTCGCCTCGGCGGAATGGATGCGCGCCCTGAAGAACAGCATCATCGTGGCCCCGGCGGCCACGGTGCTGGCGATGATCTTTGGCACACTGGCAGCGATCGGCCTGACCCGGGGCGATTTCCCGGGCAAGGCGCTGGTGATGGCCCTGGTGATTTCGCCGATGGTGGTGCCGGTGGTAATCATCGGTGTGGCGAGTTATCTGTTCTTCGCACCACTGGGGCTGGGCAACAGTTTCTTCTCGCTGATCGTGGTGCACGCGGTGTTGGGTGTGCCCTTTGTGATTATCACCGTGTCGGCGACGTTGCAGGGGTTCAACCAGAATCTGGTGCGCGCCGCAGCAAGTCTGGGGGCTTCGCCGCTGACTGCGTTCCGTCGTGTGACCTTGCCGTTGATTGCACCGGGGGTGATTTCCGGGGCGCTGTTTGCTTTTGCGACTTCGTTCGATGAAGTGGTCGTGACGCTGTTCCTGGCCGGTCCTGAACAAGCGACCTTGCCACGGCAGATGTTCAGCGGAATTCGCGAAAACCTCAGCCCGACGATCGCCGCAGCTGCGACGCTGTTGATCGCCTTCTCGGTGATCCTGCTGCTGACCCTGGAATGGCTGCGCGGGCGCAGCGAAAAACTGCGGACCGCACAGGTCTGACACGTCCCTTCCTGTAGGAGCTGCCGAAGGCTGCGATCTTTTGATCTTAGGAATCAAGGTCAAAAGATCGCAGCCTTCGGCAGCTCCTACAGAGGGTTTGTGCGGGATTGAGTGTTCCAGGTCATTCACACCCTGAATACCAGACAACCTCCAATCCCCAGCTACTATTGTTGCCCAGCTCCTACCTATAAGAGGCTGCGCACATGAGTCTTTCCTCTTTCAAAATCGCCCACAAACTGATCACCGGTGCAGGTGCCATCGAGCAGCTGGCCGCTGAGCTCACCCGGCTGGACATCGACCACCCCCTGATCGTCACCGATGCTGCGCTGGTTAAATCCGGCACAGTCGAGCTCGCGCTGGCGCAATTGGGCGGTCGCACTTATGAGATCTTTGACCGGGTGTTGCCGGATCCGGAAATCGCCATCGTTGAAGATTGCATGCAGGTCTATCGCGAAGGCGGGCACGACGGGCTCATCGGCCTGGGCGGTGGCAGTGCGATCGACATCGCCAAGAGTGTCGCAGCCTATGCCGGTTATCACGGTGCGCTTGAGGATTTGTTCGGTGTCGACCAGGTGCCCCGCAAAGGCCCGCCGTTGATCGCCATACCGACTACTGCCGGTACCGGCTCGGAAGTGACCAATGTGGCGATCCTGTCCGACAAGGTCGCGCAACTCAAAAAAGGAATTGTCAGCGACTACCTGTTGCCGGACGTGGCGCTGGTCAGCCCGCAGATGACCCTGACCTGTCCGCGCGGCGTCACGGCAGCGAGCGGCGTCGATGCGCTGGTGCATGCCATCGAGTCCTACCTTTCGGTCAATGCTTCGCCCATTACCGATGCCTTGGCCATCGGCGCGATCAAGCTGATTTCCGGGGCGCTGCCCAAGGCCTACGCCAACCCCTCCAATCTGCAGGCCCGCGAAGACATGGCCACTGCCAGCCTGATGGCCGGCATGGCGTTCGGGAATGCCGGGGTCGGTGCGGTGCATGCACTGGCGTATCCGTTGGGCGGGCGCTTCAATATCGCCCATGGCGTCAGCAATGCGTTGTTGCTGCCCCATGTCATGACGTGGAACAAAATGGCCTGCGTTGAGCGAATGCAGGATATTGCCGAGGCCATGGGGGTCCGTACTGCTCATCTGAGTGCCAATGAGGCCGCGCACAAAGCCGTCGAGGCGATGGCGGCATTGTGCGCTGCGGTTGAAATTCCCCAGGGCCTGCGCAGTTTCGGCGTTCCCGAGGATGCGATCCCGGCCATGGCCGTGGAAGCCGCGGGGATCGAACGTCTGATGCGCAACAATCCTCGTCAATTGAGCGCCGTCGATATCGAGAAGATCTACCGGGCGGCTTACTGATCATCGCAGTCACGTCGCGCGCGTCAAAGCATGAGGTATACAATGCGCGCCATCGTGATTTTGCTCAGAAAAGGTGCGTCATGCAGCCCTTCGTAATTGCTCCGTCGATTCTCTCCGCCGACTTCGCCCGCTTGGGCGAGGAAGTGGACAACGTCCTGGCCGCTGGCGCCGACTTCGTCCACTTCGACGTCATGGACAACCATTACGTGCCGAACCTGACCATCGGTCCGATGGTCTGCGCGGCGCTGCGTAAATACGGCGTGACCGCGCCGATCGACGCGCACCTGATGGTCAGCCCGGTAGACCGTATAGTCGGCGACTTCATCGAAGCCGGCGCGACCTACATCACCTTCCACCCGGAAGCGACGCAGCATGTCGACCGCTCCCTGCAACTGATCCGCGAGGGAGGCTGCAAGTCTGGCCTGGTGTTCAACCCGGCGACTCCGCTCGACGTACTCAAGTACGTGATGGACAAGGTCGACATGATTCTGCTGATGAGCGTCAACCCCGGCTTCGGCGGGCAGAAGTTCATTCCGGGCACCCTCGACAAGCTGCGCGAAGCGCGGGCACTGATCGATGCCAGCGGTCGCGACATCCGCCTGGAAATCGACGGCGGCGTTAACGTGAACAACATTCGTGAAATTGCGGCGGCGGGGGCTGACACCTTTGTCGCCGGCTCGGCCATCTTCAACGCGCCGAACTACCAGGAAGTGATCGAGAAGATGCGCTTCGAACTGGCGTTGACCCGTCCATGAGTGGCTTTGAGCAGCTGTTCCCGGGGGCGTTGCCGCGCCTGGTGATGTTCGATCTGGATGGCACGCTGATCGATTCGGTCCCCGACCTGGCTGTCGCCGTGGACAACATGCTGCTCAAGCTCGGCCGCCAGCCTGCGGGCCTCGAGTCGGTACGCAAGTGGGTCGGCAACGGCGCGCCGGTGCTGGTACGACGTGCGTTGGCCGGTGGCATCGATCACTCAACGGTTGATGACGGTGAAGCCGAAGGCGCGCTGGATATCTTCATGCAAGCCTACAGCGAGAGTCATGAGCTCACGGTGGTCTACCCTGGTGTTCGCGACACGCTCAAATGGTTGCACAAGCAGGGCGTGGAAATGGCGCTGATCACCAACAAGCCGGAGCGTTTCGTCGCGCCGCTGCTGGACCAGATGAAGATCGGTCGCTATTTCAAATGGATCATCGGCGGCGATACCCTGCCGCAAAAAAAACCCGACCCGGCCGCGCTGTTCTTTGTGATGAAAATGGCCAACATTCCGGCTTCGCAGTCGTTGTTCGTCGGTGATTCGCGCAGCGACGTGCTGGCGGCGAAAGCGGCAGGGGTCAAGTGCGTCGCGCTGAGCTACGGCTATAACCACGGCCGGCCGATTGCCGAAGAATCGCCGGCACTGGTGATTGACGACCTGCGCAAGCTAATTCCCGGTTGCCTGGATACGGCCTCTGGGATAACGTTGCCCGACGCTGTTCAATCCCCTAATGGAAACGCCATCGTGGTGGTCACCCGCAAACTCTGGATGAAAGTCATCAAGGCCCTGGCCCGCTGGCGTTGGCGCGCCTGACTCGATTCTGGCCGGCGTTCCGGCGCGTTTGCATACCTGACTGTTAGCACCTCAAGCCACGAGGCTACCCCATGTTCCGCGAAGAATTCCTGCGTTTGGCCGCTGCCGGCTATAACCGCATTCCCCTGGCCTGCGAAACCCTGGCCGACTTCGATACGCCGCTGTCGATCTATCTCAAACTGGCCGACCAGCCGAACTCCTACTTGCTCGAATCGGTACAGGGCGGGGAAAAGTGGGGCCGTTATTCGATCATCGGCCTGCCGTGCCGCACGGTGTTGCGGGTGCATGATCACCACGTCAGCGTGACCCACGACGGAGTCGAAATCGAAACCCACGAGACGGAAGACCCGCTGGCCTTCGTCGAAGAATTCAAGGCGCGCTATAACGTGCCGACCATTGCTGGTTTGCCACGCTTCAATGGCGGCCTGGTGGGTTACTTCGGTTATGACTGCGTGCGCTATGTCGAGAAACGCCTGGGCAAGTGCCCGAACCCGGACCCGCTGGGCGTGCCGGATATCCTGCTGATGGTCTCGGATGCGGTGGTGGTTTTCGACAACCTGGCCGGCAAGATGCACGCCATTGTCCTGGCTGATCCAGCTCAGGAAGGTGCATTCGAGCAGGGACAGGCACGGCTGCAGGAGTTGCTGGAGCAACTGCGCCAGCCAATCACTCCGCGCCGTGGCCTGGACTTCAGCAAGCAGCAAGCGGCGGACCCGGTGTTCCGCTCCAGCTTCACCCAGGACGATTACGAAAAAGCCGTCGACACCATCAAGGAATACATCCTCGCTGGTGATTGCATGCAGGTCGTACCTTCCCAGCGCATGTCGATCGACTTCAAGGCGGCACCGATTGATCTGTACCGGGCACTGCGCTGCTTCAACCCGACGCCCTACATGTACTTCTTCAACTTCGGTGATTTCCACGTCGTTGGCAGTTCGCCGGAAGTGTTGGTGCGGGTCGAAGACAACCTGATCACCGTGCGCCCGATCGCCGGCACCCGTCCACGGGGCGCCAACGAAGAAGCGGACCTGGCGCTGGAGCAAGACCTGCTGTCCGACGACAAGGAAATCGCCGAGCACTTGATGCTCATCGACCTGGGACGTAATGACACCGGTCGCGTATCGGAAATCGGCTCGGTGAAACTCACCGAGAAGATGGTCATCGAGCGTTATTCCAACGTGATGCATATCGTTTCCAACGTCACCGGGCAATTGAAAGCCGGGCTGACCGCGATGGACGCGCTGCGGGCAATTCTGCCGGCTGGCACCTTGTCGGGTGCACCGAAGATTCGTGCGATGGAAATCATCGACGAGCTGGAGCCGGTCAAACGCGGAGTCTACGGTGGAGCGGTGGGTTATTTTGCCTGGAACGGTAACATGGACACCGCCATCGCGATCCGCACGGCGGTGATCAAGAATGGCGAGCTCCACGTGCAGGCCGGTGGCGGGATCGTTGCCGACTCGGTGCCGGCCCTGGAATGGGAAGAAACATTGAACAAGCGACGCGCCATGTTCCGCGCGGTGGCGCTGGCCGAGCAAACCCCGGACGCATGAGTTGACACAAAGGGGGGCACCCCCAAAAAAAGCGGCGCCTGTGAGGGCGCCGTTTTTTTTCACCTGTCGATCAGCCGATCAGAAATCCAGCGCCACACCCAGGTTTACGCCTTGTTGGGTAAAGTCGTCATCATTGCGAATGATGTAGCTCGCGCGCAGTGCGAGGTCTTTGGTGAGGTTGTGACTCACCCCCAGGTTCACCCGGTTCAAATGACTCTGCGGGGTATAGCCTTGCAGGGTGAAATCATTGGCCGGCAAGCTATTGAGGGCGATGTTGATCTTCTGCACATCGTCCTCGTACTCGCGCTCGTAGGCATACTCACCAAACACCCGGGTTTGCGAGGTGATCTGGTACTTGCCCTGCAGGCCAACGCCCAGGCGTTTCGAGTTACGGGTCTGGTCATCAAAACTCAACGCGGTTGCGCGATTGCTATTCTCCGAGTACCCGTCGACTTCCACCTTGGCGTAATCGGCGCTGACAAACGGTGACAGGTGCCACTCGCTGCCTGGTTGGGCAATGTCGTAGCCAATGCGCGTGCTGAATGCCCACAAATGCCCGTCAGTATCGCCTTTCTCGGCACCTTCGCTGGCGCCCAGGTCGAACTTGCGCTTGAGATTGTCGTAGTCCAGCTTTCCACCTGTCAGCGCAGCATCCGCCCACCAGCGGTTCTGCTGGAACTGGGCAAATGCTGTAGCCAGGTAGCTATTGAGCTTGTAGTCCGAGTCGTTATTGCCGGCATCCAGGTTCTGCCGGTAGAAACCTGCGGCGACACCTACGCGCCAGGCGTCGTTGAGCCGGTAGCTGCCGCCCACATTCAGGTTGTAACCGCTGCCGTCGGCGCTGGCGCCGCTGCTCTGGCTGTCGAGGTCAAGATGCTGGCCGCCCCCGGCAACAATGGCTCGCCATTGCCCGACCGCTTGCCAGTCTTCCCAGTCCGATTGCCATTGGCTGCGCAGTTCGTCCTGATGCGCGCGCAAGGTGGCGTGGGCCATTTCCGGCAGCAGCGTCAGCTCCCATGGCGCGGCGAGCAGGGAATAGGCGTAATCGGCGATCAGCTTTTGCCCGGCTTCGGTCGGATGGACCCCATCGTTGTAGATCAGCTTGGTCGGGTCTGGCGTGGCACTGTTGATGCCATAGGTAGCGTTTTCCGTGCATCCATTGCCACTGAAGCAGGTTGCCGTCAGGTTCTGGTCAGTCGCCAGGCCGAAACGTCCCGGATCCGCAAAGCTCTCCTGCAGCAGCAGGGGAATGTTCAGCGGGATGATTTCGGCGTTGATGCCCTGCAGGCGCTGCACCAGCTGCAGGTTGAACTGATTGCTGAGCTGGGTGGCGGCCGTTTGCAGGCCGGTGCCATTGATGGCCGGCGTCAGGCCGATGTCCGGCAGCAACCAGACCATCACGTATTTCGCGCCGGCGGTCTGCAGCACTTGCACGCTGTCGGCCAGGCGGTCTGCGGCGGCGTTCGCCTGGGCGGGGCTGAGGATACGCCCCTGAAGGAAGTCGTTACCACCTCCCGAGAGGTAGTACAGCGCGTTTGGGTCGGCCTGGAAATTGTTCGACGGCAGATAACCGACCCGGGTGCGCTCCCCTGTAGCGGACTGGGTGGTGATCGAGTCAAGGATCTGGTCGGTGCGGTAGCCGCCGACCGCCCAGTTGTTACCATCCGCCAAACCCTGGTTGGCCCGCACGGCCGAAGTCGACGCTGCGGTTTCGTCGGCAGAGAACCCGAGTCGGCCACCCAGCAATTGGGTAGAGTTGAGCGAGCGCGACTCGCCGCTGCCATCCTGATAAACCGGCCCCGTCCGGTTGGTGTAGCGCTGGGTCGCACCTGCCGGCCCGCCTGAATCGGTAAAGGTCCCGGCATCGTTGAGGCTGTCGCCGAACACGACAAAATTGGAGTATGGGTTTGGAGCGGCGATCGCTTGGGTGCAAGCCATTGCGAGCAAGCATCCGGCGAGCGGTACAAACAGCGTCTGTTTGATCATGAGCAAGTCCGTTTATTTATTGTTGTAGTGAACGAAACGACAGTACCAAAAAAAACCGGCCTTTCGCCATCCGTCGCGATCCCTTCTAATGATTCGCCTGCGGGCGTCACCGCGATATTGCACGCTCCGCCCAGCTAAGTTACTGTGCCAAGACGTATGAATGAGACCTTCCCCGTGTTGATCATCAGCAAACTCCTGGATCAAGTCATCAAGGCACACGCCCGCTGGCGTTGGCGCGCCTGAATTCTTTGCCGGCCTCGCCGGACCTGTACCGATTTACCTTCGTTGCCCGTTTCACCTGCCGCTTTGCTGGCGCCACTCCAGCACCCGACAAAGCGCAGCGCCCTGCGGGTAATCATCTGAAGGTCATGTTCAAAAATCAGTGAATTCAAGAGGTTCCCAGCGCCATGTTGCTGATGATCGATAACTACGACTCCTTTACCTACAACGTTGTGCAGTACCTTGGTGAGCTCGGCTCCCAGGTCAAAGTCGTGCGCAACGATGAGCTCACCATTGCCGAAATCGAAGCCCTCAACCCTGAGCGCATCGTGGTGTCCCCCGGTCCTTGCACACCGACCGAAGCCGGCATTTCCATCGAAGCCATCAAGCATTTCGCCGGCAAGCTGCCGATCCTGGGCGTGTGCCTCGGGCATCAATCCATCGGCCAGGCCTTTGGTGGTGACGTGGTTCGCGCGCGCCAGGTCATGCACGGTAAGACTAGCCCGGTATTCCACGAGGACAAGGGCGTATTCGCCGGCCTGAATCGACCGCTGACGGTCACTCGTTATCACTCGCTGATCGTCAAGCGCGAAACCCTCCCTGACTGTCTGGAGCTGACGGCCTGGACTCAGCTGGAAGATGGCTCGGTCGACGAAATCATGGGCTTGCGCCACAAGACGCTGAACATCGAGGGGGTGCAGTTTCACCCCGAGTCGATCCTCACCGAGCAGGGCCACGAACTGTTCGCCAACTTCCTAAAACAAACCGGCGGCACACGCTAAGGACTTTCCATGGATATCAAGACAGCCCTGAGTCGTATCGTCGGCCAACTCGACCTGAGCACGGACGAGATGCGCGATGTGATGCGCGAAATCATGACCGGACAATGCACGGATGCGCAGATCGGCGCATTCATGATGGCCATGCGCATGAAAAGTGAGAGCATCGACGAGATCGTCGGCGCGGTGTCGGCCATGCGCGAGCTTGCGGACAAGGTCGAACTCAAGACCCTTGACGGTGTGGTCGACGTGGTGGGTACCGGCGGTGACGGTGCCAACATCTTTAACGTGTCGACCGCGTCTTCGTTTGTAGTCGCGGCCGCCGGCTGCACCGTCGCCAAGCACGGTAACCGTGCGGTGTCTGGCAAAAGCGGCAGCGCGGACCTGCTGGAGGCTGCTGGCATCTACTTGAACCTGACGCCGGTCCAGGTGGCGCGCTGCATCGACAACGTCGGCATCGGCTTCATGTTTGCCCAGACCCACCACAGTGCCATGAAGCACGCCGCCGGCCCGCGCCGCGAGCTGGGCTTGCGCACGATGTTCAACATGCTCGGCCCGCTTACGAATCCGGCCGGTGTCAAACATCAGATAGTGGGTGTGTTCAGCCAGGCGTTGTGCCGTCCCTTGGCCGAAGTCTTGCAGCGGCTTGGCAGCAAGCACGTGCTGGTGGTGCATTCCAAGGATGGCCTGGATGAATTCAGTCTTGCCGCGCCGACTTTCGTTGCGGAATTGAAGAACGACCAGATCACAGAGTATTGGGTAGAGCCTGAAGACCTGGGCATGAAGAGTCAGAGCCTGCACGGCCTGGCTGTCGAGAGTCCGGCGGCATCGCTGGAGCTGATTCGCGATGCCCTGGGCAAGCGCAAGACCGAGAACGGTCAGAAAGCGGCCGAGATGATTGTGCTCAACGCCGGTGCGGCGTTGTACGCCGCCGACCATGCCACCAGTTTGAAAGAGGGCGTTGCCCTGGCGCACGATGCGCTGCACACAGGTCTTGCTCGGGAAAAGCTTGAGGAACTGGGTGCATTTACCGCGGTATTCAGAGTGGAGAATGAAGGATGAGTGTACCGACGGTTCTGGAAAACATTCTGGCGCGTAAAGTCCAGGAAGTCGCCGAGCGCAGTGCTCGTGTGAGTCTGGCCGAGCTGGAAAGCCTGGCCAAGGCGGCCGATGCCCCCCGTGGTTTTGCCAACGCATTGATTGCCCAGGCCAAGTCGAAGCAGCCTGCCGTCATCGCTGAAATCAAGAAAGCCTCACCCAGCAAAGGTGTGATCCGCGAGCACTTCGTACCGGCCGATATCGCCAGAAGTTACGAAAAGGGCGGCGCCACCTGCCTGTCGGTACTCACTGATATCGATTACTTCCAGGGTGCCGATGCTTACCTGCAGCAGGCGCGAGCGGCGTGCAAACTGCCGGTGATCCGCAAGGACTTCATGATCGATCCTTACCAGATCGTCGAAGCCCGGGCATTGGGCGCCGACTGTGTGCTGTTGATCGTTTCCGCCCTGGACGACGTGAAAATGGCCGAGCTGGCGTCTGTCGCCAAAGGTGTCGGCCTGGACGTGCTGGTGGAAGTTCACGATGGAGACGAGCTGGAGCGGGCCTTGAAAACCCTCGACACTCCGCTGGTGGGCATCAACAACCGCAACCTGCATACCTTCGACGTGAGCCTGGAGATTACCCTGGATCTGTTGCCGCGAATTCCGCGGGATCGTTTGGTGATCACCGAAAGCGGCATTCTCAACCGTGCCGATGTGGAGCTGATGGAAATCAGCGACGTCTACGCGTTCCTCGTGGGTGAAGCGTTCATGCGCGCGGAAAGCCCGGGTACTGAACTGCAGCGTCTGTTTTTCCCCGAGCGTGGTACTGCAGTCAGCGGTTCTACCCTCGACTGAGTGCATTTTCGTAGGCAACCCAATCCCTGTGGGAGCGGGCTTGCCCGCGAAGAGGCCATCAAGAACCCCACAGACGTCATGTCTTGCTGAGTCATCCATGCCCCAGCCAATCTCTCATTCTGTAGAAGCCGGCTTGCTCGCCGAACAGGAACTGCTTGCGCAGGTCTGCACCGGTGAATCGGAATTCGGCCTGCTGTTCTGGCAGCCCAATGATCAGGCGCTGGTCATGCCGCGTCGTCTCAATCGCCTGCCTCAGTTCGAATCCGCCTGCGAAGTTTCAGCGGCAGCCGGTTGGCCAGTCTTGTTGCGTGAAACCGGCGGCGAGCCCGTGCCGCAGTCCGCTGCCACGATCAACATTGCGTTGGTTTATGCTCCACCGCGCAGCGAGGGTGACCAGAATCGTATCGAAACAGCCTATCGCCGCCTCTGCGATCCTATCTGTCAGCTGCTGGATGAGTTGGGCGGGGCGTCGTCCATCGGTGAAGTGGAAGGTGCATTCTGTGATGGTCGCTTCAACGTCAACCTGGACGGTCGGAAAATGGTTGGCACCGCTCAACGCTGGCGGCAAAGCAAGGATGGTACGCGGCCGGTCGGCCTGGTGCATGGGGCCTTGCTGCTCGATAACCAGCGCGAATCCATGGTGGCTGCGGTCAATCGTTTTAATCAAGCCTGTGGCCTGGAGCAGCGAGTACGCGCCGAAAGCCACATTGCGTTGCATGAGAAATTCGCCGCACCGCAAGCGTTGATGCGACTGGACCAACTCTACCGGCAAATGCTCAAGCAGATGTTCGGCGGTTAACGCGTGCCGAAGATCACCATGGTCTTGCCTTTGACGTTTACCAGGTTGCGCTCTTCCAGGTCCTTGAGCACGCGACCGACCATCTCACGGGAACACCCGACAATCCGCCCGATTTCCTGGCGGGTCACCTTGATCTGCATCCCGTCGGGATGAGTCATGGCGTCGGGTTGCTTGCACAGTTCCAGCAGGCAGCGCGCGACGCGGCCCGTCACGTCGAAGAAGGCCAGGTCACCGACTTTGCGGGTGGTATTGCGCAGGCGCTGGGCGATCTGTCCGCTGAGCACGTAAAGAATGTCTGGGTCCTGCAGGGATAATTCGCGAAATTTCGCATAGCTGATCTCCGCGACTTCGCATTCAATCTTCGCCCGCACCCAGGCGCTGCGTTGCTGCTCCTGGCCGGCCTGTTCGAACAGGCCCAGCTCACCGAAAAAGTCCCCGGAGTTAAGGTACGCGATGATCATCTCGCGGCCATCATCGTCTTCAATCAGGATCGTGACCGAGCCCTTGATGATGAAGAACAGGGTATCGGAGCGGTCGCCGGCACAAATGATGTTGCTCTTGGCCTGATACCGACGGCGCTGGCAATGCATGAGCAGCTTGTCGAGGTTCTTGATCTTGGGGGTGGGGGCAATAGCAACCATGGTTGTATCCCGAAAAGACTGCGCAGTAAGTTGGATTTATTTGCACGAGCTGACGACAGTTCAGGCCGCGATCGGACGATCTTGTTGTTCGCTTCAGGTCTTGCAAGGCGCCAGCGATTTGGCGCCAGCATAACAGACACTTTCTGCAGTTTTCGAGATTTTGCCTGGGGCGAGTGGTTATGTCCTGCACAGGTGAACGCTGTCAACCACGGGCCCTGTGCTAAGCTGGCGACCCTTTTTTATGTAGTGGAGTCTGGGCGATGAAGGCACGCATCCAATGGGCTGGCGAAGCCATGTTCCTCGGCGAATCCGGCAGCGGTCATGTCGTGGTCATGGACGGTCCTCCCGATGCCGGCGGCCGTAATCTGGGTGTCCGGCCGATGGAAATGCTCCTTCTGGGCGTCGGCGGTTGCAGCAATTTCGACGTCGTCAGCATTCTCAAGAAGTCGCGCCAGGCTGTCGAAAGCTGCGAAGCCTTCCTCGAGGCCGAGCGCGCGAATGAAGATCCAAAGGTATTCACCAAGATCCACATGCATTTCGTGGTCAAGGGCCGCGGGCTCAAAGAGGCTCAGGTCAAGCGTGCCATCGAGCTGTCAGCGGAGAAATATTGCTCGGCTTCGATCATGCTTGGGGCGGCGGGCGTGGCCATCACCCACGACTACGAAATCATCGAACTCGGTTGAATCGACATTCAACTATCATAAATGCAGTGCAGACTCTGGCGATCCCAAGCTGACGTCTGCATAATGCGCCACTTTTTTCAGGGTCGTGGACCGTCTGCCGACAGGCCACTCACCCGAACAGACAACCAAAATCGCCATCGCGAAGAGGTGTTAACCGTCCTACGCAGCTGCGTTGTTCGCATCTGACGGGCATGCTTGATCACGCGGCCCGGGCCGCAATACATAGAGAGTTTTTAACGGTGAAAAGCAAACTCAAGCTCCACGGGTTCAATAACCTGACAAAGACCTTGAGCTTCAACATCTATGACATCTGCTACGCGGAAACCCCGCAAGACCAACAGGCTTACGTCGAGTACATCAATAAAGAGTACAACGCCAAGCGCCTGACGCAGATCCTCACTGAAGTTGTCGATATCATTGGTGCCAACATCCTGAACATTGCCAGTCAGGACTATGAACCCCAGGGTGCCAGCGTCACGATTCTGATCTCGGAAGAGCCGGTCACCCCGACCGACAGCCAGATCGAAGAGTCTCCGGGGCCGTTGCCTGAAATTATCCTGGCCCACCTCGACAAGAGCCACATCACGGTGCACACCTACCCGGAAATCCATCCGGATGACGGTATTGCAACGTTCCGTGTAGACATTGACGTATCGACCTGTGGCGTCATTTCACCGCTTAAAGCGCTCAATTTCCTGATTCACCAGTTCGATTCGGACATCGTGACCGTGGATTATCGTGTGCGCGGTTTCACCCGTGACGTTGAGGGCAAGAAGCACTTCATCGACCACGAGATCAACTCGATCCAGAACTACCTCTCCGAAGACACCCGCGCCAGTTACCAGATGACCGACGTGAACGTGTACCAGGAAAACCTGTTCCACACCAAAATGCTGTTGAAGAACTTCGAACTGGATAACTACCTGTTCGGCGATGCCACCAACAGCCTGTCCTCTGAGCAACGCGCCCGGGTGACCGACCGTGTGAAGCACGAAATGCTGGAAATCTTCTACGCGCGCAACATGCCGACCTAAGATTTACGGGTACAAAAAAGGCAACTTCCTCACGGTAGTCGCCTTTTTTATGGTTTCCGCACACCTCTGGCTGATGCAGCGCTCTTGTGGGAGCAAGGCTTGCCCGCGATGGCGATCCGGAGAATGCCATCGCGGGCAAGCCTTGCTCCCACAGATCAGATCAGATCAGATCCGGTAGGTGCTCTTGGTCATCACCTTGGCCAACAAGCTCATCCCGAACTTCACCGGCGCCGGAAAACGAAACCCGCCCGCATCCAGCGCGCTTTCCGCGTGGTGTTCTTCATCAGTGCGCATCTGCTGCAATATCGCCCGGGACTTTTCGTCCTCGGCCGGCAACTGCTCAAGGTGTTCGTTCAGGTGTTTGCACACCTGGTGTTCGGTGGCGGCAACGAAGCCCAGGCTAACCTTGTCGCTGATCAAACCGGCCACTGCGCCAATACCGAACGACATGCCGTAGAACAGCGGGTTGAGAATGCTGGTGTGGCTCCCCAACTGGTGGATGCGTTGTTCGCACCAGACCAGGTGATCGATCTCTTCTTCTGCAGCATGTTCCATGGCAGCGCGCACGTGCGGCAGCTTGGCGGTCAGGGCCTGGCCCTGGTACAGCGCCTGGGCGCAGACTTCGCCGGTATGGTTGATGCGCATCAGGCCGGCGACATGCCGGGTGTCTTCGTCGCTCATCTGCACATCCGGTTGCACGATAGCGGGCGATGGGCGGTACGGCTGGCCACTGAAGGGCAGCAGGGTACGCATGGCAGCATCGGCTTGCAGCAGTAGACGGTCAATGGGCGAGTAGTGACGTTGGGTAGTCATGCTGACCTCCGGGAAGAATCTCGGCTACCAGTTTAACCGAATCGGCCGGGGAAGGTTTGCGTTGGGTCATTTGCCACGCGGTGATGTTTTATACGCTTATGTAGGAGCTGCCGAAGGCTCGGGCCGCGTTCGGACGATCTTTTGATCTTGTTTTCGATACCTAGAAGATCAAAAGATCGTCCGAACGCGGCCCGAGCCTTCGGCAGCTCCTACACACAGGTCGCGGTATGTCTTAGCCCGGTGGCCAGGTCATCTGCCGTTGACCCAGTACGTGCATATGGATGTGATAGACGGTCTGCCCGCCATCTTCATTGCAGTTCATCACGACACGAAAACCCTTCTCGCAACCCAGTTCCAGTGCCAGGCGCTGGGCGGTAAAGAGGATGTGCCCGGCCAGCGTTTTGTCTTCCTCGGTGAGGTCGTTGAGGGTGCGCACCGGCTTCTTCGGGATCACCAGGAAATGCACCGGTGCCTGTGGCGCGATGTCGTGGAAGGCCAGAACCTGGTCGTCTTCGTAAATGATCCTGGCCGGGATCTCCCGGTTGATGATCTTGGTGAACAGAGTATCCACAGCTGTTTTCTCCGTTGTTTGGTCTGGCCTGAGTGTACCCACGGAGCTAGCCCGGGCCCAGGGTTTTACCTTGCAGGGTATCAGCGCGGACAATAGGCCTTGTTGACCATGCCCGCGATTGTCCGGTTGAGCCAGCGTGAACCCAGGCGCGGCAGGAACGCCCGCCAGCGATTGCGTCGCCCCGGGATGATGATCGCGCGATTTTTTTCCAGGGCGCGAACGGTATAGAGCGCGACTTCTTCGGGGCTCATTGTCAGCCGGGTGTTGTTCAGCTTGTCGGTGTTCAGTTGGGCCGTGCGGAAAAATCCGGTACGGGTAGGGCCAGGGCAAAGCACCGAAACCTTGATCGCACACTTCTTCAGTTCTACGCGCAACCCTTCGGAGAAATTCAGTACGTAGGCTTTGCTGGCGTAATAGGTGCTCATCCAGGGACCCGGGTGGAAGGCTGCGACCGATGCCACGTTGAGGATTTGCCCGCCACCGTGCAGCGCCATGCTATTGCCGATGGCATGACACAGGCGAGTCATCGCCAGGATGTTCACTTCGATCAGGTCCTGCTCGGTCATCCAGTCCTGTGCGAGGAACGGGCCGCAGGTGCCAATACCGGCGCAGTTCACCAGCAGGTCGATCTGCCGGTCGCCTTCTTCAAGCTCCAGCAGGAAACCGGACAGCCGCAAGGGTTCGCCCAGGTCGCAGGCGCGAAAAAGCACCTCCACGCCAAAACGTTGAGTCAGTTCAATGGCAATGCTTTCCAGCTGATCACGCTGTCGGGCCACCAGGAGCAGGCTACGGCCGCGCCGGGCCAGCGCTTCGGCCATCGCCAGGCCGATACCGCTGGAGGCACCAGTGATCAGAGCGTAACGGGTCATGCAGTTCTCCATCGCAACAGCTCCGCGCCCGCGACGCAGGTGTCACCGGCGGGGAGTGCTGTTCATTCTTTCGCAGAGTCTACAGGTGGCTGGGCTCCTTCGGCTGCATCGTCAGCTGAATTCGGCACCGGCTCTGTTTCCACCCCGGTTTGATCTTCGATTTCGGAAGGGCTGATGGAGTCACTTTCATAAGCGCTTTGGGTCGCGCTCTGGTACTCATCCTGAATGGCCGAGAGACCACCGGCCAGGCCGCCAATGAAAACCAGGGCAATAAATACCACCCACAAGCAAGACAGGACTTTGACGGCATTGCTGTTGGGCGGAGGCGGAGCACCATAGCGGTTGGCGACACTGTTGCCCGGCATGATCATCATGACAAAGGGAAAGAAGCTGCCAACAAAAGGCACCAGGTTCAGCAGCCATAGCCAGCCCGACCAACCAATGTCATGCAGGCGCTGGACGCTGAACTGAATGCTGACGAACCCGAGCGCGGCGATCAGGATGAAAGCCAGCAGACCGGCGAGAATCAGGCCGCCGCTCGAGTCCGAACTCAAGACGGCCAGGCCCATGAGCGCCAATACGCTGCCCAGGCCAAGTGTCACCAACGTCAGGACCATCGTCCAGGCGAGAAAGCGCAAGCGACCGATACGACCCTGGAAGCTGAACGGTTTGAGTGGGGCGAACCCCGTCACCGTTTCACCGACTGCTGCGTGCGGGGGCGCGTAAGGCGATTGCGGATCCTGGACGAAGGCTGGCACAGGGGCGGGTTCATGGACGTCAGACAGGTTCAGCTCGATCGAAGGTTCACTTTCGATCCGTGCATCAATGCCGGTTTTTGCCAGTGCCTGAAGATAGGTCTGGGCATCGGAGTGCGACAGGTCGCGTTTGAGCGCAACCGGCCGGCCGCTGAATAGCCGTTCGATGGCAGCCACATCGCTCTTGAACAGCTCGGCAAGGTTGAGCTTGGCGGTGGTGATGTCAACGCCTGGCAGCAGAGCGCCGTCGAACATGATCTTGAAACGGTTTTCGCTCATTGCGAGGCATCCTTGTCGCGAGTGGTCATTGAGGAGGCGGGTAGGGGCTCATCGCGGCCAGCGTTTGGGCAGCGTCGAGGCCAGTTCCAGCGCCTTGCGGTATTCGGCATCAAGGCGTGCCACCAGTTCATCCACGCTTGGCAGGTCGTCGATTTCACCAACGCCCTGGCCCGCGGACCACACCGTCTTCCACGCCTTGGCTTCATCACTGATCGGCTTGAGCTTGGCGCCGAAATTCACTTCCCCTTTGCCTTGCAAGGCGGCTGTGTCGAACCCGGCGGCTTCCAGGCTCTGGCGCATGAAACTGGCCGGCACACCCGACACGGCTGGAGTATGGACGATATCCGCCGCCCGGGAGTCCAGCAGCATTTGTTTATAGGCTTCAGGCGCATGGCTTTCGGTCGTACCGATAAACCGTGTACCGAAATAGGCGAGATCAGCCCCCAGCAGTTGCGCGGCGAGGATCTCGTGGCCGTGGTTCAGGCAGCCAGCCAGTAGCAGCGTCTTGTCGAAGAATTGACGGATCTCGGCAATGAGCGAGAACGGGCTCCATGTTCCGGCATGGCCCCCGGCGCCGGCCGCTACCGCGATCAGGCCATCCACTCCAGCCTCGGCAGCTTTCTCGGCATGGCGACGAGTCGTCACGTCGTGAAACACCAGGCCGCCATAGCTGTGAACCGCGTCTACCAACTCCTTGACTGCGCCCAGGCTGGTAATCACGATCGGCACTTTATGCTCGACGCAAATGTGCAGATCCGCCTGCAGTCTGGGGTTGCTGTTGTGGACGATGAGATTTACTGCGTAAGGCGCCGGGTTGTCCAGAACCGCCAGACCCGCTTCGATCTCTTCCAGCCACGCCTTGAAGCCGCTGCTTTCGCGCTGGTTCAGTGCTGGAAAACTGCCAACCACGCCATTTCTGCAGCAGGCCAGCACCAGTTGCGGGTTGGAGATCAGGAACATCGGCGCCGCCACTACAGGCAGGCGCAGACGTTGTTCGAGCAAAGCGGGCAGCGACATTGGAAGTACCCCGGTGAGTTGTGTCTGTTGAGTTTAGAACGGCCGAACCACGACCAGAATTACGATAGCCAGCAATAACAGAACCGGCACTTCATTGAACCAGCGAAAGAAGACATGGCTGCGGGTGTTTTCGCCACGGGCAAAACGTTTCACTTGGGCGCCGCACATGTGGTGGTAGCCAATCAGCAACACGACCAGCGTTAGCTTGGCGTGAATCCAGGCGCCCTGGGTGAAGATGCTGGGGTTGAGGTAGATCAGGGCGACACCGAAGACCAGCGTGGCGATCATCGCCGGGCCCATGATGCCGCGGTACAGCTTGCGTTCCATCAGGCTGAAGCGTTCCTTGCTGACGGTGTCCTCGCTTTGCGCGTGATACACGAACAGGCGCGGCAAGTAGAAAAGGCCGGCAAACCAGCAGACCATGCTGACGATATGAAGCGCTTTGAGCCACAGATAAAGCATTTTAGTTATTCCCAGGTTCACGGTAGCCCGAATAGTAGAGGCTTGAGCGCCCGCACGTCACCTTGCCGGTTGTCGCAGAACGATACGGGCCCTATTATCGTCGGCTTTCCAGTGGGTTCGTTGAGGGCAGGTTTATGGTCAAGGTCGGTATCGTCGGCGGCACGGGTTACACCGGTGTCGAACTGCTGCGTCTGTTGGCACAGCATCCGCAAGCTGAAGTGGCAGTGATCACTTCCCGATCCGAGGCCGGTCTGGCCGTGGCTGATATGTATCCCAACCTGCGCGGTCATTACGACGGCCTGGCCTTCAGCGTTCCGGACATCAAGACCCTGGGCGCCTGCGACGTGGTGTTTTTTGCCACGCCCCACGGTGTCGCGCACGCCCTTGCTGGCGAGTTGCTGGCGGCGGGCACCAAGGTCATTGACCTGTCGGCAGACTTCCGCTTGCAGGACGCAGATGAGTGGGCCAAGTGGTACGGCCAGCCTCACGGTGCCCCGCAATTGCTTGAGGAGGCGGTATACGGTCTGCCTGAAGTTAACCGTGAGCAAATCAAGCAGGCGCGCCTGATTGCGGTGCCGGGTTGCTATCCAACCGCTACGCAATTGGGTTTCCTGCCGCTGCTCGAAGCCGGTCTGGCCGACACCTCTCGCCTGATCGCCGACTGCAAGTCCGGCGTCAGCGGAGCCGGTCGTGGGGCTGCAGTCGGTTCGCTGTACTCCGAGACGTCGGAAAGCATGAAGGCTTACGCCGTCAAAGGTCACCGTCATTTGCCGGAAATTCGCCAGGGCCTGCGTCGTGCCTCGGGCAAGGATGTCGGTCTGACCTTCGTTCCGCACCTCACGCCAATGATTCGCGGTATTCACTCGACGCTGTACGCAACGGTTGTCGATCGCTCCGTCGACCTGCAGACATTGTTCGAAAAGCGCTACGCCAACGAACCGTTCGTCGATGTAATGCCCGCTGGCAGCCACCCGGAAACCCGCAGCGTGCGCGGCGCAAATGTCTGCCGTATCGCGGTGCATCGTCCGCAGGATGGTGATCTGGTCGTGGTGTTGTCGGTCATCGACAATCTGGTGAAGGGCGCCTCCGGTCAGGCCGTGCAGAACCTCAATATCCTGTTCGGCCTCGATGAGCGCCTGGGGCTGTCCCACGCAGGCATGCTGCCGTAACGCCTTACCTTGATCGGCAAAAAGGCCCGTTAAGCGGGCCTTTTTGCATTCTGGTCTGACAATAGGTGTGATTGATATACCGTAACAATAGTTGACCAATTTTCTAGGAGAAGCGGATAATGCCCGTCATCACGCATTATGGCGGCGTAACGCCGGGAGATAGTTAGCATGAGCGTCGAATCCTTCACCCCCACGGCTTTGCAATTTACCCACGGTGCTGCGCACAAGGTGAAGAGCCTGGTCGATGAAGAGGGGAATGATCGCTTGAAGCTGCGCGTATTTGTTACGGGCGGCGGTTGTTCAGGTTTTCAGTACGGCTTCACCTTCGATGAAGAAGTGGCCGATGACGACACCATCGTCGAGCGCGAAGGTGTCAGCCTGGTTGTGGACCCTATGAGTTTCCAGTACCTGGCGGGTGCCGAGGTCGACTATCAGGAAGGGCTGGAAGGGTCGCGCTTCGTGATCAAGAATCCGAACGCTTCGACCACCTGTGGTTGCGGTTCTTCGTTCTCGATCTGATCGCACGTCTATTCCAAATCAAGCGCCGCACACTCCCATTGGGTTGTGCGGCGTTTTGCTGTGCGGGATTCGGTGGATGTTCAGGCGGGATAGATGGCGCCAAGCACGCGCAAGCCGCGAGCGCCGGTGACGCTAGGGCGATTGGCTGCGATACCTTCAAGGCAGCAGTGAGCCAGCCAGGCGAAGGCCATGGCCTCGACCCAGTCAGGATCTACGCCATAGGCGCCGGTGCTACTGACTGTTGCGTCGGGCAGCAGGCTGGCCAGGCGTGCCATCAACGCGAGGTTATGCGCGCCTCCTCCGCAGACCAGTAGTTCCCGAGTCGCCGATTGTGCCTGTTGCAGCGACTCGACGATGGTCAATGCCGTGAGCTCCAGCAGCGTTGCCTGCACGTCTTGTGCAGCGAATGCCGTCAGCCGGGACAGATGCTGTGTCAGCCATGGCAGGTTGAACACCTCGCGCCCGGTACTTTTCGGGCCTTGGGTCACGAAGAATGGATCGCTCAGCAAGGCCCGCAATAACGCTGGTTCAACCTTGCCGCTGGCCGCCCACTGGCCATCGCGATCGTAATTATCGCCGCGTTGCTGGTGAATCCAGGCATCCAGCAGCACATTTCCCGGGCCACAATCGAAACCCGATACCGCTTTGCCGGGTTCGATCAGGCTCAGATTACTAAAGCCGCCGACATTCAAGACTGCGCGGTTGCCAGGCTGTTCTTCAAACAGCGCTTCGTGGAAAGCGGGAACCAGCGGCGCACCTTGACCTCCAGCCGCTACGTCACGGCTGCGGAAATCACTGACTACGGTGATGTTGGTCAGCTCGGTGAGCAGGGCAGGGTTGCCGATTTGTACCGTGAAACCCCGCGCCGGTTCGTGCCGAATGGTCTGGCCGTGACTGCCGATCGCGCGGATATCTGCGGGCTGCAGGTTCTGTTCAGCGAGGAGGGTGGCGATGCCCTGCGCCGCAAGCTTGACCCAGTTTTGCTGGGCAATTGCCGAGCGGGCTATTTCGTCGGGGCCACTGGCGCACAATGCCAGCAGCTCACAGCGCAAGGAGTCGGGCATGGGGATGTAGTGGGTGGCGATCAAATTGATCGCCGGGTCCAGCTCCACCAGCGCGATGTCCAGGCCATCCAGGCTGGTTCCAGACATCACGCCTATGTAGAGCGTCATGGCTTAGCGCTTCGAAGCCAGCATGGTGGATTTTTCCTGGTCCATGCGGGCCATCAGCGGCTGGCTCTGGGCCAGGAAGCGTGCGCGTTCGGCCTTGGAGATCGGGTCTGCCATCGCGACTTTCTGGCCCAGGGGATCGACGTGCACGCCATTGACCTGGAATTCGTAGTGCAAATGCGGGCCAGTGGAGAGGCCGGTGGTGCCGATGTAGCCGATGACCTGGCCCTGTTTGACGGAACCGCCGGTCTTCACGCCCTTGGCGAAGCCTTGCATGTGGCCATACAGCGTACGGTAAGTGTTGCCGTGCTGGATGATCACCGTGTTGCCGTAGCCGCCTCGACGACCGGCCAGCAACACCTTGCCGTCACCGGCGGCCTTGATCGGCGTGCCGCGAGGGGCGGCGTAGTCGACACCCTTGTGCGCACGGATCTTGTTCAGGATCGGGTGCTTGCGGCCCATGGAAAACTTGGAGCTGATGCGGGCGAAATCTACCGGTGTACGGATGAATGCCTTGCGCATGCTGTTGCCGTCAGCCGTGTAATAGCTGCTGTTGCCTTGCTTGTTGGTGTAGCGAACAGCGGTATAGGTCTTGCCACGGTTGGTGAAGCGCGCAGAGAGGATAGGGCCATTGCCCACGGCCTTGCCGTTGACGACTTTCTGTTCGTAGATCACATCGAACTCGTCGCCCTGGCGAATATCCTGGGCGAAGTCGACGTCGTAGCCAAATACGCTGGCCATGTCCATGGTCAGGCTGTGGGACAGGCCGGCGCGAGCGGCAGACTGCGACAGCGAGCTGTTGATCACGCCGTGGGCGTAGGCAGAGCGCACACTCGGCTTGGCGGTTACGCGGTTGAAGGCATAGCCCTTGTCGTTCCTGGTCAGGGTGATGGTTTCGAGATCGCTGACCTTGCTGTGCAGCGTGGCCAGCTGGCCGTCCGGGTTCAGTTCGAATTCGAGTTTCTGGCCGCGCTTGAGCTGGCTGAACTGCTTGGCTTGTTTGTCGCTGGCCAGTACATCGTGCACGGAAGTGGCGGGCAGGCCGACTTTCTCGAACAGGGTGGACAGCGTGTCCCCTTTGGCAACTATCACTTCCCGATGGGTTGGGGCTTTCTTTTCTTCAGCCACTGGCGTAGGCGCTGGCTCGGCCTGAGCGGTTTCCTGGGGCTGTTCAGCGCTGTTGTCGATCTGTGCGAAAGGCGAAGCGGCGGTTTCATTTGTGGCTTGAACGGCTTCTGCGGCGTCTTGATCTTGTGTCAGTTGTTCAGCAGGGCTTTCCAGTTCAAGGCTCAGGGTTGTCTTTTTGGCTTCTACATCACTGGAAGGGAATACCAGAAGTGCCAGGCTCAGCAGGGCGGCGATACCGCTTGCAGCGAGCAGATGGGTCTTCGGGTAAAGCGGTGGCGCTTTAGACGATTCTTTGGTCATGGGTAATTTTTGACTTTGAAAAAGATGAATTGGAAAAGATGAATGACATGATGAAGATGAAATAACTGTATAAAATATAACCAAATCATCCTTGAAGCAAGTCCGCGGTCACTCTGCCGGCGGATTGGCGTCATTGCGCCGGCCAAACTTTGTATTTGACCCGTGATCTTGTATGGTTGGTTCCCTTTGAATTCGAGCCTTGCGGGTCTGTTATGAAGTCGGTTGAAGAGCAGCTAGCGCTGATCAAACGTGGTGCGGAAGAACTGTTGGTCGAGTCCGAGCTGATCGAAAAGCTCAAGCGTGGCCAACCGCTACGTATTAAGGCCGGCTTCGATCCGACGGCGCCGGATTTGCACCTGGGTCACACGGTGCTTATCAACAAGCTGCGCCAGTTCCAGGAGCTGGGGCATCAGGTGATCTTCCTTATAGGTGACTTCACCGGGATGATCGGCGATCCGAGCGGCAAGAGCGCCACGCGTCCGCCGCTGACGCGCGAGCAGGTTCTCGACAACGCCGAGACCTACAAGACCCAGGTGTTCAAGATCCTCGATCCGGCCAAGACCGAAGTGGCGTTCAACTCCACCTGGATGGATCAGATGGGGCCGGCGGACTTCATTCGCCTGACGTCGCAATACACTGTCGCTCGCATGCTTGAGCGCGATGACTTCGACAAGCGCTATACCACCAACCAGCCAATCGCTATCCATGAGTTCCTGTACCCGCTGGTCCAGGGCTATGACTCCGTTGCCTTGCGCGCAGACGTGGAGTTGGGCGGCACCGATCAGAAGTTCAACCTGCTGATGGGGCGTGAGCTGCAGCGGGGTTATGGGCAGGAGCCTCAGTGCATCCTGACCATGCCGCTGTTGGAAGGTCTGGATGGCGTGAAGAAGATGTCCAAGTCGTTGGGCAACTACGTGGGTATCCAGGAAGCACCGGGTGTGATGTACAGCAAGCTGGTTTCGATTCCTGATGCGCTGATGTGGCGCTACTTCGAATTGCTCAGCTTCCGCTCGATGGATGAGATCAATGCCTTGCGTGCCGACGTCGAAGCGGGCGCTAATCCGCGTGACATCAAGATCAAGCTGGCCGAGGAGATCGTTGCGCGTTTCCACGGCGAAGAAGCGGCGGCCAATGCCCATCGTGCTGCAGGCAACCGGATGAAAGAGGGCGAGTTGCCCGATGACCTGCCTGAAATCGAATTGACCGCAGCTGAAGACATGCCGATCGCAGCCGTCCTTAATAAGGCAGGCCTGGTGAAGAATTCGGCAGTGGCGCGTGACCTGCTCAATTCTGGTGGTGTGCGTATAGATGGTGAAGTGGTTGATCGCACCTTTATATACGTACTGGGCGCAACCCACGTTTGCCAGGCTGGCAAGAAGGCATTTGCGCGCATTACGCTCAAATCCGAGTAAAGCTGAAATAAGCGCTTGACGGCGAATTGTAACGGTCTATAATTCGCCCCACTTCCGGCGCAGTCGAAACGGAAAACTCCTTGGTAAACAATGAGTTACGCAGTTTTGACGGTCAGCTGCTTCAGGTCATCGAAGCGCAAAAGAAGTTGAAAAAGAGGTGTTGACAGCAGCGTGTAACGCTGTAGAATTCGCCTCCCGCTAACGAGAGATCGAAAGCGCAAGTGGTTGAAGTTACTAAGGAAACTTGGAAAACTTCTGAAAATAATCACTTGACAGCAAATGAGGCTGCTGTAGAATGCGCGCCTCGGTTGAGACGAAAGATCTTAACCAATCGCTCTTTAACAACTGAATCAAGCAATTCGTGTGGGTGCTTGTGGAGTCAGACTGATAGTCAACAAGATTATCAGCA